>JBAXUY010000065.1:0-16383 GCA_037129475.1 Planctomycetia bacterium | reverse complement strand
GCACGCGGCGGAGATAGTCGCGAAACCCAGCCCGGCAGGCGTCGCAGAAGCAGACGGCCGCGTGCCGCACCCACGAGGCGTTGATCGCTGAATCGTCGACGTGAAGCATGTCGACGCCGATCTCCACCTGCTTCTTCGCGGCAGTGAAAAACAACTCGCGGAACGCCGGCTGATTGCAGCAACCGGTGTAGTGCGGTGGCTTGAACGTGACCATCCACGACGGCATGTTCTTCTCACCATCGAACGTCTCGTGGCGGCCGCTCGTGTCGCCGGCGTTGGACGGGCCGGGCGTGGCCTTCTCGGTGCCCTGCAGACCGTTGAGGGTGCCCTGGTAGCGCAGGCCGGCAGCGTGCACCGCCTGCACGAACTCGCTCTTGATGCCATACACCCAGAGCAAGTCGGTGGCGTGAAACGACTGCATCGTGGGGAGCGCGTCGGGCCGCTCCCACCGAGTGGAAAATGGGATCGCGGACCGCTTGAGGACGGGCGGCCGCGTGGGCTCGGGCCGCGGCGGCGGGAGGCGGGCCACGGTCGCCGCCGCGGTAGCGATGTCGCCCGCGTGGATGGCGGCGATGTCTGCGGCAGGCAGGGCCGTGCCGTAGATGCGAAACCGCCCGATCCAGCCCTTGAATGGACGGATGCCGCCGGCGATGTTGCCGATCGTCACGGCGCCCCAGGCGGGTGGCAGAGGGCCGGTGACGGGCTGCTCACCGAGAAGCGGCGTGACGGGCCGGTCGAGCCCCCCCAGATAGCCGCGCACCGTGCCGCTGCCGACCGTGACGGCGGTGAATCGCCACTCGTCGGCAGCAGGAAATGCCAGACGGTCGCGAAAGGTGCGGGGGGCCACGAAGGAAAACGGAGTCATGCTCCCGGAGAGGGCGAGGCTCACCGAAAACCCTCGCGGCGCCGGCACGAGATCCCAGCCGCGATCAGCCCAGGCCAGCCGCGGGCTCGGCCCTTCGACGGCCGGCGCCTGCCGCGACCAAATAAGGATGGAGAATGCATCGAGGCCAGCGAGTTTGTCGCTCTTGAAGACCACGCTGCTCCCGGCCGGGGAGGTATCGACGCCGGGCGCGCCGCCGTGCCGCGACGCGGCCGTGAGGTCAAGGCATCCGCCCAGCCGCCAATCCTCGAAGGCCGCCGCATCGGCGGGCACATGTGTCGTGATCGTCGCCTCGCCGCCGATCGAACCAACGTTGCCGAGGCTGCCAGCAAAGGGCAGATCGACAAGCGGCCGGGGCACGTCGGCGGCCTGCGCCGCGGCAGTCACGAGCGAAAGCGCAAGCAGGATCACGGCGGGCAGAAGGCCGATGCGGACGCATGTCATCGGAATGGATTTCCAGGAGGGACGGGGCTTCACGCCTGGAATCATGCCGCGGAGGCTCATTGCCTGCATTCAGGCAGGGCCCACCGGTCATTCAGGTTTTGCGGAGGCCGGCTGCGCAGGCGGCATGGTTTGTCCTCGTGACGATCGCGTCACCCCACGTCCTGCATCGGCCGTACTCGCGGCGGCGGCAATGGGCGACCGGTCGCTGATGGTCACTGCTCCCGGATACCGCTCCTTTACGTTTTTCCGGCGGTGCGATCAGTTCACGACGTTGCGGAGCGGCTGCCCCAGGAGCGCACGGCGGCAGGCGTCGGAGCCTTTGACGCGCATGTCGAGCAGGCCCTCCTCGGAATAAAACGCGGCGTGCGGATTGATGATCAGCCGCTCGTAGGCCGGATGGCTGCGATCCCGCCAGGCGACAAGCAGCGGGTCGTCAGCAGCCGGTGGCTCGTGGGGCAAGACATCGATGCCGGCGCCCGCGAGCCGGCCCGAGGCGAGCGCCGCTGGGATCGCCGCTGTGTCGACCACACCCCCACGGGCGGTGTTCACGAGATACGCCCCGGGCCGCAGCCAGGCAAGCGACTCGGCGTTGACGAGGTGCCGCGTCTCGGGCGTGAGCGGGCAGTGGAGGCTGAGCACGAACGCCTCGCTGAACAGTTCCTCGAGCGACTCGACCCGCCGGATGCCCAGGGCCTTGTCGAACCCGTCCTGTCGGTAGGGGTCAAAAAACGCGACGTCCATCCCGAGCGCCTTGGCCCGCAGGGCCGTGGCGATGCCGATCCGGCCGAGGCCGACGATCGCGAACGTCCGCCCGCGCAGGCGGTGCAGCGGGGAGAACACGTGATACATCCACGGGTCGGGCCGGTCGCGGAGCCGCGTGTTGAACTGGTGGATGCCGCGGGTGAGGGCGAGCATCATCCCGATCGCCGAGTCGGCCACCTCCTCGGTGCCGTAGTCGGGCACGTTGGCCACCGTGATCCCCCGCTCGCGGGCGAAGGCGTGATCGACGTTGTCGAAGCCCACGCCGCAGCGGACGATCAGCCGGCAGTGCTCGAGCCGCTCGATCGTGGGCCGCGTCAGCCGGATGTTGTGATACATCATGATCGCGGCGGCGTCCTCGATCCGGCCGACGAACTGGTCTTCATGGAAGGCGTCGAACGCCTCCACCGTCGCCAGCCCGGCAAGGGCTTCTCTCTCGGGGGCGAGATCGTCGGCGATGAAATCGGTGATCACGACTTTGTGCATCGAGCTGCCTGCGGGGGTTCTTGGACGACCGCGTGAGCAACGGCCGCCTGCAGGCTATCATATAAGCGTGCCAGTCGATGCGTGTTTGAGGCCTTCCTCGCGTCGAGCCGTCCCTCCAGAAACACTGCCGCATGCCCCGACCACCCCTGCGCCGGCGTCGCCCCGGACGCCCTCCTGGCAAGGCCCGGCTGGCCGTGGCGGGGAACGCCGCCATCGAGGGCGACCTCGTCCAGCAGGTGATCGAGCACCTGCGCGGCAAGATCGTGACGGGCTCCCATCCTCCCGGCACCACGCTGCCGAGCGAGGGAGATCTCGCCCGGGCGCTCGGGATCTCGCGAACCGTGATTCGCGAGGCGATGCGCAGTCTGCGGTCGCAAGGGCTCGTCGAGATGCGGCAGGGGGCCCGGCCGCGGGTGGCGCGGGTCGATTCAGGGCCGACGGCCGACGCGCTCCGGCTTCTGCTGCAGCGCTCGCAACTCTCGCTCCTTCAACTCACGGAGGCCCGCCGGCCTCTGGAATCGGCGATCGCACGGCATGCGGCCAGCCGGGCGTCGGCCGACGAGATCGCCGCGCTCGAAGCGGCCATCGACGAACTCCGGCAGGCGAAGAACCTCGATGCCCGCGTGGCGGCCGATGTGCGATTCCATAACTTGCTGGCCGTCGCGACGGGCAATCCGGTGTTCACCGTGCTCCTGGAGACGCTCGGCCGCCTGCTCGTGGAGTCGCGGAAACGAACGATCCGGACGGCCGGACCTGAGCCGGCGATCGTCGGCCACGCGGCGATTCTGGCCGCCGTCGCCCGGCACGATCCGGATGCGGCCGAGGCGGCGATGCTCGCCCACCTCGGCTGGGCTGAAGAAGACATCAGAGCGGCCGCCGCGCGGGGACGGTAGGACTTCGTGGTGGCCGCGCGTTCACCGCGGGGCGGGCTGCTCGGCGGCTGGGCCAGTGGCCGCATCGTTTCGCAGCCAAATCCCCGCTGCCCGTGCCGCCCTTCGGGGCCGTCTTCGGGTAGTCGGGATGAGGCGTGAGTTCGACGACCTTCACCAGCCGGCCGAGTGGGAGATCCTCCGCTTCGCCGGCCCGCCGGACGCCGCTGATCGAGACGTCGCGCACGGTGGCGGTGGCTACAGGCCGAGCGTATGACGGAGGGCGTCATCGATTTCCGGCATTGCGACCGAACCGATAACGCGATCGATCACGGTCAATGCAACGGTCGCCAGATTGTCCGCCATGATGACCGAGTCACCGAGCAGGCCTGATCGACGGCCTTGCGTCGAATTCTTTTCGATAACGACTCGGCTCGGGTGACCCGCGCGGAACATTCGACCGCTGATCATCGCCACGATTACCTGTGGCATTCCGCTTTGGAGGGTGTCAGCCTGAACTATTACCGCCGGCCGCGTCTTGGCGGTCTTGAGGTCCGAGTGCGGAAACAACACCAGCACGACGTCGCCGCGATTACACGGAGGTTTTGGCGGCATCGTAGTTGTCGTAGGCGGCCATCTCGGGGCTATCCCAGTCATCCGCGAAACGCTCGAGCCGGCCCCGCAGTTCGGCCGCCTCGCGGGCGTCGATGCCCCTACTTTGCAGATCGACCGCGCCGGATTCGAGTTCAGCCAATCGACGAGCGATCACTCGACGCTCCTCCGGCGTCAGTTTCACTAATTCGTCGAGAATCTCCCCTGTGCTCATGAAATGGGCCTCGCACATGGACGTGAAAGGATGGCGACGATCAGGTTTTGCAAATGCTCCGCACGACTTGGACTATTTGAGATAGTGTACGCTTCAACAGTATTTGTGTCAACCTTCTTTGCGGCGTCACGGCCCTGCATGGCTAACAACTCGGCTGGTACCAAGTTGGGGGCGGCGTCAACCGAGCCAGAGTCGATAATTCTTGCGGGCGGCGTGCCTGACGGAATCGGGGAGTCGTCTCAGGCAGGCAAGAAATTCATCTTCCAGCTTCGACTTCACAGGTCTTCGATCCGCATATCGCGGGTTTGGCCAGAGCCAATCTTCGCCCGAACCTTTTCGGCAAGCTGCTCGATCTCGGGCTGCGAGACAGCGAATGCCGCCTCCCAGCGGGCGTCGTCCGCAATTTCCTCGAGAATCAAGGCCGCGATAGTGTCCTGCTCGGCAGGGCTGCACTTCCGCAGTTGGTCGATCGCTTGTTCAAGCAGCGTTGTCATCGGTCGTGTCCCCGCCAGGCATCACATGGTTGAGATCGCGTTCTCTGATTCTATCAAGGAAGACCAAGTAAAGAGACCGAACCCCACAGTCTGCCAGGAGCCGCGGACAACCGAGGTTCGCAGCGTTCCCGAAACCCCAACAAAGCCCAGGAAGTGCCGGTGGCCGTGCCAGGGGCACGCTGTCCGCATGCTTCGCCTGCCGTTGCCCTCAACTTCGCCGGCCGCGACGGCTCACCGATCCGAGCCGTGGCGATTGCCTGAGACCCGCACCAGCTTCATGATCCGGCCGTCCACGTTCCAATCCTGCACGTAGAGATTGCCTTCCGCGTCCCAGGCCGACCCGTGCGTGCCGCTAAACACGCCCTCGATCCACTGCGCCTGCGGGATCTTGTAGTTTCCGCCCTGGGCGCGGTCAGGATTGTGGCCGAGCACGGCCATGATGGTGTTGGTCTTGTCGAGGATCACGAGCCGCCCGTGCAGGTCCGGCACCGACACGTAGTCGCCCTGGATCGACGCCGACGTGGGCATCCCCAGGCCCGTGATCGCCTCCTCGAGGAAATTGCCGTCAAGGTCGTAGTGCAAGAGCCGCCCCTTGGGCTGGTGATTGCGATCGCAGATCAAGAGCCGCGGCGGGTCGTACCGCGTGTCGAGCGTCATGCCGTGCGCCGTATTGAACTGCTTGAGATCGTTCCCCTTGGTGCCGAAGTGCTTGAGATACTTGCCCGTCTTGTCGAACTTGAAGATGTGGTTGCTGGCGTAGCCGTCGGAGAGAAAGATGTCGCCGTTGGGAGCGACGGTGATCGCCGTGGGAGCAAACTGCTTGAGCGCGAGGCCCGACTCTTCGGGAAACGGCAGCTTGAGCACGACCGCGCCTGTTTCGGCGTTGATCTTGATTCCCTCGGCGTTGGCGTTGCGGGCACCGTAGAGATATTCGCCGTCGGCCTCCTTGCGGATCTCGATGTCGTGGAGCCGCGTGTAGTCGCCACCGAGGTGCCGGCGGATCACCTTGCCGTCGGGGCTGAATACGAACAGGCCCGCGTCGGCGCTCGTGAAGATGTTGCCGCGGCTGTCCACGGCGACCCCGCCGTGCGTCGGCCCGATCTGCGACAGGCCCTTGTCGTCGAGCCCCCAGCCCGGCACCGTGTCGAACGTCATGATCCCGCAGCCCATCCGCGCGGGGGCGGGCAGCTCGGCATGCAACGGACCGGCGACCATGCCGATCACAACCGCGAACAGACGACTAGCTTTCATGGATCAACTCCCCGGTGGTGGAGCGACCAATCTAGCGGGTTTCGGCGGCTAGTGCATCTCGACGGCGCAGGTGCCGAGGCCGCCGCGGTAGTAGTTGAACTGCACGTTGGGATGGTCGGCGAGCAGCGACATCGGCACGCTCGAGTCGGCCAGCCGCTTCGAGATCATCAGCGCCGTCAGCCGCTGGCCGAGCGGGTTATCGTGCACGCCGGCGTGCCAGATCGACACCTTTTCAGCCTGCCATGTCTGCACCGGGCCCACCGTGATCGCCTGCTGTGGCACCATCGTAATGTTGCCGCCGCCGCTCGTGCGGGCGTTTTGAGCGAGGGTGATCGGATGCAGCTCGACCACGCGTGTCGAGAGAGACCGATATTCGGCCGGCGACGGCGGGGCGTCTTTGTATTTTCCCTCGCGCCGCAGCGGATCGTTGAACGCCCAGTGCTTGATGTCCCCCTGCCCTCCCTGCATCACGGCGCAGCGGGCGGTCTTCCAGCTGGCCACGTAGGGCCCGACGTCGCCCTTCGGAAAGTGGAGATTCGCCTCCGGCATCCGCAGCTCGGGCCGGATGCGGTCGAAGCACAGTTCGCGGTCGGCCTTCTCGAACGAGAGCGGGTGCGTCACAGGCACTTCGCGGCCGTTCTCATACCACTCGTCCATGCCCCAGAAGTGGGCGTGGCGAAGGTTCAGGCCGAGTTCGTTCACGAGCCGGGCCACGAGCGGCAGCTGCTCGGTCGGCCCGATCGGCCCGCAGATGCCGACGGGATCGTCGGCCGTGGACTGCTTCCACGCCGAGATGTATTCGAGCGCCTCGGCGAGATAAAAGTCTTCGAGCGTATCGTAGAACACGACGCGGAAGCCGGGCCGCGACAGGGCGGTGAGGTCGCGCTCCGTGAGCGCCGCGGCATCGCGGATGAGTTCGGCGTCGAGCGTGGTGTAGTCCCACCAGTCGGGGGCGATGCGGCTCAAGGGACGCGGCACGGGAGACTCCTCGAAGTGTGAAGATGGCCTCCGCACTGTAAGCGCCCTGAGCGCAGAATCGCAGCCCCCAGAGACGCCGGATTCTCTTTCGATCCGTGCGGCCGGCCTTTCGTTTTCACTACCAGCCGGCCGTGAGCGAGCGACCCCCCCGCTTCGCGAGCACCGCCCTCATGGCCGCGATTTCAGAGCCGCCATCGCCCTCTGGCCAAGCTCCGTCACGACCTGAGCCAGATAGCTCCAATACTGATCCTTTTCGATGGTGTCGCGCACCGCGGCAGGCGGTAGAAAACACCGCATCTCCTTGATGAAGTCCGCTCGCGTGTCGGGCCGACCGCGAAGCGTTGCGAGCCGATCCTTCAGCGCCGCAATGAAGCCCGCCTTCCCGCACTTGTGATCGTGGATCTTCAGAGGAATCAGCGGGAGCGGGAGTTCGACGCCCTGCTGCGTGAGCCAGCCGATATCCCAGAGGTCGCGGTTTTTGATCCGATTTTCGCGCAAGGCGAGCGCGACAACCTTGTCGGCCAGGATTTCCTCCCGGCTCTGCGCCTGGAGGATCAGGCCGGAGGTGCCGAGGTCGACGCCGTACAGATTGCGCAGCATCATCGGCCGCGGGTCGTGGCTGGGAATGGCGCAGATGTCGAGGTTGATCCGCTGGGCCGGCAGATCTTTGCGGCCGGGGCGGGTCTCGATGACGAGCTTCCAGGTGGAAACAGTGCCTCCGATCTTCACGGGTTCACTCACCCTGACCGGCAGGCCGTATCGGTTTTTCAGGCGGTCGGTGAGGATCGTCGCCAGGTCGGCCAGATCACCGCGCCGGAAGTCGCTCCCGCCGGTGAAGTCGAGGTCTTCGCTGAGCCGCAAGGAGCCGTAACAGGCTCGCAGACAGGTGCCGCCGATGAAGGTGAGCCCGGCGAGCAGCCCGGCTGCACTCATTTCGCGCACGATGTCGTGATGCAACAGTTCCTTTTCCACGACGGACCGCAGCGAGGAGAGCTCCGCGCGGGCTCGCAGCGCCTCGTCAACGAGCTGGTCGAACAAGCTCATGCAGTGCCTCCTCGTTGACGAGTTCCAGACTCCGGCGCGTGGCCTTCATGTCGCGCAGGGCCTGCCGCACGGAGGCCCGCCAGAGGCGACGATCCGGGTCGTACGTCAGTTCATGGCTCACGTCGTCAGGACGCTGGGCGGTGTGCACGAATTCGATGTGGCCGTAATCTCCGCAGTCGACCACGTGGCTGCGGCCGGAGGTCATGATGCTGATCCAGTTCATCGGCACCTGTGAAATCACTCCGGCGTCGCTGAGGACGGTTTCCAGGCTGATGTAATTGAATTCGCCCGCTCGCAGCCGCGCCGCCGCATGAAACAGCAGAGAGCCTGTCGGGTAGTCCGGCACGCGATAGAGATAGATGCCCCGGCAGACCCGCTCGAGCAGCCCCGTCTTCACAGCCCGCGACAGGAGCCCCGCCAGATGCCCGCACGCAGGAACGGCAGCAGCCACATCCGAGGCGGCAAACACGCAATGCTCGCGATCCGCCAGCAGGCGCAACGCCTGCGCGAGCTGCTTGAGGGGTTGCATGCCTCTAACCTTACAAAAGATTGCAGAAAGTGCAAGTTTTTGTGCTGTCTGTCGTGCCTGAAGTCCGGTGCTCAAGGCACGTAGTCGCCACCAAGGGCCGTGCAGCGACCTCCAAACTGCCGCCGGAGTTCAGGATTGACCGGCAACGGAGGGATGCCATGCCGCCGCGAGTGGATCGTCGTCGTGGGCCGAGAGGCCGAGGTGCAGGTGCCGCCGCCAGCCCTCGGCATATGCAAACCGCCCCGACATCCTGCCCACCTGCCGGGCCATGTCGTCGCCCGCGTCGAGGTAGCTGTCCATGCCCTGCGTGGCGTCGAGCCAGGCCTTTTGGCTCACGTGCGCGGCAAGTGCCTGCCGCTTCACGGCCTGCACGCTCGTGGTGTCGACGAAGAGCTCGGGCATCACCGGCCGCCGCAGACCGTCGCACAGGCCGTGCGGCATCGCGTGATACACCGTCACGTCGCCGGCGTAGGGCTCGACGGGCGGATCGGTCGTGAAATTCGGCATCCCACGGGCGAAGGCCGCCGTCACGGCCAGCCGGGCCGTGTTCATGTGGTCTTCCATATAGTCGTCGGGCGAGTGCGTGAGCACGATCCGCGGCCGCACCCGCCGCACCACGGCCGCGAGCCGGCGCAGGAGCCGCTCCTCGTAGAAGATGCAGAGGTCGTTGGCCAGGCTCTCGTGAAACTCGGCGCCCAGGATCGCCGCCGCCGCCCGCCCCTCGGCCGCGCGGATCGTGCGCGTCTCGTCGGGGCCGGTCGTCATGCTCCCGCAATCGCCGCCGGAGAGATTGAGATAGTGCGTCTGCCACCCCGCTTCGCGCAGCCGCAGAAGCGTGCCCGCGGCGACAAACTCGATGTCGTCGGGATGGGCCACGATGGCGAGGACGGTCGGGGAAGGCATGTTCGGGAAAACTCCAGGAGGATTCACTGGCTGCCCTGTGCCGCGGCGCGCAGGGCGGCGGGGGTCGTGCCGAAGTGGCGGCGAAACACGGTGGTCATATAGGCGATCGAGCGGAACCCGGCCCGCGGGGCGATGGTCTTGAGCGGCAGATCCGTCGTGGTCACGAGGCGGCGGGCCTCGGCGAGCCGCACCTCGAGGATGTCGTCGCGGATCGAGCGGCCGACGAGCTGGCGAAACCGCTCCTCGACCTGCCAGCGCGACAGCTCGGACTCCGCCACCAAGTCGGCGATCGCCAGGGGGCCGAACGCCCGCTCCCGGATCGTGCGGATCACGCGGGCCACCGCCGGATCCTCGACGGCAAGCGTGTCGGTGGAGCGCCTGGCCACGACGCCGATCGGCGGCACGACGGAGCGGGCCGGCACCGCTCGCCCGCCATGTTCCTGCGATCGCTCCGGCCGCATGAGCCGGTCGAGGAGCCGCGCCGCCTCGTGCCCGATCTTCCGCGCCGCCTGGGCGACGCTCGACAGCGGCGGATCGGAGAGTTCGCACACGAACTCGTCGTCGTCGACGCCGATCACGGCCACGTCGTGCGGCACCCGCAGGCCGAGAGACCGGCAGGCCTCGAGCACGTGCCGAGCGCGGACGTCGTCGCAGGCCATGATGCCGACGGGCTTGGGGAGCGACGCGAGCCAGGCAGCCAGTTCCGCCTGTAAGCGTTCCCAGCGGGTCGAATCGTGCCGCGGCACGAGCACGGCCGCCTCTTTCCCCGCTCGAGAAATCCTTCGGCTGAACGCGGCGGCCCGAGCCTCCGACCAGCCCGTGGCCGGCGACGATCGGATCCCGTAGTAGCCGAAGTGCGGCAGCGCCCTCTCGAGCAGGTGCTCGGCGGCGAGGATCGCGATCTGCTCGTTGTCGGTGTCGACATAAGGAATGCCGCTCTGCGGGTCGTATGCTCCCCCACCGCCGCCCACCGCCACGGTGGGCCGGCGTGCAGCCACGACGGCCTTGGCCACGCGCGGCTCGTCGAACGACGCGATGATCCCCTGCCCCGACCACGATTTGAAGTCGGGCAGCCGCCGCGATTCCTCCTCTTCGACATACAGGCGCCAATCGCCCACCTCGCGGGCGTACCGCGCCACGCCTTTCGCGATCTCGCGGTCGTAGGGCAACGACGGATCGACGACGACGGCCACGAGCGGCCCCGCCGCGGCTGCTCCGGCTCGACCGCGCAAGGTGCCGGCTGTTGATGGCATAGCCGCATGGTACCGGAGAGACGCTTGCATACCACGCGCACGACGAGGGGGCGGGCCACCGCCGATCACGGGGCGTCACCATCCAGACGAAAAGGGCACGCAGCTCTTTTACTCCCCTTCACCTCAAAAGTGTACGCCCGTATACTTTTTGGGCGGCTCGGCGTTGCGGCTGTCGGGCCATCATCGCCATTGCCGCTCGTGCAGAGTCGATGTAACATAAGTCAACAGTGGCGGAAAGCAGCGCCCATGCCGTGGTTCGATATCGTTTGGGACGATTCGTTCCCGCATGGCAACGTGGCCCACCTCGCGGAAAATGCCGTATCCACGGAAGAGGCGGAGTGGGTGCTGATGAATGCCATCGGACGCGAGAAGAGCCGGTCAAGTAGCCGATGGATTGCGTTTGGCCACACAGCGGACGGACGAAATCTCGCCGTTGTCTACGAGATGCTGGACGAAATTACGATTCTGCCCGTGACTGCCTTTGAAATTGAGTGAGGTGCGACGTGGCGGCCATTCGAAAGCGCATTCAGAGACGGCTCACGGCCAAGGAGGCGACGCGACACCGCCGCATCATCACAGAGGTCGAGCAAAACCGGGCCCGGATTGCCGCTCGTGGGCGAGCGGTGCTCGCGGCGCATGATCGACTGCAGGAGGCTTTGCAGACGCTCAAAGCCAAACGGCAGGAGCGCGGCTTGAGCCTCTCGGACGTCCAGCGAATCAGCGGGATCGATCGGGCGAGATTGTCGCGGTTGGAGTCTGCCCCCGACGCAAATCCGACGATCGAGACGCTTGATCGAATCGCGCACGCCCTCGGCGTGGAACTCCGCATCTCAATCGTCGAACGGCAGCCGACCGCAAAGGGGTGATCTGGTCGCCCACCACGGGGCGAGCAAGTCGAGCTCGCGGCCGGCGGCCACTGCGAGCGCCGGCTCGTGACCCGCCGCTATGCCAAAGGCCGCGACTGGTACGATCTCGTGTGGTAGCTGTGAGCCATTTCTCGATTGTCCCCAGGATGCCGCCCTGATCACCCGGCAGCATCTGCTCGGGTGCTCGAGCGTTAGCCAGCGTCGGCCGCAAACATGGCGGTGATGCTGCGGGAAACCGAAAGCCTCGCCCTACGGAACGAAATCATTGGCGTGGGTGGCTGCTCATGAAAGCTCGCCGGGAAGGCTATGCTGCGGGGACGTGTCCCATCGTCAGTCGGCCCGACGGAGCATGCATCCATGGATCGCCACCGCGCAGCCTCGAACCCCACACGCCGTGAGTTCACCACTGTCGGCGCCTCGCTCGCCGCGGCGGCGACGTCTGCAGCATCGTTCAGCGCCGCGATGGTGCATTCCTCCCGCGCGGCGGCCCAGGAGACCCGCGAACTGCGAATCGGCGTCATCGGCTGCGGCGGCCGCGGCACCGGCGCGATCAACGACTCGCTCTCCATCAACTCGGGCGTGAAGCTCGTGGCGGTGGCCGACCTCTACGGCCGGAATTGCGAGCGGGCCTGGAAGATGATGCGGGAGGCCCACCCCGACAAGGTGGTCGCCACCGACACGAGCCACGATGGCCTCGACGGCTACAAACGGATTCTCGACGACCCGAACGTGGACGTCGTGCACGTCACCTCGACTCCCGGCTTCCACCCCATGCACGCGCGGGCGGCGATCGCGGCGGGCAAGCACGTGTTCGTGGAAAAGCCGGCCTGCGTCGATCCGGCCGGCTACCGGATCTGCCTCGAGGCCCACGACGAGGCCGTGGCGAAGGGCCTCGCCATCGTGGCGGGCACGCAGTATCGCCGCCAGGTGAACTACGCGGGCGCGGTCGACAAGATTCGTGAAGGGGCGATCGGCGACATCATCGCCGCCCAGGCCCGCTACTGCTCGCCCGGCATCTGGTATCGGCCGCGCACGGAGGGAATGAGCGACGCCGAATACCAGCTGAACAACTGGTATCACTTCGTCTGGCTCTCGGGCGACCAGTTGCTCGAACAGGGCGTCCACAACCTCGACGTGATCAACTGGGTGATGGGCGACAACCCCGTGTCGGCTTACGGGTCGGGCGGACGGTTTACGCGGCCCGACGACAGCGAGCTGTGGGACACGTTCGGTGTCGACCTCGAGTATCCGGGCGACCGGTTCGTGTCGTTCCAGTCGCGGCACCTGCCGAACACGCTGTCGGACGTGGGCAACGTGATTCACGGCTCGCAGGGCACCTGCCACATCGGCGGGGGCAACACCGGCTCGCGCATCGTGGACCGGGCCGGGAAGGTCGTCTGGGAGATGAAGGGCAGCATCGCCGACGCCTACAAGCAGGAGCACAAGGCGCTGATCGACTCGATCCGCTCTGGGAACCCGATCGTCGAACTGCGGCAAATGGCCGACAGCTCGCTCGTGGGCGTGCTCGGCCGCCTCGCCGCCTACACCGGCCAGAAGGTCACGTGGAAGTTCGTGGCCGAGGAGTCGAAGCTCGATCTCTTCCCCAAGGATCTCACCTGGCAGTCGTCGCTGCCGAGCCCCGGCTTCGCCGTGCCCGGCAAGACGAAACTCTCCTGACGAGCCGCGCGAGCGCAGGGCCGGCTCTGGCCCGACCGCTGCCGGCCGGATAGATTGCCCCCCATGAAACACGACACCACGTCCAAGCACTACAACGTCGGCACCATCGGCTACGGCTGGGCCGCCACGGCGCACATCGCTGCCATCAATGCCACGAAGCAGGGCCGCGTGACGGCCGTCTGCTCGTCGCGGCCGCTCGATGCCGCGGAGCTGTCCGCGAAGCACGGCAGCCCTATCAAGGTGTACGAGCGCGTCGAGGAGATGCTCGCCGATCCGGCGATCGACGTCGTCGACATCACCGGCCTGCCGAGCCTCCACCGCGAACAGGCCGTGGCCGCCGCGAAGGCGAAGAAGCACATCATCCTCGAAAAGCCGATGGCCAATTCGCCCGAGGAGGTGGCCGACATCGTGCAGGCCGCCGCCGCCAACGGCGTGAAGGGCTGCGTGTGCTTCGAGTGCCGGTTCTCGAACCAGTTTCAGGTGACGAAGGCGCTGCTCGACGAGGGGTTGCTCGGAAAATTGCACTACGGCGAGGTGGACTACTACCACGGCATCGGCCCGTGGTACGGCCAGTTTCGCTGGAACACCGCCAAGAAAGACGGCGGCAGCGCCCTGCTCACGGCCGGCTGCCACGCGCTCGACGCCCTCCTCATGCTGATGGGCCACGACGTCGAGAGTGTGACGAGCCTGAGCACGAAGTCGGCAAGCACGATCTTCAAGCCCTACGAATACGACACGTCGAGCGTGACGCTCCTGCACTTCAAGAACGGGGCGATCGGCAAGTCGGCCGCGATCGTCGACTGCCTCCAGCCCTACTACTTCCACACGCATCTCGTGGGGAGCGAGGGGAGCCTGCTCGACGACAAGTTTCACTCGATGAAGCTCAAGTCCGACAAGGGGCACTGGAGCAAGCTCTCGATGAAGATGCTCGACTCCGGCGACGTGAGCGACCATCCCTATCAGGCCCAGTTCCAGGCGTTCTTCGATGCGCTCGACAAGGGCGAAGACATGCCGCTCACGAGCTTTAAGGAGGCGAAGAAGACGTTCGACGTGATCTTCGCCGCCGACAAGAGCGCCGCCCAAGGCGGCGTGCCCACGAAGGTTTCACCGTAGCGGCAGGCCTCCAGGCCTGCCCCGACAGACCTGGAGATCTGTCGCTACATCAAGCCCCGACAGACCTGGAGGTCTGTCGCTACATCAAGCCCCGACAGACCTGGAGGTCTGTCGCTACTTTTGGAGCAGCGTGTCATGAGTCGTGTTTGGTTGGCTATTGGCCTGGTTGTCTCGTGTCTGGCCACCGCCTCCGCGGCCGAGCCGCCCGCGGGCTTCACGCCGCTCTTCAACGGCCAGGACTTCTCGGGCTGGCGGGGCCGGCCGCACTTCGACCCGGCCAAGGAAGCCGAGGGTACGGATGAAGAGCGGGCCAAGCGGCAGGCCGAATGGGACGCCGACATGGCCGCCCACTGGAAGGTGGAGAACGGCGTGATCGTGAATGACGGCAAGGGCGTGTTCCTCACCACCGACCGCGACTACGCCGACTTCGAACTGCACCTCGAGTGGATGTTTCCCCAGCCTTGCGGCGACAGCGGCATCTATCTGCGCGGCAACCCGCAGGTGCAGATGTGGGATCCGACCTGCGAACGAGACTTCAAGCTCGGCAGCCAGAAGGGCTCCGGCGGGCTCTGGAACAACGCGGCGGGCACCGAGGCCAAGGATCCGCTCGTGAAAGCGGACCGGCCCACCGGTGAGTGGAACGCCTTCCGGATCCGGATTCAGGGCGACCACGTCACGGTCGTTCTCAACGACCAGCTCGTCGTCGACAACCAGCCGCTCCCGAACTACTTCACGAAGGGCGTGACGCCCCTCCCTGACCGCGGTCCGATCCAGATCCAGACGCACGGATCCGTCATGCACGTGCGCAACGTGTTCATTCGCGAACTCGGCACGCTCGACGGCTCCGGCCCCGGCTGGCGCGACCTCGGCGAAGCCGACTTCGAAAACGTGAACTGCGCTCCTGACACCTGGAGCTGGAAAAACGGCACTGCCCGCTGCACGGGCAAGCCCGTCGGGGTGATCCGCACGAAGAAGCCGCTCACGAATCTCGAACTGTCGGCCGAGTGGCGGCACCTGCAAAAAGCCGGCAACTCGGGGGTCTTTCTCTGGGCCCCGCCCGAGGTGTTCGTGAACCTCCCGCCCGGCAAGCTCCCCCCGGGCGGCATCGAGGTGCAGGTGCTCGACCACGGCTTCACCGAGCAATACGAAAAGCAGACCGGCAAGAAGGCCGACTGGTTCAAGACTGACGGCGACGTGTTTCCCGTCGGCTCATCCGACATGAAACCGTTTCCGCCCATCGCCCCCGATGGCAAGCGGAGCTTTCCCACGGCCCGGCACTCCCGCGGCACGCCGGAGTGGAACCATTACTACGTGCGGGCGATCGACGGTGAGGTGCGGCTCTGGGTGAACGGCCACGAAGTCTCAGGCGGCAGCGACTGCTTCCCGGCCACGGGCTTCATGTGCCTCGAGTCGGAGGGCGCCCCCGTCGAGTTTCGCCGGCTGCGGATCCGCGAACTGCCCGACGCCCGCACCGGCTTCGCGTTGCTCTTCAACGGCAAGGATCTCTCCGGCTGGCAGGGGCAGACCGACGGCTACGAGGCCGTGGCCGGCGAATTGCGGAGCAAGCCCGGCGTCGGTGGCAACCTGCTCACGACCGAGGAGTTCGGCGACTTCGTGCTGCGGTTCGACTTCAAGCTCACGCCGGGAGCGAACAACGGCTTGGCGATCCGGGTGCCGGCGCAGGGCAACGCCGCCTTCGACGGAATCGAGCTCCAGATCCTCGACGATGGCCATGAAAAATACGCCGACCTGCAGCCCTGGCAGGCGCACGGCTCGATCTACGGCGTGGTCGCCGCCGAGCGGGGCAAGTGCCTGAAGCCAGCAGGCCAGTGGAACTCTGAAGAAGTGACCGTGCAGGGCACGAAGGTCAAGGTCGTGGTCAACGGCACGATGATCCTCGATGCCGACACGGCCCCGTTCCGCGACGGCCAGGCCACGCCCGATGGCAAGGATCATCCCGGCCTCGCCCGCACGCAGGGCCACATCGGCTTCGCCGGCCACCACGACG
>JBAXUY010000064.1:0-16447 GCA_037129475.1 Planctomycetia bacterium | reverse complement strand
CTCTGAACCAGTTAGTCTAGGTTCGAATCCTAGTTCCCCAGTTTTTATCCCTCACGCGCCGGGCGGGCTTGCCTAAGCGGATGCGGCCAGGAATCGCGGGGCTTCCGCAAGCGGATGCGGGACCCAGCCCACGCCCACAAAAAAGGCACCCGAACAGCTTGGGCCCGCGAGGCGCTCGCCTCACGGGCCCAGATGTGGCTGCTTCCGTCGGGTCGATCACAGGCAAGCGATCGTGATCAGAAGTCAGGATTGGCCTGACCGTCGTTGGCACCCACGAGCCACTTGATGGCAATCCCATCTACCGATTCCGAGAGAAACCGCACGCTCCCGTCGCCCATCACGATGTTCACGCCGCCTGGATGGAACGCGAACGGCTCGTCGTTGGGGCCGCAGTTGTTCACGCTCCAGAGGCATTCCGGCGGCCCTCCGGTGGGCGTGGCATTGTTGTTGATCCGGGCCTGCTTCGAGCCGGTCGAATTGTGCGGACCGGAATAGCCGTTTGTGCAGGCATCCGGGTCGGCCCAAGCGAACACGCGACGCGCGCCGTCGCCACCGCCGTCCTTCGCGATCGGACCGTCCGCCTGCGCCGACCCCGTGACGGCATTCCGGCTCGAACGGGCGCCGAACTGCCCTACGGTGGGATGGGCTCGCCCGGCATCTTCCATGGCGAGGATCGTGCGTGAAACACCGTCCGTGACACGCTCGAAACCCCGATCATTGCAGTTGAGGCAGCCTTCGACGGCCTCTCGCTTCCAGTCGGGATTGTTCCCGGTCGGCATCTGGCGTTCGCCGCGGGTGCCGCCGATGCCGCTGGAATTCAGGTCGGAAAGCGCGGTGAACATGTAGTCGAAACCGCCGTACCCAGACACCGGATCCCGAGGGCCGCTCGGAACGGATGGGCAGAGAAACGTATCGATTCGGGTCTTCGCGGCAGCCTGGCTGGCCGGATGGGCGGCATCGTCGTACGCACGACCACGGGCCTTCTCGTGAAGCACGGCGCCGCTCGGCAACGTCCGCGCCCCGGTGGCGGCATTCACCGTCCCGCCGTAGCCCGACACGTCGTAGCGCAGATCGAACTGGTTGTAGACCGACGCCTGCTCGATGTGCGGCAGGATCATCGTCGCCGTCGAGTGGATCATGTAGGTGGTGGTATTTCCCCCCGTGGAATCACACTGCCCGGCGTACGGCAACTTGCGATTCGCCGACTCGAACGTCGCAACGCCGAGGCCGATCTGCTTCATGTTGTTCGTGCATGAACTCCGCCGGGCCGATTCACGGGCGGCCTGCACGGCCGGCAGAAGCAAGCCGATGAGCACGCCGATGATCGCGATCACAACGAGCAGTTCCACGAGGGTGAAGCCGCTCCGACGCCGGAGAGCATGGACTATTGCGGTCACTGGTGGGATCCTCTCAAACACGAGGGTGAGGAACAGGCGGGGCGACGGAACCGTTCGCCGCGGGGAGATCTCCGCCAAGCATCCTTGAAAACCGCAAGACACCAGTGAGCGGAACATGAGACCTGCGTAAACTTTTGGCAAAAAAGCGATGAGCGGCACCTGCCAATGGAGGCTTGCCAACCTCGTTCGCGCGGTGAACCCTGCTCGGGGGTCTGTCCCGATGATTTTTGGCCCTCACGCGCCGTGGCACTTGCGCAAGCCGAGTTGGGACTGGCAGAAGGCGTTACGGCTCATGGCTCGCGGCCGCCCGAAAAAAGCCGGGGCCGCGAGGGAGTGCCCCGCGGCCCCGTATCGGCTTTTCGGCGTGGGCTGGGCGGCCCGACGGGCCGCCCAGGCTCACTCGTAGTCCTTGGCCTGCTCGCCGTCTGACGGATCGGATAGCTGCCGCAGCACGTGCACGTCGAGATTCTCGTTCAGCCAGTGCACGCTGCCGTCGGCGAAGCCGGCCATCGCGCCGCCGTCGACGTGCGTGCTGAACGGTTCGTCGTTCGGCCCGCAGTTGTTGGTCGACCAAAGGCAGTTCGACGGACCACCGATCGGCAACTTGTCGTTGTTGATGATCGTCTGAGTCCGGGTCGTCGAGCTCTCTTCGATCGGCGGGCCCGACACGCCGCTGGCGTTGTCAGGATCGGCCCACCGGTTCGGGCAGGTGCCGATTGCCACGCCGTCGCCCGCGGGCATTTCCGGGCTCGCGCCGTCGGTCCAGTTCGCATCGCCAGACGCGATGAACGCCCGCGATCCGCCGCCGGAGCGGATCCACTTCGTGTTGCCGCCGATCGTCGGCTGCCGCTTGCCACCGGTCACGCGGTCGCGGCCTGAATCCTCAACGAAGATCATCGTCTTGCTCGTGCCGTCGGCGGCATGTGCAGTCGTCGTCGTCTGATCGTACGACAGCAACCCCTGCTTGTATGCGCCCCGGGAGGACGCGGAAGCCTTTTGGCGAGTGCCGTCGGTCGAACTGAGGTCGGTGTACGCCACCGGCATGTAGTGGGTCTGCCCGTAGTAGCGACCGCTCCCGGCGGCGCCGTTCGCACCACCGAACTCGTCCTTCGTGATGCTGTTGCTCGGGCAGAGGAACGCGTTGATCCGCTGTGCGGCAAGCTGCTGGTTGCTCGCACCGCCCGATGCCGTCGCATCCCAGTAGGGACGATTGACCTGCCACTTGGTGGCCAGCGCCGATTCCTCCATGTAGGCGAGCACCTGCGTGAAGAACGACATCACGTTGAGGCAGTCTTTGGCGGAGTCGTTGAAGTCCTTGCCCTCGCCGCTGGTCGGATACTTCCGTTGGCCGCTCTCGTAGTTGAGCGCGCCGAGCGCCATCTGCTTGACGTTGTTCTTGCAGCTCGACTTACGAGCGGCTTCGCGGGCAGCCTGCACGGCCGGGAGAAGCAGGCCGACGAGCACGCCGATGATCGCGATCACGACGAGCAGTTCCACGAGTGTAAAACCACGCCGGAATCGGAGGGCACGGTGCGTTGTGGTCACTGGGGGGATCCTTTCGATCGGGAGGGTGAGGGGCAGGTGGGGCGACGGACAGGTCCGCCACTCGGGCGAATCCGCTGGCAAGACTTTCTCATTCGATCGCGAGGCGAACATGAGGAAAACGCAAGTTTTCCTTGTGCTTTTCGTGAGAATTCGATGAGTGCCGCAGCATGACTGTGTGGACGGACGGCGTCTCGCGGCGATACGCTCGCTGCGTGCGGGATTCCTCTTCCATGCCGATGCCCGTCTCTTCCATCGCGAACGTCCGCACCCCCGGCGGGCACCGCGTTCTGCTCATCGACGACCAGGCCATGATCGGCGAGGCGGTGCGGCGGATGCTTGCCGACCAGCCCGACATGGCGTTCGAGTTCTGCCGCGACGCCGATGCGGCCCTCGATGCGGCGGTCGCCTTCCGGCCCACGGTCATCCTCCAAGACCTCGTGATGCCGGGGATCGACGGCCTCGACATGGTGCGCCGGTTCCGATCGGTCGCGGCCACCGCCCAGGTGCCGGTGATCGTGCTCTCCGCCAGGGAGGAGTCGATCGTGAAGGCCCAGCTTCTCGACGCCGGGGCCAACGACTATCTCGTGAAGCTCCCCGACACCGTGGAACTCGTCGCCCGGATCCGCGTCCACTCCGACGCCTACCAGCGGCTTCTCGAGCGAAACGCCGCCTTCGAGGCCCTCGAACGCTCGCTCGCCGACCTCAAGCGCGAGCAGGAGAAGTCGGAGCGCCTGCTGCTCAACATCCTCCCGGAGAAGGTGGCCGAACGGCTCAAGAATGGCGAGGCCTCGATCGCCGAGAGCTTCGCCTGCGTCACCGTGCTGTTCGCCGACCTGTGCGGCTTCACCGAGTTTTCCCAGCACGTCGACGCCCGGCATCTCGTGGCCATGCTCGACGAAATCTTCTCCGCGTTCGACCACCTCGCCCGGGCCCACGGCGTGGAGAAGATCAAGACGATCGGCGACGCCTACATGGCCGTCGCCGGCCTGCCCGTGCCCCGCGACGATCACGCCGAGGCGGTGGCGGCGATGGCCCTCGGCATGCAGGAGGCATTTCGCGGCGTGATGCGATCGCGCGGCCTCGCGATGGAGCTGCGCATCGGCATCCACTCGGGGCCCGTCGCCGCCGGCGTGATCGGCCGCCACAAGTTCAGCTACGACCTGTGGGGCGACACGGTGAACCTCGCCAGCCGCATGGAGTCGCACGGCGAGCCCTCGCGGATCCACCTCTCGGAGGCCACCCGCGACCTGCTCGGCGACACCTTCCGCTTCGCCGACCGCGGCGAGATCACGGTGAAGGGCAAGGGCACGATGCGCACGCACTTCCTTCTGGGCCGCGCGTAAAGGTTTGCACGCCGCACTCTAATGCCAACGGCGGAGCCAGCCGCGGCGCCAAAAGAAGACGACCATGCCCGCCGTCGTCGCCGCCATGATCGCAAGCGCCACGAGCGAGCCGTAGCGGAACGTGAGCAGCGGCATGTTCCAGGGGGAACTCGTGTCGAAATTCATGCCGTAGTAGCCGGTGATGAACGTGAGCGGCATGAAGACGGTGGCGATCACGGTGAGCACTTTCATCACGTCGTTCATCCGATTGTTGATGCTCGCGAGATAGATGTCGCGCAGATCGCTGCCGATCTCGCGGTACCCCTCGGTGAGGTCGAGCAACTCCATCGTGTGGTCGTAGCTGTCTCGAAAGTGCTGACGGGCGTGGTCGCCCACGAAGGTGGTCGGCTCTCGGCCCAGGGCGTGGAGCACGTCGCGGGTCGGCCAGAGCGCACGGCGGAGCGACATCAGGTCGGTTCGTACGTCGTGGATTTGACCGAGCAGCCCACGGGTGGGGTTGTCGAGGGCCTCCTCCTCGATTGTCTCGAGGCGGTCGCCGAACTGCTCGAGCACCGGGAAGTAGCCGTCGATGACAGCGTCGAGCAGGAGCGCGCAGAGATGGTCGGCCCCGAGGTGGCCGAGCCGGGTGCGTCCGTGGCGGATGCGCTCCCGCACGCTGGCGAACCCGTCGGGCACCGTGCGGTCATGAAACGTGATCACGTAGCGGTCGCCGAGAAAGATCGCCATCGGATCGGTCACGATCGCCTCGCCGTCGAACCGGGCCATGCGGACGGCGATCAGCACCTGGTGCCCGAAGACTTCGACTTTCGGCCGCTCGTCGGGCGTGACGGCGTCCTCGAGGGCGAGTTCGCCGATCTCGAACACCTGGCCGACGGTCCCGATCAGGCCGGCGTCGCCGAAGCCGTCGACGTCGAGCCAGACGACCGGCCACTTCTCGCGGGCGATCGTGAGTTCCTGGGGTGCCGTTACCACGGTTTCCTGCGTCGTGGTGCCGTCACATCCCACGAGCCGCAGGACTGTGGGCTGGCCGGAGGCCAGGGCGTCGGCCGGCACGGGAGCAGAGCCATACCGAGGGCCCCGGCGGCGACGGCGGCGATGTTTGCGAGTGGCCATACTGGCCCCAACGATAACGACATGGGGCGGCCGGGGTCGAACGCCGCACGGTCCCCCGGCGAAAAGGCGGGAGGCGAGTTATTCTCGCAGCATGGGTCAGCGACGAGACGAGTCTTCGATCGGCGAGGCGATGGGCTGGGCCGCCCGCATCATCGCGATCGGCCTGACGATGTTTCTGCCCGGCGTCGTGGGCACCTGGCTCGACGCCAGGCTCGCGACGACCTGGCTTGGGCCGGCGGGCTTGGCTGCCGGGTTCGCCGTGGCGATCGCCATCCTCGCTCGCTTGAGGGGCGGCTCGGACCGAAGGATGCAATGAACGAAATCCGTCAGGCACCTGAAGGCTCTGCGACGGCGGGAATCATCATCCCGTTGGCGGTGGTTGCCGTCCTGGCGGTCGCGGCGGTGGTCGCGAGCCCGGCGACTCCGGAACGGGGCCGGGCCGTGGCGTTTGCGGCCGGCGTCTGCGGCCTGGGATGCGCGGCGGCTTGGGCCGTCGGCCAGGTTCGCTCGACGAGCCCCGCAGGCCGAGTGACCGCGCCGCTGGCAGCGACGAGCCTGCGGCTCGCTCCGGCGCTCGTGTCCCTGGGCTGGCTGCAGACGGGCGGGCGACCGCTGGCGGATGCGGGCGCCGGAGAATTTCTCGTCGGTTTTTATCTGGCCGCGCTTGCGGCCGAAGTGATTCGAATGATCATACGTGAGCGGGCAGGGGCCCGGCGCCGCGGCGGCACGGACGCGAATTGACCGCGGGCGTGCCGATCCCGCACACTCCACGGCTCGAGGGCGGCCGATCGGCCCCCGCGCAGGTCCGTGAGGAACGAGTTTCGCGATGTCCGACCACAACCCGATCTACCACCTCAAGGACGCGTACTACTTCGAGGTCCCCAAGGCGTTTTGGCGCCACGGCTGGCGGTCGCTCGACGACGTGCCCGCGTTCCTCCGGGAAGCCCGCCCCGACATCACGGACGTCGCCGAGTTCAACCAGGCGATGGACGGCAAGATCCTGATCCCGCAGCCATTCGGCACGCTTGACAGCCTGTACGAAAAAAAGAGCGGCTTCTGCATCTCGAAATACATGCTGCTCGAACTGCTGCTGGCGGCCGTGCTGCTGTTGCTCTTCAGCCGGCTCGCGAAGCGGCTCCATTCGGGCGAGCCGGCCAAGGGCGCGTTCGCGAATTTGTTCGAGGCGATGATCCTCTTCGTGCGCGACCAGATCGCCCGGCCGGCGATCGACAGCCACGACCACGGCCATGGAGACCACGGCGGCCACGACGAGCCTGGTCATCATGAGCATGGCCACCATGGGCACGGCGACGTGGCCCTGGCGGGTGCCGGCGGCCCTGCGGTGCACGTCCATCGCGAGGTACACGACGGCGATCGGTTCGTGCCCCTGCTGCTCACGCTCTTCTTCTTCGTCTTGGGCTGCAACCTGCTCGGCATGGTGCCCTGGGCCGGCTCGCCGACGGCGTCGTTCTCGGTCACGCTCGCGCTGGCCGGAGTCACGTTCCTGAGCGTGATCGTGGCCGGCATGCTGAAATTCGGCTTCTTCGGGTTCTTTAAGAACCAAGTGCCGTCGATGGATCTGCCGCTTCCCCTGGCGATCCTGCTCAAGCCGATGATTTTCGCGATCGAGATGCTGGGCTTGTGCATCAAGCACCTGATCCTCGCGGTCCGACTCCTCGCGAACATGGTGGCCGGCCACCTCGTGCTGCTCGGCATCATGGGGCTGATTTCGGCGGCTGCCACCTACTCGATGGGGCTGTGGGCCACCGTGACCGGCATCAGCGTCGTGAGCAGCACGCTGTTCAGCGTGCTCGAACTCTTCGTGGCGTTCCTGCAGGCCTACATTTTCACCTTCCTTTCCGCACTCTTCATTGGCGCGGCGGTACACCAGCATTAGGCTTTCGGCCTCTCCATCCGTCTTCGTTTCGATTTTCCGTTTCCCCCCGGACACCCGTTCGGTCCCTCGTATTTCAAGGAGCTTGATCCAGTGATGATCCGATCCCTGTTCTCGACCCGCTCGCTCGTCACCGTTGCCGCCGTCGCCGTCGCATTCTTCTGCGCCGACGTGGCCAGTGCCCAAGAGGCTGCCGGCCGCTCGCTGATCGACCTGACGTCGGCCTTCAGCGTGGGTCTCGTGGTCATCGGTGCCGCCTACGGCATCAGCAAGCTCGCGTCGGCCGCCTATGAAGGCATGTCGCGGCAGCCCGAGGTTGCCGGCAGCATTCAGACGGCGATGATCATCGCTGCGGCCCTCATCGAAGGCTTCACGTTCTACGCGCTGTTCATCTGCTCGCAGAAGGCCTGACTCTGCACCGACCGCTGCGGGCTTCGCTCGTTCGGTCGGTGAGCCGTTGGAGCGACTGGGTGCGAATGCCGCACCCAGTCGCTTCCCGGCGGCGATGGTCCGACGGCCGAAGCCGCGCGGGCTCGCCGTTTTCCTCAGGTCCTTGTGCACCCTTTTGCTCGCGGAGTCTTCCATGACCACGACCGCTCGTCTTCGAGCCCTGTGCTTGGCGATCGCGCTGCTCCCCGCTTCCGTCGCGTTCACGAGCGACGGGCACGGCCATGCCCCGGAAATCGGCCACAACGCCCCGGCCGGCGTGAGCCAGAAAGACTTCGAGAGCCCGGCGTGGTTCCAGACCGACCTGGCCGTCTGGTCATTCGCCGTGTTTCTGGGGCTGCTGTTCCTGCTCACGAAGTTCGCGTGGAAGCCGATCATGCAGGGGCTGGAGAAGCGCGAGGAGGGGATCGCCCGGCAGATCGCCGAGACGAAGGCGGCCAACGAAGAGGCCCGACGAATGCTGGCCTCGTACGAACGGCGGCTCGCCGAAGCGTCGGAGGAGGTCCGCGGGATGCTCGAAGAAGCCCGCCGCGATGCCGACAACACCCGCCAGACGATCGTGGCCGAAGCCCGCAAGGCCGCAGACGACGAGAAAGCCCGGGCGAAGCACGAAATCCAGCTCGCGAAGGACGATGCCCTCTCGCAGATCGCCGAAAAGGCGGGCCACTTGGCCGTCGAGGTGGCTGGCAAATTCCTTCGTGACAAACTGGGCAGCGACGACCAGGCCCGGCTGGTGCGGGAGTCGGTCGCCAGCCTGTCCAGCCGCCCGAGCGTGAACTGAGCCGTCTCCCGAACCAGCAGGCCGAAGGTTTCATGTCCCGATCCACCACTCACGAAAGCGAAGCCGCTCACGTCGACATCGCGGCCGACCGCGTGGCCAAGGTCTACGCGCAGGCGATTCTCGAGGCGGCCGACGCGGCGAAGTGCACCGACACCGTACTGGCGGAACTCGCGGCCCTCGCCCGCGACGTGCTGCCGAAGGTGCCCGAGGCCCGCGCGGTGTTCAGTTCGCCGAAGGTTCCGGCGGAACAGAAGGCGGCGCTGATCGACAAGCTCGGCAAAGGACGCTTGGCGCCCACCACGGTGAACGCCCTGCATGTCCTTGCCCGGCACGGCCGCCTCGGCATCCTGGGGCACATCGTGGCCGCCGCGGAGCGGCTCGCGGACGAACGTGCGGGGCGGCAGCAGGCGACGTTCACGACGGCGATCCCGCTCGGCGCCGACGAGCAGCGTCGGCTCGTCGCCGACGTCGAGAAGGCCCTGGCGGCCACGCTTCAGCCTTCGTTCGTCGTCGACCCGGCCATCATCGGCGGCCTCGTCGTCCGCATCGGCGACACGATTTACGACCAGTCGGTCGCGACGAGCCTGACCCGGCTCGGCGGCCGTCTTCATCAGCGAAACATTCACGCCATCCAAAACAGGGAGTACTCATGGCACAGTTGACCGACGAAATCGCATCCGTCCTGCGCGAGGAGATCTCCCGCTTCAAGTCGGGCATCGACGTCCGTGAAGTGGGCCGCGTGCTCGAGGTCGGCGACGGCATCGCCCGCGTGTGGGGCCTGTCGGGCGTGATGTCGGGCGAGATGGTGGAGTTTCCCGGCGGCATCACCGGCCTGGCCTTCAACCTCGAAGAGAACTCGGTCGGCGTGATCATCCTCGGCGACTACCTCAAGGTGACCGAGGGCGACGAGGTGAAGAGCACCGGCCGGCTGCTGTCGGTGCCGGTAGGCGACGCGGTGATCGGCCGCGTGCTGGACCCCCTCGGCAACCCGCTCGACGGCAAAGGGCCGGTGGTGACCGAGCTCCGCCGTCCAGTTGAAACGCTCGCCCCCGGCGTCGCCGAGCGGTCGCCGGTCCGCGAGCCGCTCCAGACCGGCATCAAGGCCGTCGACGCGATGACGCCGATCGGCCGCGGCCAGCGCGAGCTGATCATCGGCGACCGCAAGACCGGCAAGACGGCCATCGGCATCGACGCGATCATCAACCAGAAGAACAGCGGCGTGAAGTGCTTCTACGTCGCCGTCGGCCAGAAGGATTCGTCGGTCGCCGTCGCGATCGACACGCTCCGCAAGTACGGCGCGATGGACTACACGACCGTGATCGTCTCGGGTGCGAGCACCGCCGCGCCACTGCAGTACATCGCCCCCTACTCGGGCACCGCGATGGCCGAGCACTTCATGTACAACGGTCAGCACGCGCTGATCGTGTATGACGACCTCTCGAAGCAGGCCACCGCCTACCGCCAGCTGTCGCTCTTGATGCGGCGGCCGCCGGGCCGAGAGGCCTATCCGGGCGACGTGTTCTACGCCCACAGCCGCCTGCTCGAACGGTCGGCCAAGCTCTCGAAGGAACTCGGTGGCGGCTCGCTCACGTCGCTGCCGATCATCGAGACGCTCGAAGGCGAAGTGTCGGCCTACATTCCCACGAACGTGATCTCGATCACCGACGGCCAGATCTACCTCCAGCCCGACCTGTTCTTCGCGGGCCAGCGGCCCGCCATGAACGCCGGCATCTCGGTGTCGCGCGTGGGCGGTGCCGCCCAGACCAAGGCGATGAAGAAGGTGGCCGGCGGCCTCCGTCTCGACCTGGCGTCATTCCGCGAACTCGAGGCGTTTGCCCAGCTCGGCACCGACCTCGACGCCGCCACGCAGTCGCGGCTCGATCGCGGCTATCGCATGGTGGAGCTCCTCAAGCAGGGTCAATACGCCCCGATGGAAACCGTCGACCAGGTGCTCTCCATCTACGCGGGCACCCGCGGCCACCTCGACGACGTCAAGCGCGAGGAGGTCGCCGACTGGGAGAAGGGCTTCCTCACGTTCGTCCGCGACCAGGTGCCTGAACTCCGTGCTCGGATCGAATCATCCAAGGAACTCGACGCCGAGGGCGAACGGCAACTGGAAGCGGCGATCGCCGAGTTCAAGCGGCAACGGGCCGCGAAGGGCGGCGAGGCTCGGCAATTGGCCGGGGCCCGGTAGACAAGGCATCCACACACGTACGCCGCAGGTCGCACACAATGGCAAAAGCCCGGGCACTCGATCGACGCCGGAAATCCGTGAGGAACATCCGCAAGATCACGCGCACGATGGAACTGATCGCCACCGCCCGGTTCAAGAAGGCGATGGACCGGTCGGTCGCCGCCCGCGACTACACGAATCGCTTGGCGAAGATTCTCGAAAACATCGCGAGCGTGGGGGCCGACGTGGCCCACCCGCTGCTCGAGATCCGGCCGACGAAGCGGGCGGCGGTGCTCGTGCTCACCGGCAACCGCGGCCTCTGCGGGGGCTACAACTCCAACGTCGTCCGGCAGGGTGTCGCCATGCTCGGCCAGTGGAAGAGCGAGCAGGTGCCCGCCCATGTGAGTGTGTCGGGCAAGCGGGGCATCTCGGCGCTCAAGTTCCGGGGCGTCGAGATCGCCGAATCCTACGCGACGTTCGAAGACAAGCCGGAGTTCGCGGCAGTCGCGCCGATCGGGCGGGCCTACCTCGAAGCCTATTCGTCCGGTGCGATCGATCGGCTCGACGTCGTCTACACGAAGTTCGACTCGATCGCCCGACAGCAGGCCGTGACGGAGACGCTTCTGCCGCTCGCGCCGCCGCAGGCGGCCGGCGCACCGGCCGCGGCCAAGCTCGCGTCGGACGAATACGACTTCTATCCCTCGGCCGCGAGCATCCTCGAGGAGATCCTGCCGGCGAGCTTCCTGTCGCGGCTCTTCAAGTGCTTCCTCGACGCCGCCGTGAGTGAGCAGGTGGCGCGGATGGTGGCCATGAAGGCCGCCACGGAGAACGCCGGCGGCCTGATCAAGAGCCTGTCGCGGCAGTACAACCGAGCCAGACAAAGCCAGATTACCGGTGAGATCATGGAGATCCTCGGCGGCGTCGAGGCTCTCAAAAAATAGCGGCTGTATTCCAGTCACGACCACATACACGGCAATCCAAACATCTTTTCCCGCTGAGGCAAAAACGACAATGGCAAACGGCAGCATTACCCAGGTCATCGGCTCCACGTTCGACGTCGAGTTCCCGGAAAACTCGATCCCGGCGATCTACAACGCCGTGCGGATCGATACTGCGAAGAAGGGCGTTGATCTGCACCTCGTCGGCGAGGTGCAGCAGCACCTGGGCGGCGGCAAGGTGCGCTGCGTGGCCCTCGGCTCGACCGACGGCCTGACACGCGGCGCGGAGGTGGTCGACTCCGGCGGGCCCCTCTCGGTGCCAGTGGGGAAGGGCACGCTCGGCCGCGTGTTCAACCTGCTCGGGGAGCCGATCGACGGCCGCGGGCCGGTGGAATCGCAGGAACGGTGGCCGATCCACCGCGACCCGCCGCCGGTCAAGGATCTGACCACGAAGACGGAACTCTTCGAAACGGGCATCAAGGTGATCGACCTGCTCACGCCGTTCGTCCGCGGCGGCAAGGCAGGGCTGTTCGGCGGTGCCGGTCTCGGCAAGACGGTGATCCTCACCGAACTCATCGCGCGCATCGCAAGCGCCCACGGCGGCTACTCGGTGTTCGCCGGTGTCGGTGAGCGCACCCGCGAGGGCACCGACCTCTGGCTCGAGATGCAGGAGGCCAAGATCGGCGACACGGGCCGGAGCGTCATCGAGCAGACGTGCATGGTGTTCGGCCAGATGAACGAGCCGCCCGGGGCGCGTCTGCGCGTGGCGCTCTCCGCGCTCACGATGGCCGAGTATTTCCGCGACACGACCGGTGCCGACACGCTGCTCTTCGTCGACAACATCTTCCGCTTCTCGCAGGCGGGCAGCGAGGTGAGCGCCCTCCTCGGCCGCATGCCGAGCGCCGTGGGCTACCAGCCGACGCTGGCCACGGAGATGGGCGCCTTGCAGGAGCGGATCACGAGCACGTCGAAGGGGGCCATCACGAGCGTGCAGGCCGTGTACGTGCCCGCCGACGATCCCACCGACCCGGCCCCGGCCACGGCGTTCGGCAACCTCGACGCGTTTCTGTATCTGGAGCGGTCGATCTCGGAGAAGGGTATCTACCCCGCCGTCGATCCGCTCGCCTCGTCGAGCCGCATCCTCGACCCGCAGTACGTGGGCGAGCGGCACTACAAGATCGCCCGCCGCGTGCAGCGGACCCTGCAGCGGTATCGCGAGCTCCAGGACATCATCGCGATTCTCGGCGTCGACGAGCTTTCCGAAGAGGACAAACTCGTCGTGCACCGCGCCCGCCGCATGGAACGGTTCCTCTCGCAGCCGTTCCTCGTGGCCGAGGTGTTCACCGGCAAGCCGGGCGAGATCACGAGCCTCGCCGACACGATCCGCTCCTTCGAGGAGATCGCCGACGGCAAGTGGGATCACCTGCCCGAGCAGGCCTTCATGTACGTCGGTCCGATCGAGCAGGCCGAAGAGCAGGCCAAGAAGATGGCCGCCAAGGCCTGAGCCTCACGACGCCGACGGAACACCCTCCACGATGGCAAACAACAAACAATCCGACGCGGTGCGGTGCGTGATCGTCACCCCCGAGCAGACGAGCCTCGACACGCAGGCCCGGTCGGTGACGCTGCCGCTGTTCGACGGACTGCGGGGCGTTGCCCACGGACACTCGCCCTTCATCGGCCGTCTGGGCGCCGGTGAGGTGCGGATCATCGGTGAGCAGGGAGGACCGGCCGATGCGGCCCGCCGGCTGTTCGTCGAGGGCGGTTTCGTGGAGGTCACGCACGACCAGGTCACGGTGATCACGCAGCGGGCACTCCCGGTCGAGAAGGTCGACGTTTCCGCCGCCCGGGCCGACCTCGCGAAGGTCTCCGGCGAGTTGGCGACCGGCGACGAGGCGATCGACGCGAAATTGCAGGCCGTCCAGACCGCCCGGGCACTTGTGCGAGCTGCCGAGGCCCGCAGATAATTCAGCGGTGCAACCGCTCCGGGCCGTCGTTCTCGCCGCTGCTCTCGCCCTTGTTCCCGCCGTCGTGGCGCGGGCCGTGGAACCGGTCACGGCGTTCGTGGGCGCCCGCCTGATTCCGATCGGCAGGCCGGAGATTCCGACCGGGACGGTCGTGATCCGCGGCGGCACCATCGCGGCCGCGGGGGCCGTCGACACGACGACCGTTCCCGCCGACGCGACGCGGGTCGAGGCCGGCGGCCTCGTGATCATGCCAGGCCTCGTCGACACGCACAGCCACGTGGGAGGCGGGCAGGGGGGCGACGCGAGCGGCCCCGTGCAGCCCGACGTGCGGATCCTCGACTCGATCAACGTCCACGACGCGGGATTCCGCAAGTGCCTCGCCGGTGGGCTGACGACGCTCAACATCATGCCCGGCTCGGGCCACCTGGCGAGCGGGCAGACGGTCTACGTGAAGTTGCGAAAGGCCGGCACGATCGAAGACCTGCTCTACCGAGATGCCACGGGCCAGCCGCTCGGCGGCCTCAAGATGGCCAACGGCACCAACTCCCAGAAAGACGCGCCGTTCCCGGGCACGCGTGGCAAGTCGGCGGCACTCGTGCGGCAGAAGTTCGTCAAGGCGATCGCCTATCGCGACAAGATCGCGCGCGCCGCAGGCGACCCCGAGAAACTTCCCGATCGCGACCTCGAACTCGAAGCCCTCGTCGACGTGCTCGAGAAACGGAAGATCGTCCACCACCACTGCCACCGGGCCGACGACATCGTCACGGTGCTGCGCCTCCGCGAGGAGTTCGGGTTCGACGCCGTGCTTCATCACGTGAGCGAGGCCTGGAAGGTGGCCCCGGAGATCGCGCGCTCCGGTGTCGGCTGCTCCGTGATCGTGCTCGACAGCCCCGGCGGCAAGATCGAGGCGGCCGACTTCTCGCTCGTGACGGGCGCCGTTCTCGAGGAGGCCGGCGTGCCCTGTGCCCTCCATACCGATGACCCCGTCACCGACTCGCGGCTCTTCCTGCGAACCGCAGCGCTCGCGGTGCGGGCCGGCATGTCGCGGGAGAAGGCGCTCGAGTCGCTCACGCTCACCGGTGCCAAGATGCTCGGTCTCCAGGACCGTGTCGGCTCCCTCGACGTGGGCAAGGATGCCGACCTCGTCGTGCTGTCCGGCGACCCGCTGAGTGCCCAGACGAAGGTGCTGCATACGTATGTCGAAGGCCGGAAGGTGTTCGACCGCGACGATCCCGAGGACCGGCTGTTCGCCGTCGGAGGCTTCGGGGCCAGCCGCGACCAGAAGGCTGAGTCGTGCTGCAACGGGCCGACGAAGGTGGGGGCGATGCGATGAGCCGCGCCGCACTCCGCCTCCGTCTGCGTTTGCTCCTCGCCGCGGCGGCCGCGAGCCTTGTCCTCGCAGGCGGGGTCTCGGCCGCGGCTGAACCGCTCGTCATCCGGGGCGACGTGGTCCACACCATGGCCGGCCCGCCGATCGTCGACGGTGTGATCGTGATCGAGGCGGGGAAGATTCTCGCCGTCGGCCCCGCAGCCGGCACGCGCGTGCCCGCCGGCGCGAAGCAGGTTCGCGCAGCCGTCGTCACGCCCGGCCTCGTCGACGCACACAGCGTGGTGGGCTTGAGCGGCTATCTCAACCAGCCGCAGGATCAGGACCAGCTCGACCCCGTCGAGGCGATCCAGCCCGAACTGCGGGCGATCGACGCCTACAATCCCCAGGAACGCCTCATCGAGTGGCTCCGCGGCTTCGGCGTGACGACGATCCACACCGGTCATGCCCCCGGAGCACTCGTGTCGGGCCAGACCATGGTGGTGAAGCTTGCGGGCACGACGGCCGACGAGGCCGTGCTCTCCCCCATCGCGATGGTGGCCGCCACGCTCGGCGACGCGGCCCGCGCCCAGGGCGACGGTGCCGACAAGAAGTCGCCCGGCACCCGCAGCAAGGCCGTGGCGATGCTACGAGCCGATCTCGTCAAGGCCCAGGAGTATCTCCGCAAGCAGGGCCTCGCCGACGAATCGAAGCGACCAGACACCGACCTGCGGCTCGAGGCACTCGCGAAGGTGCTCGCCCGCGAGTGGCCGCTCCTCGTCACGGCCGACCGTGCCCACGACATCGCCTCGGCCCTGCGGCTCGCCGACGAATTCAAGATTCGTGTCGTTCTCGACTCCGCAGCCGAGGCGTACCTCGTGATCGATCGCATCAAGGCCGCCGGCGTCCCCGTGATCGTGCATCCCACCATGCGCCGCGCCGGTGGCGGCGGCGAGACCGAAAATCTCAGCTTCGAGACCGCTGCGACGCTCAAGAAGGCCGGCATCCCGATCGCCCTGCAGAGCGGCTACGAGTCGTACGTGCCGAAAACCCGGGTCGTGCTCTTCGAAGCCGGCCTCGCCGCCGCCCACGGCCTCACCTTCGCCGACGCCCTGGCCGCGATCACGATCGATGCCGCCCGGATCATCGGCGTGGCCGACCGCGTGGGCTCGCTCGAGGTCGGCAAGGACGGCGACGTGGCCCTCTTCGACGGCGACCCCTTCGAGTACACGACCCACTGCACGGGCGTCGTGATCGACGGCCAGGTGATGAGCACCGAGCCGCGGTAAACATGGTTCGGTGGACCATTTCTCCGAGCGCCCAATCCGGCTCGTGACTGCCCGAACCCTCTCGCTTGACGTTCGCCTCGGCCCTCCAGACCTCGGCGCTGTTTCGTCCTCAACGACTCCCTTCGTCTGCGCGTGCCGACCTTCCCGACTCCGCCGAACGTTCGTGGCGCTGTAGCGACAGGCCTCCAGGCCTGTCGAACGACAGAGCTGGAGCTCTGTCGCTACGGAGGAGGCTTCGGGCTCCCCGTGTCCCG
>JBAXUY010000063.1:0-16788 GCA_037129475.1 Planctomycetia bacterium | reverse complement strand
CGATGCCGTCGAGGGGCGGGCGCCGATCAGCCCTGCCGTGGCCCGCTACTTCGTCGATGCGTTTCGGGCCGAGGTGCCCGCCGGCGACGCCAAGCCGCTGACCGACCGGGAGACCGAACTGCTCGGGGCACTCGCCGCCGGCCTCACCTACGCCGACGTGGCCGAGCGGATGGGCATCAGCCGGCACACGGTCCACTCCCACGCCAAGAAGATCTACGACAAGCTCCATGCCCGCGGCCGCACCCAGGCGATCCGCAAGGCGAAGCTCAGCGGCCTGCTCGACCCGGCTCAGTAGTCTTCCGAGACCTGGGCGGCTTGCCAGAGTTCATCGAACTTGGCTCGCACGAACGGATTGAGTTGCCCTGAGTAGCTCCGGGGCAGAGAGTTGACGCGGATCAACTGGATTACGTCTGCCAGGTCCTGAAGTCGATGGGCGGCCGTCATCCCGCTGGCGATCTTGAGTTCGAGCAAGGACGCAAGAGTGACGTAGGGCAGACTCTCGTCGCGAAGTTCCCGAACTGTTTCCGGAGCCGGAAACGACACCGGCTTGGGCCTGCCATCGCCCGGGTAATCACCCACGATCAGGACGTCGATTTTGACTCCGTTCGACGTGTCTCGAAAACCCTTCGATCCTTCGAAAAGGTCCTGCCATCCGCGACCAATGCATCGGTCCTTGAACCGAATCAGGTCCTCTCGCCGCACCAAGACATCCACGTCGGCCGTGGTTCTGCGGTGGCCATGCGCATTCGCGGCCATGGCTCCGGCAATCGCGAACGGAATCCCGAGGTCTCCGAAAGTCTGGGCAAGCCTTCGCATCGTGTCGTGGACGGGTGACCGATCCATCATGAAGTCATCCACGCGTTTGGCGATTTCCAGCATCGTGTCCATGACGCAATCATAACTCCGCTTCGACACGGAGCGACAGCGGCAGCGGCGCGACCAGGCACACGCTGCCGCCGGAGGATGCGACGCTCGAGCGACGGCCGAGCCGCAGCCTGCCGCCACACGCCCGCATGCGTCGCTCCATGCCGACAAGCCCGTGGCGGCCGGCCGCCTGCGAGCCCGGCGGGCTCTCGGGAAAGCCGACGCCGTCGTCGCGCACGCGCACGGCGACCGCTCCCGGGTGAAATCGGATCGAGATCGTCGCCTGGGTCGCCTGCGCATGCTTCGCGACATTGGCCACCGCCTCACGGACGGCCCGGCCGAACGAAAGCGCCGCGGCGGCGCTGGCGATGGGCGCGACGGGCGGCACGCACGCCACCCGCCAGACGAGCGCGATGCCCCGGGCTCCGAGGGTCTGCTCCGCATGGGTCCGAAGGTCGTGCAGCCAGTCGGTCCAGCGGACCTGCCCCTCATCGACCGCGTTCATCAGCCGGCGCAGCTCGCGGGCGCCCTCGACGGCGGCATGCTCCAGGTGCTCGAGCACCTCGGTGTCGGCCACGCCGCGGGATTTGAGCAGGTCTACGAGATGGGCCACGTTCACCGTCGCGGCGCCGACGCCGTCGTGGAGGTCGTGCACGAATTCCTTCCGCTGCCGCTGCTCCCGCACCAGGGCCAGCTGCCGCTCGGCGAGCCGCAGCGACTCCTCGGCCTGCAGTTGGGCGGCGGCGCTCTCGCTCAGGAAAAGGATCTGGCGCTGGTTGATCATCAGGATCACGCCAAAGGTGAAGCTGACGACCCAGAAGATGGTGCCGAGAAACGCGATCACCTGCGGCAGCTCGCGGGCAAACATGGTGCTCGAGCCCTCGCCTGCCGCCATGAGCACCGAGCGCAGGACCACCGCGGCCGCATAGGCCAGCATCACGCCGCCGGTGAACCGCGACGATACGAGCAGCCCGGGCTTCCGTTCGTGAAACAGTTCGTTTGCGGCGGCCACGAGCCAGACGACGTACATCGCCGCCGTGCAGGCGATGCGGACCGTGGGCTGGGGATCGACGAGCAGGTACCAGGCGTGAACGCCCAGGATGACGGGCGTCGCCACGACAGCGATGCGAAACCGGGGCCGCCGGCCGACGAACACGGCCGCGCCGACTGCGGTGCACGCCAGGGCGGCGGTCACGGCCAGGAATCCGGCGCCGTAAAGAAGCGGATGCTCGCCGATGATCCGCCGGGACACGAGCACGAGCATCGAGGCGGCGGAGGCGAGGCTGCTCCAGGCCCACAAGCGCACGCCTCGCATCTCGGGATTGAGCCGGGCGAGGACGACGAAGGCAAGCACCTGCAGGCCGGCGATGACGGCCGAAATCAGGGCGAGAGTGGCTGGGTCGAGAACCATGCTGGAGGTACGTTACCATTGGCGTCGCAGGATCAGTCTTTTCCGCCGCGGGATCAAGGCAGCATGCCCACGCCAGCCAGGCATAGCCGGCCCCAGCCGGGTTTTACGCTGATCGAGCTTCTCACCGTGATCGCGGTCGTGGCGGCGCTGGTGGGGCTCACGATGCCGGCGGTGCAGTCGTCCCGGGAAGCCGCCCGGCGCTTGGCCTGCGCCAACAAGCTGCGTCAGGTCGGGCTCGGCCTGCAGGCCCACGAGTCGGCCCACCGGTTCGTCCCGGCGTGGCGCAAGGAGTTTTCCTGGGCGGAGTATCCCAAGGACCCGCCCAATCCGAACTTCTCCACTGTGAACGCCGGCCGCACGACGCTCGGGGCACTCGGCCAGCTCCTGCCCTTCGTCGAGGAGGGGAAGCTCGCCTCGCTCTTCGACATGACCCGCGGACTGGGGGATCCCGTCAACCTGCCGCCGCCGTTTCCCAACGGACGAAACTCGCCCGCATGCTTTTCGCCCGTGCCGCTCTTCGTCTGTCCATCTACGCCCTCCGACATCCCTTCCGACTATGGCGCCGGGTATACGGTGATCGGCTATCCGCCGAACACCCCGCTCGTGTTGCCGAGGACCGACTACGCGCCGCTGCGCGGGCTGCATCCGAGCCTGGCCGCGTGCGCCGGGCTCCCGGCCGACTTCACGCACAACGCGATGCTCGGCACGACCGACTACGTGAACCGGCGGACGGTCAGGTTTCGCGAGATCACCGACGGGCTGTCGCGGACGCTGGCGTTCGTCGAACAGGCCGGCCGGCAGCAACGGTTTTTCATGGGCCGACCCCTGGGTGATTCCGCCCCTGGCGGGGCCACGATCCTGAATGCGTTCTACGGCGACTGGAACACCGCCCGCCATGCCCGCGGACTGAGTGGCACGTCGGAGGCAGACCCGCAGCAGGCCGGCTGCTCGGTCGTGAACGTGCTCAACGACGACAACCCCTACGCCTTCCACCCCGGTGGCGTCGGGGCGGTGATGGGCGACGGCCGCGTGACGTTCATGCCAAACGAAGTCGACGCCACCGTCTTCGCGGCGCTCGTCAGCCGCGACGGCGCGGAGGCCGTCGCGGGGCCATGACCGCGGCGGCGCGATCGCGAACGCTGAAGCAGTTCGCTCCACTTCGGCCCGCGGGTGGGGGCAAAACGTGTACCTGCCGCCGCAGGGTGCGCCACCGTCGTGACTTGCTGCGTGTGGTACTCTTTCCCCTCGACAGCCCCCCAGGCAGCGGTGCTGGAGCCCCAGCGGAAAGAACTAACGGCCAACACTCCATGAAAGACCCAACCGTCCGCGGCGTCGTCCACCTGATCGAGGAGACCAAGACCTTCGGACAGAAGGGCTTTCGCAAACGCTTGGTGGTGCTCGAGCAGTCCAAGGGCACGTTCACCAACTTCATTCCCGTCGAGTTCGTCAAGGATGGCTGCGACGCCGTAGACGATCTGGCCGTGGGAGACGAGATCGAAGTGACCTACCGCCTGAGCGGCCGCCGCTGGCAGCGGGATGAGGCCAGTGAGGCCAAATATTTCCTGAGTGCCGAGGGCCTCTCGTTCAAACAGTTGGCCGGGGGCGGGCAGGCTCATGACCGGTCGGACAGCAGCATCGACCCCAATGAAGCCCTTGCCGAGGCCGGTGACGATGACGTGCCGTTTTGAGGCGGCCTTGCCCACTGCCCCACCAGTGCGGAACCGAAGTTAACCCACCGGCGGGATGCTCAGGGGTACTGCGCGGTCGGAGTGATGGTGCCCCGCACGCCCAACCGATAGGCCCGGGCCACCAGCGCGTTGTACGCGGCTTCCGGGATGACCTGCTCACGGGTCAGGATGGTCCCCGAGGTCCCGTTTGCGTCGCTGACGATCGCCCAGCTGTAGTCCGGGGCGTAGTCCAGGATCCAGTAGTTGCCCGGCTCGTTCCGGTTGGGTTCGCCGGAGAAGCTCACGTTGAGTCGGGTGTTGGCGGCGTTGACCGGCACCGCAGTCCCGGTGGTTTCCCACGCTGAGCCGTCGGGGTCGTAGTTGCCGGAATTCTTCAACACAATGGTGCTGTTTGGCTGGGGAGTGAAGACCACTGTGGTGTTGACCAGCCCGATGGTGGTGGACTGCTTCACGCTGCCCTGTTCGTACCAGGTGCCTGCGTACTGATTGATATCGACGGGCGGCGGCGCCGGCAGCACGGTGGCCCCCGTCTCACCCATCACGATCGGCACATTGGCGATGAAGACGCCGTCGTTGGGATTGCCGTAGATGCCGTAGAAGGGATTCGTCGGGCCAAAGATCCCCGAGTAGATGTCGTTGATCCAGCCGGTGGCGAGCGTGATCGCGGCGCCCATGGCGCTGCCGTCGTCGAGCTGAACGCCGACGAACTCGTCGGGGTGCAGTGCCACGAGCTGCTCGGTGGTGCTGCCCCAGCTGTTCGCGGCCTGCGGCGGCGAGGCGATCTGGTAGAGCGGGATGCCCAGGGAGTCGAGCTTGGCGAGCGATGTGGCGAATTCTCCCGGGCTGGCCACCCCGTCGAACATCACCACGCCCAGCACGTTCACGGCGGCGCCGTTGTCGACGGTGCGTGCGGCCACCTCGGCGGCGAAACCGCCTCCCGTGAGCTGACCGGCAAGCAGGATCTTCTCGGGCAGCACGCCCTGATAGCCGGCGGCGGTCGCGCTCGTGGCAAGCGCCACACGGTCACCGAGCATCATGTCGGCGACCGCCTGCTGCATGGCCGCGCTGCCGAGATATCGCCCCGGCTGGGTCGCAATCTCGAAGGAGCTGATCACAGGCACCACGACGATGCTGTTGGTCTGGCCCGCGATCTGGGCCGCCAGCACGGCCAAGGCCGCCGTGTCGCCGCGTTGGAGCCAGACGACGCCGTTGGCCGAGACCGTGCCGTCGGCCTGGGTCGGGAAGTACCAGTCCGCCGACGTCACGTAGCCCCCGGGGCCACACGGGATGGCGAGCGACGAACTGCCGGCTGTCACGCCGGTCACGCCGTTGCCGAACTGCGGAGCGACGGTCTCAGACACGCCGTTGCCGCCGCTGTTGACCGCAGGCCCTGGTTCAAACCCGACCAGATCGCCAATCTCGGCGAGCTCCGCATCGAGTCTTACATCTTCCGCCGACAATGCATTTGCGATCGGGCTGGGCAGTGCGGTGGCCACGGTATCACCCAGCACAATCGGCAGATTCGCCGCAGCATAGGCACCGTAGCGAGGTGCATTCGGCGTGCCGCCGGAATACATGTCGTTGATCCAGCCGGCGGTCAGGAAGCGGGCGGCTGCCGCATTGCCGGGCAGCGACCGCGTGGTCACTCGCTGGGTCACGATGTCGTCGGCGACACTGCTGCCCACGATGGCATCAACGTGCGAACCGCCGGTGAGCACCACGCCACGAAACCGGCCGGGATCGACCGCCAGGAGCGCATTCGTGGTCGCACCATACGCGTTCCAGAGCTGCGCGGGCGCCGCAAGCTGGTAGACCGGGATGGAGCGGGAATCGAGCGCAGCCACCTGCGTCGCGAAACTGTCGCTGCCGTCGAAGGCGCCGCCGGAGACGCCGTCGTACATGACCACGCCCGCGAGACTGACGGACGCCGGGTTACTCGCCGCGTAGTCGGCCGCGACCGCGGTCACGAACCCTCCGCCCGCGGAATGACCGGCGAGCACGAATTTGCCCTTGAGTTCGCCGGCCTCCCCGGCATAGCCGGCCGCCACCGCGCTGGCGACGAGCGCGGATCGGTCGCCCTCGAACAACGCCGCCACGGCGCGCGTGGCCGCAACGCCAGCGAGCGACCAGTTCATGCTGGTCGGCAGCGACGGCGCCACCACGATGCTGTTGGTCTGCCGGGCGAGATCGACGGCCAGTGCGGCGAGGGAGCTGCCGGCGGCGCCGGATGCATGCTGCAGCCAGATCACGCCCTGAGCGTCGACGGTGCCGTCGACTTGCGTCGGGAAATACCAGTCGGCAGGCATTTGAATTCCGCCACCGTATGAGGCGGCGAGCGTGGAGCGGCCCACCTGCACGCCGCTGACGCCGTTGGTCGTCCCGGGCAGGTGCGGGGCTCCCGCATCGAGAATGGCCGCAACGTCCGGCGTCGAGTCGGTCGTGGCCACGCTGGCCACCGCGTCGTGCGTTCCGGCCGGCGCCGGCACAAACCCTGCCCAGCCCTGGCCGCGGAGCGACATCACGAACGCCCCGCCTGTGAACGATCCGGCAATCCGGCTCACGCGTCCCTGGGAGTTCACCCACACGTCCACCGGCAACGGGCTATTGTCGCCGCCGATCGACGGGGCAGCCTGCAGGTCGGCGAGCGGGATCATGCCTGCGAAGGTGGAAACCCCGACGACGGCTCGATAATGCCGGCCGTACGAGTCGATGCCCAGGTACTGCGAGCTCTTCGCAAACTCGAGTCCTGGAAGCGTCTGCACAGGCGTCAGCGACGTGGCCAGGAGGTTTTCCCCGAGCACGGTCCGGTGCAGGCCGGGCGGAGGCACAGCCCCTGGCGGAGGCACCATGAATGCGAGGGAGGCATCGATGTCGAGCACTGCCGTGCGGGTGTCGAGCCACCCGGTCGAATGGGCCGACACCACGAAGGCCTCGACTCCGACGTCGAACGAATAGCTGCCGGCCTTCTGCGCCCGAAAGGCCGCCCGGCCGACGTCGTTCAGTTCGAGCATCAGGCCCGTGGCGCTCTGGATGAGCCGGCTTCCCGAGATGGTGCCGTCAAGATAGTTCTCGATCTGGCCGAGGGCGTTGTCGCCAATCTCGCTGCCCAGCACGAGCGAACCGCGGCATGGCCCCGTCGCCGTGACGCCGAATCCGCCGTTGGAGATGATCTCATTGCGGGCCCCTGTGGCCCGACCGCCGATCGTGATGCCCCGCGCAGCATCGAGCGACACGCCATTGCCGACGTTGCCACTGAAGGAACTGCCGGAGATCACGGTGCCCACATAGCCCCCGGGGCCGACGAAGAGCCCTACGCCATTGCCGATGCTCGTCACGCCCGTGATTCGCGATCCATTCGACCCGCCGGCGAAGCGGATGCCGGCACCGCCGAATCCGCTGATCGTGCGGGCTTCGGCAAGGGGTGAGAACACGACGTTGTGCACGTTCGCACCGATCACGAAGCCGTTCGCGCCGGGGGCGGTGCCCGATCCGTCGAGCGTGAGCCCTCCGCCCACGAGCACGCTCCTGGCCTGTGCCAGCGTAATGCCCTGCAGTGGCAGCCATCTGCCGACGTCTCCCGCCATCGTGATCGCTCCTCCGGCGGCGAGCTGCAGCCCGGCGGTTCCATCGATCGTGGACGAGAAGGAGATGTCGCCGCCGGCCTGAAGGGCCACGCCGTTGAGGAGCGTCACGCCGCCGTCGAACGACTGAGAACCCCTGGGTGTCACCACGCCAGCCGCCAGGAGAATCCCATGAGCAACGCCTTCGCCCTGCGTCGCGAGGTTCACGGCGCCCGAGCCCCTCGCCACGATCCGTCCGGCGATGGTGATCGTGTCGCTCGCCCCCGCGCCGGTGTCGATGGTGAAGCCCTGCGCGATGGCCCCGCGGCCGCCGGCGGCAAGGTTCACACCGCCGGGGCCGATGGTGATCGAATCCGTGGCTGCTCCTCCCACGATCGAAAGGCCCGCGAACTTCGTGATCATTCGCAGGTCCACCGTGATCGTGTCGGCCACGCCATTGACGGAGAGCCCATTGACCGGAGCGGCCATGGCGAGCGTGCCCGCCGTCGCGGCGGTGATCGTCAGCCTGGCTCCCGTTGCGTCGTACGAGGTGGCAAGGTTCGTGATCGCCGCGCCCGCCGGATCGAGCGTGAGCACGACCCGATTGCCCACGAGGCCGACGAGGATGTCGTCGGCCGCCAGCATGGCCCGCGACTCGAGGCCCTCGATGACCGGATGCCTGCCTGCCGAACGGCCGCTGCGCTTCCGGCTTCCGCCCGTGATCCGCCGCCGACGACTGAACAATATAGATTGCAGGAGCGGGGCCATCGGTTCCTCGTGTGAGGGCAGGTATGGGCGAGGGAGTCTCGCATCCTACCCCGCAGTGTGCGATGCCGCCAAAGATGGGTGCGGTCAGCCCGGTGGTGTTCGTTGACCACGGCTGCACGCCATGGCTACGATTCCGTCGAATCGTCGCATCGACTGCGCAGGCGGAGGAGAAGGCATGGCCAAGAAGATCACGGGAGTCACACGGCTGCAGATTCCGGCCGGAACGGCGGCCGATGGCCCGCTCGTCAGGCGGCTGCTCGGTCCAAAGGGAGTGAACGCGGCCGCGTTCTCCAGCGCCTTCGACGCTGCCACGGCCGAGGACGGCCGACGGTTGATCCCGGTCGTCATCACGGCCTACGAAGACAGGTCGTTCTCATTCGTCATCAACGAACCCGGCACGGCCCCGGCTCACTCCCAGTCCTGCCAGCCCACCGACGCTTTCTAGTCCGAGCGTCCGAGCGAGCGTGATGGCCATGCCGAGGGATTGCGAATCACGTGTGGCTCACGTGCCGTGGGTCGTGGACGCGTCCGTCGCCGAGCGGGTCATCCTGCCGAACGGCGACGCTGTCAGTCGCGACGACTTCCATGGCTGGGTCTGGGAACGCGCACAGGGACTGCTCGGCGTAAACGAAGGAACCATGACGGCCGTCGACGCGGCCGCGCGGGGCCTGATTGCCAGTCCCCTCGTCATCGATGCCGCCGCGGCACCGGCCGACCGCGACTGGGTGGCGCAGATCCCCGTCGCCTCCGTCGAGTGGTGGTTCGCCGACGAGGCCGCAGCCCGCGCCGCGGCCGACCTCGTCGCATACGTGCGCGGCTGCGAGGTCCGTGGGATCCGTGCCGATGACTCCACCGATCACGACGCAGTGTCACGGGCAGCCTTCGGCCCGATTGCCGTCGCTGACTTCGGCGTCGTCCGGCCCGCGTGGGAGGACGGCGTCGCCGGAGTCGCACCCGACGGGATGGCGACGATCTTCATCGAACCCGGGCTGGGGTTCGGCACGGGGCTCCACGAGACCACGCAGCTGTGCCTCGCGGCCCTGTCCGCCTGGCAGCGCAGTGGCCGCCGTCTCGACCGAGTGCTCGACTTCGGGAGCGGCTCCGGCATCCTGGGGATCGCGGCCGCGGTTCTCGGGGCCGCGCGGGTCGATGCCGTCGAGATCGACGAGCACGTTCACCGGGCAGTCTCGGCCAACGCGACCCGCAACGGCATCGCAGAGCGGGTTTTCGTGACGGCCGACCTGCCCGCCGAGTCGGCTCCCTACGACTTCATCGTCGCCAACATCGTCGCCCCGGTGCTCGTCGAGCATGCCGCAGCACTCTGCCGCCGCGTGCAGGCGGGGCGCGGGTGTCTCGTGCTCTCGGGCCTGCTCGCCGACGAGGTGCCGCGCGTCGCAGATCGCTACGCCGCGGAGCTCGGCTGCCGGCCGCTCGTGCGTGACCGAGAGGATTGGCGCTGCCTGACGTTCGTGATCGCCTGAAGGCATTCCCTTATCAGGAGTCATTCATGGCTGCTCGGTCCACGAACGCATCGGTTCTTCTCGCCGCGCTCATGCTGGGCGACTGGTCCCCCTCCGTATGCGCCTGCTCCCGGGCCACGTGGCTCGGCCGCTACGGCGCCGTCGTCGCGGCGGGATCGATGCCCACGGGCGGCGGGTCTACTACTTCGAGAGCGCCTTGAGCCCCTATGTCGTCGGTGTGGATCTGACGAAGATCGACTTCGCCCCCGGCTCCAGCATCCGGTCGGTCGCCTTGGAGGGGGACAAGGCCTACCAACTTTCCGGCGACATCAGCGACGAGTTGCAGCCCGCGGAACCGATCGTCTATCCGGCCCCCTGACGGCGGCCCGATGGGCTGTGACGAATATGGCCCGGTCGTCAGAAGGTGTTCACCAGGCGCGTCGCTTCCGGCGTCATCTGCCGCGACATGGTGTAGTGGTGGTAGTGAATCACGCACTTGATGGCATACACCATCCAAACCTGCGGCTCGTGCCGTTCCCGCAGCATCTGCCAGAACCGGCGCCCGTACACCCTTCGTAGCGTCGGGTCGTGGACGGTGAGCATGAGACGGGTGAAGGCCCCCAGAGCCCGGCATGCATCGATCGTGTCGGCCCGCAGTCGCTGCAGTGGCCGCCGGCGCAGATACGCGGCACGCGGCTGGGCGAACTGAAAGCGGGCATCGAGAAACAGCCTGTCGAGGCGGTCGAAATACGCCTCCGGCTCGTGCAGGCGGTGCTGGAGATCGATGTAGCCGTTCCGCAGGTCCTCACGACTCATGCCCAGTGGCAGCACGTTGGTCCCATACGGCGACTCCTCCTCCGGGTCGAGGCGGCCTTCCCGGGCCAGCCTCTCGTAGAGGGGCGTCTTCGGAATCGCCGACAGCATGCCCATCATCGCATGCGAGATCCGGGTCTGTTCCACGAACTCCTGCTGCCGGTCGAAGATTCCGCGATCGTCGCTGTCGAAGCCGACGATCAGGCCGCACCACACCTCGAGACCCGCGGCCTGGATGGCATGCACCTTCTCGACGAGCGTTCCGCCCGCCCGCACGTTCTGCAATTTCTTGGTTTCACGCAACGCCGCTTCATTCGGCGTTTCGATGCCGACGAACACGCTGGTGAAATTCGCCTCCGTCATCAACCGCATCAGTTCCGGATCGTCGGCCAGATCGACCGAGGCTTCGGCGAAGAACGTGATCGGAAAGCCGTGCTCGTGCTGCCACGCGGCGATGCATTGCAGCACCTCCTTGATGGCCGCCTTGTTGCCGATGAGGTTGTCGTCGACAACGAACACGATCTCCATGCGATTGGCACGAAGTGCGTCCAACTCCGCGAGGATCTGCCGCGACGTCTTCAGGCGCGGCCGCCGCCCGAACGTGACGATGATGTCGCAAAACTCACACTGGAAGGGGCAGCCGCGGGAAAACTGGACGCTGCCAAACAGATAGTGCCGCATCTGGAGCAGGTCGTACCGCGGGACGGGCACCCGGGTCATGTCCGTGCGTTCCGACTGCTCGTACCGGGGCTGGTGGGCGCCGGCTTCCCACTCGCGCAAAAACTGCGGCCACGTGTCCTCCGCCTCCCCCACGAAGATCACGTCTGCCAGCGTGCCGAAGTAGTCTTCCTGGACGGTCACCCATGGCCCTCCCACCACGCAAAACACTCCCCGGGATGTGAGTTCCCGGAGAATCTCCTTCATCCGCCGCCGCTGAACGCTCATGCCGGTGAGCCCGACGATGTCGGCGCGCTGCACCATGGCGAAGTCGATCGGCTCGACGTTCTCATCGATCAGCGTGACGTGGTGCTCCCGGGGAGTCAGGGCCGCCAGAAGCGGCAGGCAGGCCGTCGGGAGATTCGATCGCTTGCCCACGATCGGCAGCGCGTGTTCGAAGCCCCAATACGAGGCGTCGAACTTCGGATTGATCAGGATGATGCGTGCCATGCCGAACAGTGTCGTACCCGCTGCGAACTGAAAGCCGCTACCCCAAAGCACTTGCGATCAAGAAAGCCGCGGGGGCCGAGTTGGCGATGAGGCCCGGCCCGCAAAGTCGCCCCCCGCCGCCCATCCGGACCTGTCGCAGCAGGGGTGGTGACATTGGTGCATGAATTCCGAAAACACTAGCGAACCTACCCCTCTGAGAGGGGGTTCATAAACGTCGAGGAATTTCAAGGGGACACCGACCGATGGATTTGCATTCCGTGACGGTGCGTTCGCTGTGCCGGGCATGCCTGGTCGCCACGGTCATTCACGCCGCATTGAGCCTTGCCCAGCAGCGGGCCGCCCCGGCCGCCGACCTCGGCACGTATCCCGCCTGGACGACCTATGCACTCACCGAAGCACTGATCATGGGACGTGACAATCAGGCCGCGAACCAACCGCTGGTCGTCGAGGTCGGCAATCCCGGCAATGTGCTGCTCTCCGGGAAGGACCTGCAGTTTCCGTTCGGCAGCGGCGTCCGGTCTTTTTATGGCGCCCGCGATCCCGAGCAGGGTGGATGGGAACTCGGATACTTCGGGCTCTACGGCCAGCATGCCGATGCCGCCACGAGCATCGCCTCGCCGCAGTTCCTTCAGGCTCCCGGACCGCTCGGTGACTCGCTGACCGACGAGGGGGAGGCGGCGACGCTCGCCTGGAACTCCACCATCAACAGCGCGGAGGCCAACGTGTTTCGCACCTCCACCGCGTGGAGCGACCGTCGCGAGGCCTGGCGCACGGTCGATTGGCTCGTCGGCTTCCGCTACGTGAGCGTCGAGGAATCGGCGTCGCTGAACATCAAGAGCTGCGACTGCGAGGGGCCGTACGTTCCCTACGGCGTTCGCACGAGCAACAACATGTTCGGCGGCCAGATCGGAACCCGTGGCCGGCTCACCTGGGATCGCTGGGCACTCGAAGGCTGGGCAAAGGCCGGCCTCATGGGAACCGTGGAGCGACAGAGCCAGGATGCCCTCGTCGATTACCTGGGCGTCCTGCAGCGGCCCGCATCCTCGTCGGCGACCACCGAGGTGGGCTTCATCGGCGACCTCAACATGTCCGCCATCTATCGGCTCACCGACACGTGGGGCATCCGCGCCGGATACAACCTGATCTGGATCGGCGGCGTCGCTCTGGCACCCGACCAATTCTCGTTCGCCGTCGATGGTCCGGTGACGAGCATCAACAATGGCGGTGGAATCTTCCTGCATGGCGCCAACCTCGGCCTCGAGGCCCGCTGGTGACGCTCACGCCCTGATCGAGCGGCTGCCGAGCGGACTCCGCTTCGTCAGGTTCGTGATGCGCAGCGGGGGCAGGAAGCCCGACGTCAGCGGAAGCGGGCTGGTCACGTTGCCCGCTCGATTCCAGACGGTCACGCCATTCGTGCCGGCGGCTCCCTGTTGGCCCTGCACCGCGTAGACGCGGTCGATGAGGCCGTCGCCGTTGGTGTCGAGCGAGGTCGCATACACCTTGGCGTTGGGCTTCGCGAAGCCGGAGAAGGCCGCCAGTCGTGCCGCCTGCAGGAACGTGCTGCCGGAATAGACCTCGACGATCGACATCCCGTTGATGCCCGCCCCCACGAGAATGTCGGGGATCCCGTCCGCGTCCCATTGTCCGATCGAGAGCGTCACGCCTCCCGTGAAGGTCGGCGCGATGGGCTGGATCGTCCCCACGACCTTCGGCGTCACCGAAAGATCGTAGATCCGCACCGTCGCGGCGATGCCGGCATTCGTGCCGACCACGACCTCGCACTTTCCGTCGGGGATCGGCGACATCTTCACGCCGTCGACGAACATGCCGAAGTCGGCCACCGCGACGTTCACGCCCCCCGTGTAGGGCCCCGGGAACGGTACAAACGAACGGTACGGCACATCGACCACCGGGTCGGAGGCGAACGGCAACACCTGGAACACGCTCACCGCGCCGGTGCCATTCGACATGCCGGCCACGATGTCGAGCTTGCCGTCTCCCGTCACATCGCCGAGCGCGACTTCCACGCCGCCGTTGTAGCCGCTGCCGAAGGGGAACGTCTTGTAGGCCGTAAGTTCGACGCCCGACTGCGTCCAGACACGAATCTCGCCGGGCCCGCCACGGCCGGGGGCGGTGACGATCTCGTCGAGGCCGTCGCCGTTGAGATCACCCGTGGCCACGCGCACGCCGCCGCGGAAGGTCGGCTCGTAGGCCACGAACTGGGACAGCAACAGCCCGGCGGCCGGGTCGAGCACCCGCACGAGCGGTGCGCTCGGGCAGCCATCGTCAGTGCCCGTCACGAGGGCGTTGCCGGGTGGCAGCGGAACGTTGACGTCGGTGGCGGAGTTGTTGGTCGGGTTGGGGTCGGTGGTGCCGTCGGGCGTGGCGATCGTCGCCGTGTTGACGAGGTTGCCCGTGGCGGACACGAGCACGTTGGCGGTGACCGTGTACACGGCGGTGCCGCCGAAGCCGAGATTGATGAGCTGGTTGATGCTCCCGCCCCCGGCCGCGGTTCCGCTGCCGTTGGTAAACACGGCCTTCCACGTGGCACTGCCGATCAAGAGCGAGAGCGTATCGACCACCCGCGCGCCGATCACGTCGCTCGGGCCGATGTTGCTGACCGTCACCGTGTAGACGGTGGGCTGGCCGGCCAGGTAGGTCGCCGTGCCGTCGGTCTTGAGGATCGCGAGGTCGGCGATCGGGGCGGGCGTGTCGGTGTCGGTCGAGCTGTTGTTGCCGGGGGTCGGGTCGGTCGTCCCGGTCGGTGCCGCGATCGTCGCGGTGTTGACGAGGTTGCCCGTCGCATTCGATTTGACCGGGGCCGTGATCGTGAACGTGGCCACGCCGCCGGGGGCGAGGTCGATCAAGGCATTGATGTTGCCCGAGCCGGCGGCGGGCCCACCCGAGCCGGAGTTGGTGTACACCGCCACCCACGTCGCGCCGGTGATCGACGCCGGGAAGACGTCGGTAACGCTGCCCCCGACGAGGAAGCTCGGGCCGGCGTTGGTGACCGTCACCGTGTAGAACGTCGTGCGGCCCGGCACGTAGGTCGCCGTGCCGTCGGTCTTCACGATCGAGAGGTTGCAGATCGGCGTGGCCGTGTCGGTGTCGGTCGCGGTGTTGTTGGCCAGGTTCGGGTCGAGCGTGCCGACGGGCGGGGCGACGGTGGCGGTGTTCACGAGGCTCGTGACGGCCGTGGGGCTGATCGTGGCGACGATCGTGTAGGTGGCCGTGCCGCCCGCGGCGAGGTTGATCGTCTGGTTGATGCTGCCCGAGCCGCTCCCGGCTCCGCCCGAGCCGGTGCCCGTGAACGCGGCCGTCCAGAGAGCCCCGGTGATCAGCGGCGAGAACGTGTCGGCGACCGTGGCCCCGGTCACGAAACTCGGGCCGTTGTTCGTCACCACCACCGTGTACGTCGTCGTTCCGCCCGGCACGTACGTCGGCGAACTGTCGTTCTTCGTGATCGACAGGTCCGCTCGCGGCGCGGGCGTGTCCACGTCGGTCGACGTTTGATTGGTGGGATTGGGATCAACGATGCCGGTCGGCGGTGTCACCGTCGCCGTGTTGACCAGGTTGCCCGTGGCGGTGGAGAGAATGCCGGCGACGACGGTGTAGACCGCCTTGCCGCCCGCCTGGAGATTGATGAGCTGGTTGATGTTGCCCGAGCCGCTGGCCGTGCCGCTGCCGTTGGTGAACTGGGCGTTCCACGTCACGGAGCTGATCTGGGCCGGAAACGTGTCCTGCACCTGCGCGCCGATCACATTGCTGAGGCCCGTATTCGTCACCGTGATCGTGTAGGTCGTCGTCGTGCCCGGCGTGTAGGTCGGCGTGCCGTCGTCCTTGACGATGCCCAGATCCACGGAGGGCTCGATCGTGTCGACGTCGGTCGCCGAGTTGTTGGTCAGGTTGGGGTCGGTGGTGCCGCCGGGCACGGCGATCGTCGCCGTGTTGACGAGGTTGCCCGTCGCCGAGGCGAGAATGCTGGCCACGATCGTGTAGACCACCTTGCCGCCCGCCTGGAGGGAGATCGACTGGTTGATGCTGCCCGAGCCGCTGATCGTGCCGCTGCCGTTGGTGAACACGGCCGTCCAGCCGGCACTGCCGATCAGGGGTGAGAGTGCATCGACGACCTGGGCGCCGATCACGTCGCTGGGGCCGACGTTGCTCACCGTGACCGTGTAGGTGGTCGTGCCGCCCGGCACGTATTGCGACGTGCCGTCGGTCTTGAGGATCGCGAGGTCGGCGATCGGGGCGGGCGTGTCGGTGTCGGTCGAGCTGTTGTTGCCGGGGGTCGGGTCGGTCGTCCCGGTCGGTGCCGCGATCGTCGCGGTGTTGACGAGGTTGCCCGTCGCATTCGATTTGACCGGGGCCGTGATCGTGAACGTGGCCACGCCGCCGGGGGCGAGGTCGATCAAGGCATTGATGTTGCCCGAGCCGGCGGCGGGCCCACCCGAGCCGGAGTTGGTGTACACCGCCACCCACGTCGCGCCGGTGATCGACGCCGGGAAGACGTCGGTAACGCTGCCCCCGACGAGGAAGCTCGGGCCGGCGTTGGTGACCGTCACCGTGTAGAACGTCGTGCGGCCCGGCACGTAGGTCGCCGTGCCGTCGGTCTTCACGATCGAGAGGTTGCAGATCGGCGTGGCCGTGTCGGTGTCGGTCGCGGTGTTGTTGGCCAGGTTCGGGTCGAGCGTGCCGACGGGCGGGGCGACGGTGGCGGTGTTCACGAGGCTCGTGACGGCCGTGGGGCTGATCGTGGCGACGATCGTGTAGGTGGCCGTGCCGCCCGCGGCGAGGTTGATCGTCTGGTTGATGCTGCCCGAGCCGCTCCCGGCTCCGCCCGAGCCGGTGCCCGTGAACGCGGCCGTCCAGAGAGCCCCGGTGATCAGCGGCGAGAACGTGTCGGCGACCGTGGCCCCGGTCACGAAACTCGGGCCGTTGTTCGTCACCACCACCGTGTACGTCGTCGTTCCGCCCGGCACGTACGTCGGCGAACTGTCGTTCTTCGTGATCGACAGGTCCGCTCGCGGCGCGGGCGTGTCCACGTCGGTCGACGT
>JBAXUY010000062.1:0-16846 GCA_037129475.1 Planctomycetia bacterium | reverse complement strand
GCCTGGAGGGCCGAGGCGAACGTCCGGCGATGGAGCGTGGGCAGCCCCGAGCCGGCAAGAATTACGACGTCCGCTTCAGCGTGCGCAGCATCGTGCGCCAGAAGGCGAGGAAGCCGAGGACGCACGCCATGACGACGAGCGGCCGGCGGATGTCGTGGTTGAGCGTCCAGGCGCCGGCGGCGAGGATCGCGCCCCAGATCACGATCGCCACCATGATCCAGCGGATGATCCGGTCGGCACCGGGCGAGGCGGGGGGCGTCGTCATGCGGGAGTTATAGACGCGCCGCGTGCGGATCGGGGGGCCTGGAAACAAAGGCCCCCGGAACGGTCCAGGTCCCAGGGGGGCGGAGAACCTGAACCGTTTCCGGGAGCGATTGGACGATCACTTCGTGTGGGGCCCGAGGCTCCGGCTGCATCCGTGCGACCGGCGTGCCTCGGGATGGGGCCTTTCCATCTGCCCCGTGAGCCTTCAGGCGGGCAAACAGTAGGGGGAGGTTTTTCCCGAATCAAGGCCGGTTTCAGGGCCGATTTTCCGCGATCAGGGCGAGGGCCTTGGACGCCAGCCGGTCGAACGCGCGGACCGCGAGTTCGAGGTGGTCCCGCCGGGTGTCCTCGATCCGGTTGTGGCTGATCCCGTGCAGGCTCTGCACGAACATCATCACGGTCGGCACGCCGGCCCGCGCCACCTCCGCGGCGTCGTGCAGCGGGCCCGACGGCAGTCGCAGCGATGCCCCGCAGGTTTCCCGGATCGCCTCGTCGCACAGGTCCACGAGGCCTGGATCGAAGGGCCGCGGCGCGATCCGCCAGAGGCGTTCCCAGGCAACTTCCACCCCGCCTTCGGCGGCGAACCGCTCCGCCGCCGCATGGGCGGCCGCGAGCATGACGGCCAGCGCCCCCGGATCGAGGTGCCGCTGGTCGAGCGTGATCCGGCACTCCTCGACGACGCTCGTCACGATCCCCGGCTTCGTCGTGCAGGATCCGATCGTGCAGACGCCGCCACTCGCGGCCGCGATGGCGTAGATCTCCTGACCCATCCTGGCCGCGGCCAGAAACGCGTCACGGCGGCGGTTCATCGGCGTGCTGCCGGAATGGGCGGCCTGCCCGCGGAACGTGATCGCATGCCGCTCGACGCCGAACGTGCCGAGCACCGCGCCGAGCGGCAGCCCGCGGTCGAGCAGCACGGGCCCCTGCTCGATGTGGAGTTCGAGGTAGGCGGCGGCAGTCGCAAGCTCCCGGCCGCTCTCCTGCACCCGCCCGAAGTCGATGCCGACGGCGCGGAGCGCGTCGGGCAGTGCGACGCCGTCCTGATCGACGAGCCGCCGCGCCTCGTCCATGTCGAGGTTGCCCGAGCAGGCCGAGGAGCCGAACAGGCTCTTGCCGAACCGGGCCCCCTCCTCGTCGGCCCAGTCCACCACGCGCACGGTGACGGGCGGCCGGCCGTCGTACTGCCGACAGATGCGCCTCAGCACCTCGACGCCGGCGAGCGTGCCCAGGCAGCCGTCGAGCCAGCCGCCGTTTGGCACCGAGTCGATGTGGCCGCCGATGAGCAGGGCGCCGTCCGCCGCGCCCGGCAGGGTCGCCCAGAAATTCCCGGCGGCGTCGTCATGCATCTCCACGGGCAGGCCCGCGAACCGCTCCCGCAGCCAGGCCCGCGCAGTCAGCCACCGCGGCGTGAAGGCGACCCGCTGGGCGCCGTGCTCGTCGCCGGTGAGCGCACGAAGCTGCTCGAGTTCGTGGATCGTCCGCAGGGGATCGGGGGCGGCTCCCATACGACGACATCGTCGCTTCTGCGCGGCCACCCGGGCAATCGCACCGCTCCACGGCCCGGTGTTTCCATTTCCATCCCGGTGTCCGGTTTCGTATCCTCAGCGCTTCGCACGGCCGCGGTGGACCTGCCGGAAGGTTCGAGGACAGCATGCCGATCCAGCCACTCATCAACGCCGTGCAGGCGGATGCCACGATGGCGGAGATCAGGCCGCCGCTCTCCCCGCAGGAGGCCCGTGTCGAGGCGGCCCGCTGCCTCTTCTGCTTCGACGCGCCCTGCATCATGGCCTGCCCGACCGGGATCGACGTTCCGACGTTCATCCGCAAGATCGCCACCGACAACGTCACCGGAGCGGCCCGCACGATCCTCGAGGCGAACGTGCTCGGCGCGAGCTGCGCGCGTGTCTGCCCGACGCAGGTGCTCTGCGAAGGCGCCTGCGTGATGCTCGACCTGGAGAAGGACCCGATCCAGATCGGCCGGCTGCAGCGGCACGCCACCGACCACGTCGCCGCGCGGGGCATCGACGTGCTCCACCCGCCCGCGGCCCGGAACGGCCGCCGCGTCGCCGTGCTCGGGGCCGGCCCGGCAGGGCTTGGCTGCGCCGCCGAGCTCGCGCGGCTCGGCTACGCGGTGACGGTCTACGACAAGAAACCCGCGGCGGGCGGGCTCAACACCTACGGCATCGCCTACTACAAGATGCGGCCCGAGGTGAGCCTCGCCGAAGTCCGGATGATCGAGCGGCTCGGCGTGACGTTCCGAAACGACTGCGAGATCGGCCGCGACGTCTCGATCGCCGATCTCGAGCTGGAGAGCGACGCGATCTTTCTCGGCATCGGCCTCGGCGGCGCCAATCGCCTGGGCATTCCCGGCGAAGACCTGCCCGAGGTGGTCGATGCACTCGACTTCATCGAGTGGATCCACACGCGGCCGCTCCACGAAGTGCCCGTCGGCCGCCGCGTCGCCGTGATCGGCTGCGGCAACACCGCGATCGACGCGGTGACGCAGGCGAAGCGGCTCGGCGCGGAGTCGGCCACGATCGTCTACCGCCGCGGCGCGGCGGACATGTCGGCCTACGACTTCGAATACGACCTCGCCAAGACCGACGGCGCGACTTTCCACTTCCACGCCGCTCCGGTCGCGGTGGTCGCCGACAACGGCCACGTGGCCGCCCTCACGCTCGCGCGCACCGAGCAGCGCGACGGCCGCACCGTCGCCGTGCCGGGCAGCGAGTGGACGGTGCCCTGCGACCTCGTGCTCAAGGCCGTCGGCCAGGAGAAGCAGGCCGACTTCCTCCGCCGGCTCTTCCCCGCGCTCGGCCTCGATGCCCGCGGCCGGGTGATCCACGACCCGGCCACGATGCAGACGAGCCTGTCGCACGTGTTCGTCGGCGGCGACTGCGCCAACGGCGGCCGTGAGGTCGTCAACGCGGTGGCGGAGGGGAAGAAGGCGGCACGGGGCATCCACGGGCTGCTCGCGGGCGAGTCGATCGCCGGCCCCGTCCAGGCGTCGCGGCTCGGCGCGGCCACGGGCGCCACCGGCTCCGGGTTCGACCATCCGATCCGCGTGCACGAACTGGAGGCGGCCCTCCGCACGGGCTGATCCACCGCCATGGCCGACCTCACCACCGACTTCGCCGGCATCAAGTCGCCGAACCCCTTCTGGGTGGCGAGCGGCCCGCCGTCGAACACCGCCCATCAGGCCCACCGTGCCTTCGAGGCCGGCTGGGGAGGCGTGGTCTGGAAGACGATCGGCGAGCCGATCGTGAACGTGGCCTCGCGCTACTCGGCGCTCACGATCGGCGGCCAGAAGATGGCCGGATTCAACAACATCGAGCTGATCAGCGACCGCTCGCCGGAGACGAACTTCCGTGAGATCGCCGAGGTGAAGAAGCGCTGGCCGCACCACGCCGTGATCGCCTCGCTGATGGTCGACACGCGGGAGCGGTGGCACGAGTTCGTGAAGCGGTCGGCCGACTGCGGCGCCGACGGCATCGAGCTGAATTTCGGCTGCCCACACGGCATGTGCGAGCGGGGCATGGGATCGGCGGTGGGCCAGAACCCCGACGTGGCCGAGACGATCGTGGGCTGGGTGATGGAGGCGGCGACGATCCCGGTGATCGTGAAGCTCACGCCCAACATCACGAACGTCGTCTTCGCGGCCCGCGCCGCGAAGCGGGCGGGGGCCGACGCGATCTCCCTCATCAACACGATCAACAGCATCACCAACGTGAACCTCGACACGCTCACGCCGGAGCCGTACGTGGCCGGCAAGAGCGCCCACGGCGGCTACTGCGGCCCGGCCGTGAAGCCGATCGCGCTCAACATGGTGCAGTCGTGCGCGGCCGATCCCGCCGTTGGCCTGCCGATCTCCGGGATCGGCGGCATCTCGAACTGGCGCGACGCGGCCGAGTTCGTGGCCCTCGGCGCCTCGAGCCTCCAGGTGTGCACCGCGATCATGCACTACGGCTTCCGGATCGTGGAGGAGATGACCGACGGCCTGTCGTCCTACCTCGACTCGAAGGGCATGAAGACGCTCGCCGACCTGCGCGGCAGGGCCGTGCCGCACGTCACGGAGTGGAAGCACCTCGATCTCAACTACAAGCGGGTCGCCCGGATCGACCACGCCACGTGCATCGGCTGCAACCTCTGCTACATCGCCTGCGAGGACGGCGCCCACCAGTGCATCGACCTCGTCGACTCGGCGCCCTACGGACTCGGCCCGGGCCGCGTGCCCGGCAAGCCCGTGCCGCTGGTGCGAGAGGACGACTGCGTCGGCTGCAACCTCTGCTCGATCGTCTGCCCGGTCGACGGCTGCATCACGATGACGCCGGTCGACACGGGGCGGCCGGTGATGAGCTGGGAGCAATACCAGGGCCGCCTCGCCGCCGGCACGATGCAGCCGATCCCCGCCCATCCCTGAGCCAATCCCGAGAGGAAGCCGCCGCAGCGGCGGCCCGAAGACGCCATGTCACAGATCAAGCCCTGCCCGCTCCTCATCGGCGGCGAGTGGACGACCGTCACCGGCGTCGCCACCACGCCGGTCCACAATCCCTCGATCGGCATCGTGATCGCCGAGACGCCGCTCTGCGGAGCCGGCGTCGTCGACCAGGCGGTCCGCGCGGCGGCCGACGCGTTCCCGAAGTGGATGGAGACGCCGCCGGTCGAGCGGGCGCGGGTCCTCTTCCGGCTCAAGGTGCTCCTCGAGGACCACTTCGAGGAACTCGCCCGGAGCGTCACGACCGAGCACGGCAAGACGCTCGCCGAGGCCCGGGGCGACGTCCGCCGCGGGCTCGAGAACATCGAGTATGCCTGCGGCGCGCCGAGCCTGCTGATGGGCGAGTCGCTCGAGAACGTGGCCCGCGGGATCGACTGCGACACGATCCGGCAGCCGCTCGGCGTCGTGGCGGGGATCACGCCCTTCAACTTTCCCGCGATGGTGCCGCTCTGGATGTGGCCGATCGCGATCGCCTGCGGAAACACGTTCGTGCTCAAGCCGAGCGAGAAGGTGCCGCTCACCACGATCCGCATCGCCGAACTGGCCTGCCAGGCGGGGCTGCCGCCGGGCGTGCTCAACGTCGTGCACGGTGGCCGCGAGGCGGTCGACGCGCTCCTCACCCATCCGGTGATCAAGGCGATCTCGTTCGTCGGCTCGACGCCGATCGCGAAATATGTCCACGAAAAGGGCACGGCCCACGGCAAGCGGGTGCAGGCGGCGGGCGGTGCCAAGAACTTCGTGCTCGTGATGCCCGATGCCGACGTCGCGCCCACCGCGACGGGCATCCTCGAAGCGGCCTTCGGCTGCGCCGGCGAGCGTTGCATGGCCGGCTCGACGGCCGTGGCGATCGGCAAGGCCGCCGACACGGTGCTGCCGCAACTGGTGGATGTCGTCTCGAAGATCCGCGTCGGCCCGACCGACCGCGATCCGGAGGCGCAGATGGGCGCCGTGATCAGCCGCGAGCACCGTTCCAGAGTCTGCGAACTGATCACGCAGGCGGCCGGCCAGGGCGCCACCCCGCTCACCGACGGCCGCACCACGCGGGTGGCCTCGGCTCCGGGCGGCTTCTACGTGGGGCCGACCGTGCTCGACCACGTGCGGCCCGGGATGATCACGATGCAGGAGGAGGTCTTCGGCCCGGTGCTCAACGTCGTGCGGATGGAGGATCTCGACGCGGCGATCGAGCTGGCCAACACGTCTCCCTACGGCAACGGCGCCGCGATCTTCACGCGGAGCGGCAAGGCGGCTCGGGAGTTCCGCCACCGCGTGCAGGCCGGCATGGTCGGGATCAACATCGGCGTGCCGGCCCCGATGGCGTTCTTCCCGTTCAGCGGCTGGCACGCCTCGTTCTTCGGCGACCTCCACCTGCAGGGCCGCGAGAGCGTCGCGTTCTACACACAACAGAAGGTGACGACCACGCGGTGGTTCAGCTTCGGCGAGGGCTCGATCTGGGCCGATCGCTAGCTTTACGCGGTACGAGCCATCCCCGGCCTCGTGCCGCTTGGTCGGCCGGTGGAAACGCCAAGGGTTTCCACGGCCGACGGCATCGCCTCCTGCGATGCCATACACTGTGACCCCTCCGACTGGTTCGTGAAATGACGCTCCTGATCAAGAACGCCGACATCGTCAACGCCGATTCGCGGTACACGGCCGACATCCTCTGCGCCGGCGACGTGATCGCCCGCATCGACCGCCACATCGACCCGCCGGCCGGCGCCGAGGTGATCGACGCCGCGGGCAAGCTCGTGTTCCCCGGGTTCATCGACCCCCACACGCACATCTACCTGCCCTTCATGGGCACGTTCTCGAGGGATGACTACGAGACCGGCACGAGGGCGGCTCTCGTCGGCGGCACGACGACGATCTTCGAGATGGTCTGCCCGTCGCGGGACATGTCGCACGCCGAGGGCTTCGCACTCTGGCGGGCGCAGGCCGAGGGCAAGGCCTGCTGCGACTACACGTTCCACATGGGCGTGACGCGGTTCGACGCCGACTCCACCGCGCAACTCCGCGAGATCGTCCGGGCCGGCGTCGGCAGCTTCAAGGTGTTCCTCGCCTACAAGGGGGCCTTCGGCGTCGACGACGCCGAACTCTGGCGCACGCTCTCGCTCGCGCAGGAACTCGGCGTGATCGTCACCGCGCACTGCGAGAACGAGACGCTCGTGGCCGAGCTCCAGAAGCGGCTCCTGGCGGCGGGCCGCACCGGCCCCGACGCCCATCACGACAGCCGGCCACCGCGGGTGGAGGCCGAGGGCGTGCACCATCTCATGACGTTCGCCGAGCTCACGGGAGCCTGCGTCTACATCGTCCACCTCTCCTGCCGGGAGGCCCTCGCCGCGGCGATCGCCGCCCGGAAGCGCGGCGTGCGGGTCTTCGTCGAGACGCTGATCCAATACCTCGTGCTCGACAAGTCGTGGGCCGAGAGGCCCGGCTTCGAGGGGGCGAAGTACGTGATGTCGCCGCCGCTCCGCGACGCGGCCAACCAGGCGGCGCTCTGGGATGGCCTGCGGAGCGGCCTCGTGAACACCGTGGCCACCGACCACGCCCCGTTCGACTTCGCCACGCAGAAGCCGATGGGCAGGGACGATTTCACGAAGATCCCCAACGGGATTCCGTCGATCGAGGATCGGGTCAACCTGCTCTGGACGCACGGCGTGAAGCGGGGCCGGCTCACGCCGGAGCAGTTCGTGGCGGTCGCCAGCACCAACGCCGCCAGGATCTTCGGCCTCTGGCCGCGGAAGGGCGTGATCCAGCCCGGCGCCGATGCCGACCTCGTGATCTACGATCCGTCGTACCGGGGCACGATCTCCGCCGCGACGCAGACGCAGGCGGTGGATTACAACGCCTTCGAAGGCTGGCCGATCGAGGGCCGGCCGTGGATCGTCACGGTCCGTGGCGAGGTTGCGGTGCGCGACGGCAGGTTCTGCGGCACCGTCGGCTGGGGCCGATTCCTCCACCGGACGCCGTCGCCGTGAGCACCCCCACGGCCAGCCCCGACCCGCGGCTCTGGAACGAAGATCTCGCGCCCGTGCCGCCGGAGAAGCGGACGTGGACGTGGTGGAACGTCGCCGCCCTCTGGATCGGGATGGCCGTCTGCATCACGACCTACACGCTCGCCAGTTCGCTCATCCAGCAGGGAATGAACTGGTGGCAGGCCACACTCACGATCTTCCTCGGCAACCTGATCGTGCTCGTACCGATGACGCTCAACGCCCACCCCGGCACCCGCTACGGCATCCCGTTTCCCGTGCTCCTGCGAGCGCCGTTCGGCGTCTACGGCGCGAACGTTCCGGCCCTCATGCGCGGGCTCGTCGCCTGCGGCTGGTTCGGCATCCAGACCTGGGTGGGCGGTGCCGCGATCCATGCCACGGCCGCGGTGATCCTCGGATTCGACCCGGCAGCCGGCCGGCCGCTGCCGCTGCTCGGCATCACGGCGGGAGAGCTGCTCTGCTTCCTGGCCTTCTGGGCCATGAACGTGTGGTTCATCGTGCGCGGCATGGACTCGATCAAGTGGCTCGAGGCGCTCTCGGCCCCGTTCCTGCTCGTCGTGGGCGCCGCGCTCGTCGGCTGGGCCTGGCAGGCGGCCGACGGCTTCGGGCCGATCTTTCGTCAGCCCGCCAGACTGGCCACACACGCCGAATTCTGGCCCGTGTTCGGCTCGGGGCTCACGGCGATGATCGGCTACTGGGCCACCCTCTCGCTCAACATCCCCGATTTCTCGCGGTTCGCGCGGTCACAGCGCGACCAGGTGATCGGCCAGGCGGTGGGGCTGCCGACGACGATGACGTTCTACTCGTTCATCGGGATCGTGGTGACGAGTGCCACGGTCGTGATCTTCGGCGAGGCGATCTGGGACCCGGTTCAGGTGATCTCGCGGTTCGGTAACCCGTGGCTGTCGGCACTGGCGCTGGTGACGCTCGCCGTCGCCACCCTCTCCACGAACATCGCCGCCAACGTCGTGTCCCCGGCCAACGACTTCGCCGCCCTCGCACCGCGGCTCGTCTCCTTCCGCACCGGCGGCCTGATCACGGCGGCGCTCGGCGTCGTGATGATGCCCTGGAAGCTCTACCAGGATCCGAGCGGCTACGTCTTCACCTGGCTGATCGGCTACAGCGCCCTGCTCGGGCCGATCGCCGGCATCATGATCGCCGACTATTTCCTCTGGCGGAGGTGCCGGCTCGTCGTGGACGACCTCTACCGCTCGACGGGCGAGTACCGCTCCACCGGCGGCTTCAGCCTCGTCGGGTTCGCGAGCCTCGCGCTCGCCGTCCTGCCGAACATCCCCGGGTTTCTCGTGCGGATCGGCGCCGTGCCCGCCGACGTGTTCCCCGGATGGCTCGTCGCGGGATACCACTACGCGTGGTTCATAGGATTCGCGTTGGGGCTTATCCTGTACACGGTTCTCCGCAACGCCTTTCCCCACCGGTAACGAGCCTGCCATGGCCACGACGACGCCGACCGCCCCGACACTGCCCGCCTGCACCCACCGCCCGCGGCCGTACGCAGGCCCGTCGAAGCAGGAGGTGCTCGCACTGCGAAAGCAGTTCGTCAATCCGGCGATCTTCACCTACTACAGGGAGCCCCTGATGATCGTCGAGGGGCACATGCAGTACCTCTACGACGAAACGGGGCGCCGCTACCTCGACGGCTTCGGGGGGATCGTGACGGTGAGCGTAGGCCACTGCCACCCGAAGATCGTGGCGGCCGTGAACCGGCAGAACGAGATTCTCCAGCATACGACGACGATCTACCTCAACCCCTGCATCGCCGAGTACGCCCGCGACCTCGCGGCGCGGATGCCGGGCGACCTCAAGGTCTGCTACTTCGTGAACTCGGGCTCGGAGGCCAACGACCTCGCGATCCTGATGGCCCGGGCGTACACGGGCAACTTCGACGTGCTCGCCCTGCGCAACGGCTACCACGGCGGCAGCATGCAGACGATGGGGCTCACGAGCCATCACACCTGGAAGTTCAACGTGCCGCATTCGTTCGGCGTGCACCACACGGTGTTCCCCGACCGGCTCCGCGGCCCGTACGGCTACGACGATCCGCAGGCGGGCCGGAAGTATGCCGCCGACGTGCACAGCCTGATCGAGTTCGGGACGCCGGGAAAGGTCGCCGCCTTCATCGCCGAGAGCATCCAGGGCGTCGGCGGCGCCGTCGTCTTCCCGGACGGCTACCTGAAGGCGGCCTACGAGCACGTCCGCGCCGCAGGAGGCCTGTGCATCGCCGACGAGGTGCAGGCGGGCTTTGCCCGCACCGGCTCGCACTTCTGGGGCTTCGAGACGCAGGGCGTCGTTCCCGACATCGTCACGATGGCCAAGGGAATCGGCAACGGCGCGGCCCTGGCGGCCGTGGTGACCACGCCCGCGATCGCCCGATCGCTCACGTCGCGAATCCACTTCAACACCTTCGGCGGCAATCCGGTGACCTGCACGCAGGGCCGGGCGGTGCTGCAGGTGATCGACGAGGACGGCATCCAGGCGAACGCCGCGCGGATCGGCGGACGGCTGAAGGCGGGATTCGAGGCGCTCGCCGGAAAGCACGACATCATCGGCGACGTCCGCGGCCTCGGGCTCATGCTCGGCATCGAGTTGGTCGGGAACCGCGCGACGAAAGAGCCGGCGACGCAGGAGTGCATGCGGGTGTTCGAGACCTGCCGCGAGCTCGGCCTCCTGATCGGCAAGGGCGGACTCCACGGCAACGTGCTGCGGATCAAGCCGCCGATGTGCCTCACCGAGGCAGACGCCGGGTTCATGATCGAGGTCCTCGACGAGTCCCTGCGCCGCCTGTAGGGCAGCCATCGGGCGGCGCCGTCCGACGGCAAAACCGCTATGCTTGCGGCTCCACACTGGAGACCATGGCATGGCAACACCCGTTTCGATCCATCCACCCGCCGCGGCGATCCCCGGCGCCGGCAGCCCGCCCACGCCCGATGCCTGGCAGGCAGCCTTCACGGCGGCGCTGCCCTACCGGGAGTTCCTCGACCGGCACGCCAACCCCGACCAGCGGTCCCGGTGGGATGCGTTCCATGCCCGCGTCGCACTCACGCCCGCCCAGAAGGCGCTCCTCGGCGGCTTCGTCCGCACGATGCCGGTGCTCGTGCTCGCCGGCGCCTGGTGTGGCGATTGCGTGAACCAGTGTCCGATCTTCGCCCACTTCGCGGCGGCCTCGCCCGCGCTCGACGTCCGCTTTCTCGACCGCGACGCCCGCCCGGACATCGCCGCGCACATGAAGGTGTGCGGCGGCCAGCGCGTGCCCACCGTGATGTTCCTCTCCGAGGACTTCACGCCGGTCCTCTTCTACGGCGACAAGACTCTGTCGGCCTATCGTGCAGCGGCGGCGGCCCAGCTCGGTGAGAGTTGCTCGAGCGGAGCTGTGGCTCCGCCGGCCGATGCGATCGCCGCAGTCGCATCGGACTGGCTCGATCAGTTCGAGCGCGTGCAACTCATCCTGCGGCTCTCCGGTCGGCTGCGGCAGCTGCACGGCGACTGAGCCCGAGACCGCCTCCGGAGATACCCGATGACCAGCCGTGAACGGTGGACCGTCTACCCGCTGCTCTTTCTCGCACTTGGCCTGGCCGTGCGGGCCGTCGCGGTGCCGGAGGAACGGTTCGCCGCCGCCCAGATCGGCGACCTCGAAGCCGCGCGCATCACGTGCCGCGAGATCGTGGTCGAGACGGAAGACGGCACGGTGCTCATCCACATGGGCCGCGTGATCGGTGCCGGCGGCGGCCGGATCGAGATCAAGGACGAGAAGGGCGTCGACGCGATCGCGATCGGCACCCGGCCACACAATCGTTCCGGCGCCGTCGAATGCTACGACGCCGACGGCAAGCCGGTGCCGTGCGAGTGACGACTTGATCGCAGGACAGGCTTCAGCCTGTCATGCTTCAACCTCAACGCGCCCAATCCGGCTCGGGGCTGCCCCGTACCGTTTCGCCGGACGTTCACTGCGCCCATCCTGGGCTCCGCTCACTCGGATGTGCCTGCGCTTCGGCATCCATGCCTGCGCTGGTCACATACGCCGGCTCCCGGAGTACGGGCAGCCCGAAGCCTCCTCCGTAGCGACAGAGCTCCAGCTCTGTCGATCGACAGGCCTGGAGGCCTGTCGCTACAGCGCCAAGAACTTTCGGCGGAGTCGGGAGGGTGGGCACGCGCAGACGAAGGGAGTCGTTGAGGACCTGTTCAGCGCCAGGGCCGGAGGCCCGGGTCAGCACCAGCCGACGGAGGTCGGCCAAGGAACGGACGGCACGATGCCGTGCCGTCCGTGAAGCATCCTTCGAGCATGCCTACCGCCGGCTCCGCCGAACGTTCCTTGCGCTGTAGCGACAGGCCTCGAGGCCTGTCGATCGACAGAGCTGGAGCTCTGTCGCCACGAGGGAGGCTTCGGGCTCCCCGCGTCCCCCGAGCCGGCGCAACACCGCGCGAGCCGGGCGTCACTCCGCCTCGATCGAGGCCGACATCGAGCCCTTCGAGCGGGCCAGCAGTTTGTCGGCGCCGAAAGCGTGGATCTGGTCCCGCTTGAGCTCGGCGTGCTCCTTCGTCGTGGTGAGCACGACCACGCGGCCCTTCGCATCGACCTCCTTCGCGAGCTTGAAGCCCGTCTCCGGCTGGTGGCCGAAGAGCTGCTTGAGCATCGCAATCACGTATTGGAAGGTGTGGTCGTCGTCGTTCCAGAGCACCACGTGATACCGGGGCTGCCGCCGCGGCTTGTCACGCGGGGACGGTTTCGCGGCAGCCGGAGGGGGCGCGACCACGACGCTCTCCCCAGGTTCGGCGACGGCGGCGGTGGCGGCTTCTGACATGGCTCCGTGACAGTATATTCACCGCTCCCCCCGGAGAATCGCCCCGTGCTCGACCGCCGCTACGTCGCCGACAACGTCGACCTCGTCACCAACAACTGCCGCAACCGTGGCTCGTCCGCCGACGTGGCCCGGTTCGCCGAGCTCGACAAGCTCCGGCGACACCTGCAGGCCGACGTCGACCGGCTCAACCACGAAGCCGGGCAGGTGAGCAAGTCGATCGCCACGGCGGCCGACGCGGCCGAGCGCGAGGCCCGCAAGGCGGAGGGCCGCCGGCTCCGCGAGGAGGTGGGGGCGATCGAGGGCCGGCTCGAAAAAATCGCCGCCGAGTCGGACGAGATCCTCCGACAGATTCCCAACCTCACCCACCCCGACGCTCCGGTCGGTGGCGAGGACGCTGCGGTCGAGATCAAACGCGGCACGACCCCGCTCCCCACGTTCTCGTTCCCGGCCCGCGACCACGTCGCGATCGGCGAGCAGCTGAAACTCTTCGACTTCGAGGCGGGCGCCCGCGTCGCCGGCCACGGGTTTTATTTCCTGATGAACGACGCGGTGCTCCTCGAACTCGCGCTCCAGCGCTACGCGCTCGACGTACTCATGCGCGAGGGATTCACGGCGATGACCACGCCCGACCTCGCCCGCGACACGATCCTCGAGGGCACGGGGTTCATGCCGCGCGGCAACGAGACGCAGATCTACTCGATCACCGGCTCCGATCTCTCGCTCGTGGCCACGGCCGAGATCACGCTCGGCGGTGCGTTCCACGAGCGGATATTCGAGGCCGACGAGCTGCCGCTCAAACTCTGCGGCATCAGCCACTGCTTCCGCACCGAGGCCGGCGCCCACGGCAAGGCGACCCGCGGCCTCTATCGCGTGCACCAGTTCACGAAGGTGGAGATGTTCGCCTTCACGAAGCCCGAGGAGAGTGCGGCGATGCACGACCTCCTTCTCGACCTCGAATGCCGGCTCTTCGACGGCCTCGAGATTCCCTACCGCGTCATCGACACGGCCTCGGGCGACCTCGGCGGCCCCGCGTATCGCAAGTTCGACCTCGAGGCCTGGATGCCGGGCCGCGGCGCGGCCGGCGAGTGGGGCGAGGTGACGAGCACGTCGAACTGCACCGACTTCCAGGCCCGCCGGCTCGCGGTGCGCTACAAGAAGCCCGGCGAGAAGGGGACGCACTTCGTCCACACGCTCAACGGCACGGCGATCGCCATCAGCCGGGCGATCATCGCGATCCTCGAAAACCACCAGCAGGCCGACGGCTCGGTGAAGGTGCCGGCGCCGCTCGTGCCCTGGGTCGGCAGACACGTGCTCCAGCCGGGCTGATCACATGTCGTCCACCGTGTTGCTCGACTACGCGCTGCTGGACTCCATCGCCGACATCGACGACACCGCATGGAATCGCTGCGCCGGTGCGAACCCGTACCTGCAGCATGCGTTTTTCCTGGCGCTCGAGCGCACGGGAAGCGTCGGGCCGGCGCTGGGCGTCGTCCCGAAGTATCTGGTGCTGCGGACACGCCCCGGCGAGGTGGTGGCCTGCGCCCCGGCGATGCTCAAGACGGGCACGTGGCGCGAATACGGACCGGAGCACGGCTGGCTCAACACGGCCGCCGCCACCGGGTGGTTTGCCTGGCCCAAGTTCCAGGTGGGAATCCCGTTGCATCCCGTGCCGGGCCCCAAGCTCCTCGTGCGGCCCGGCATGCCCTTGGACGTCGTGCACAAGGCGTTCGTCGACGTGCTGCTGACGATCGCCGACCGCTGGAAACTCGCCAGGGTCGTCAACGTGATGCAGGTCGACGCCGCCACCGCGGCGGCGCTCGCCCGGCACGGGGCGCTCGTCAGCCATGAGCTCCGCTCCGTGTGGCACAACCCCGGCCATGCCACGTTCGACGAGTACCTCGCCACGCTCCCGTCCCGCAAGCGGCGGCAGGCACTCGTCGATGGGCGGCGATTCAGCCGGCTCGGCCTCGAGGTGCGCGTGTTGCATGGCCACGAGATCACTCCGCCGCTCATTCACGACTTCTACGAGGGATTCCGGCGGGTATGCACCCGGCACGGAAGTCCTGCCTGGCTTCCCGAGGCGATGTTCCACGAACTCGTCGCCGTGATGCCGGGGGCGGTCGTGCTCCAGGCCGCCTTCGAGAGCGGCCGCTTCGTGGCCGGCGGATTCGGCCTGCGCGACGGCCAGTCGCTCTACCGATTGCCGTGGAGCGCGATGTCGTCCGTCCGCGACCTCGCGATCGATCTCATCTGTCATCGGCCGAAGGCCTACGCGATCGAACACGGCCTCGCCCGCATCGACGCGGGTGTCGCCGCGCCGCACAAGACCTGCCGCGGCTACGCCGACGAACCGGCCTTCAATGCCCACTGGTTCCTCGACGAACGCATGCGCGGGTTTGCGCAGGCGGTCATGACGCGCGTCGCGATGATCCGCGCGAAGGGCCCCGCCATGCTCACCACTTGAGGCCGAAGCGGGCGCCGTCGGAGTGGCCGCCCAGGCCGCCCTTGAGCGGGCCTGCGTGCTTCTTCGCGCTCGGCGCGAGCGACTCGGGCTCCGACGCCTCGTCGTCCTCGTCGGCGGGCTTCGCCGCCGACGGCTGCGTGGCCAGGGCCTTGATCGAGAGCGAGATCCGCTGGTCTTCGGGGTCGCAGGCGAGCACACGGCACTCCACGGGCTCGCCCTCTTTGACCACGTCGCCGACGCTCCGCACGTGGCGGTGCGCCAGTTCCGACACGTGCACCAGCCCCTCGACGCCCGGCTCGAGCCTCACGAAGGCCCCGAACTGCGCGATACGGCTCACGGCACCGCGGACGGTGGCGCCCACGTGATACTTCTCCGCCGCATGCTTCCACGGGCTCTCGACGAGGTCGCGGGCCGAGAGGGCGATCTTGCCGGTCTGGCGATCGATCTTCTTGACGATCACCCGCACCTTCTGCCCCGGCTGGAGAACGTCGGCCGGGTTCGCCACGCGGTCCCACGACAGTTGGCTCACGTGCACGAGCCCCTCGACACCGTTGCCGATGTCGACGAACGCGCCGAAGTCGCGCACGCTGCGCACGATGCCGTCGAGCGCCGTGCCCACCTCGAGCGTTTCGAGCATCTCCGCGCGGGCGTCGGCCGCCTGCCGTTCGATCACGGCCCGCCGCGACAGCACGAGCCGCCGGGCCGCCGGCACGATCTCCGTGACGAGGCTCTCGAGCGTCTGGCCGACCAATTCCTCGAGGTTCTCCACGCGCCACGGGCTCACGAGGCTGGCAGGCATGAAGCCGCGCAGCCCGGCCACCTCGCATTCGAGGCCGCCCTTGTTTGCCGCCGTCACGCGGGCCTCGATGATCATTCCCGGCTCGAGCTGCGACCAGTCCTCGACCGCGACGGCCCGGTTGGCCGGGGCCACGTCGTAGAGACCGTCGTCGTCGTTGCGGCTGCCCACCGAAAGATTGAGCACGTCGCCGACGTCCGGCACCTCCTCGAGCCCCACGAGCTTGAGCGCGCCCTGCCGACGGCCGCCGAGATCGACGAACGCGGTGTCGTGCCCGACGCTCACGACGGTGCCGGTCACCCGTGCGCCCGGATCGAGCGTGGCCTCGGCCTTCGCCGGCACGCTCCCCACGAGCAGGTCGTCGACGGCCAGGCCCTCGAGCGCCGCCTGAAAGTCTTCTTCGAGATCGTCCTCGAGCGCCGCCCGCAGATTCGGCACGGCGACCCGCTTCGAGGGCGGCAGGACGTCGGTGAACGACGGCTTCCGCTCGCCGCCCCCGCGCCGCTCCCGCTTCGGCTTCCCCTCGCCGCGGGGCGGCCGATCGCCTTGTTGATTCGGCGCTGCCGCAGGTGCCTCGGCGGGCGCGGCGGAGGCCGTCGGCAGCGACTCGGCAGCCGTGTCCGCCGCGGCCGCCTGCTCTTTCGCCGCGGGCTGCGACGGGATCACGTACTGGTGCCGCGGCGCGATTTTGGGCGGCGTGACGCCGGGCCGCTGTGTCCCGATCGCGATCCGCCGCTGCGGATTCTGTTCCCCCGCATCATCCCCTCCTGCAGGAGACACGTCCGCAGCCGTACTCATACCGACCTCCGAAGAAGTTGCGTGTCATTGGCAAAGAGGGAGGCGAGGGGTCGGCGAACGCTCGAGGAGCATTGGGCCGCCGCGGCCCACGCGACGAGACTTTTGCCGCCCCGAGCCGGCGGTTCACAACGAGTGCAAAATCACCCTCAGCACATCTGGACAGAAACTGCGGGAAACAGGACTTGAACCTGCACGGTATTACTACCACCAGGCCCTCAACCT
>JBAXUY010000061.1:0-16856 GCA_037129475.1 Planctomycetia bacterium | reverse complement strand
TGTCGCGCGGATGGAGGCCGATCGTCGGCTCGTCGAGCACGTAGAGCACGCCCGTCAGACCGCTGCCCACCTGGGCAGCCAGGCGAATCCGCTGGAGTTCGCCCCCCGACAGGCTTCCCGCCGGCCGGGCCATGTCGAGGTACTCGAGACCCACGTCGACGAGGAAGTTCACCCGCGACACGAGCTCCCGCAGGAGATCACCGGCGATCTTTTTGTCGGCGTCGGAGATTTCGACGGCAGCGAGCTCCTGCTGCAGCCGGCCGAGCGGCATCCGGCACCAGACGTCGAGGGAGCGGCCCCAGAGCGTGACGGCGCTGGCTTCCTCCGCGAGCCGGCTGCCGCCGCAGTCACTGCATGGCACTTCCCCCATCACGGCATCCACCTTGCCACGCAGGCCGACGACGAGCCGGGCCGCCTCCTCGCAGGCGTTTTCCAGGCCCTTGAACTGAAACGCGAACCACGGGCCGCTCCCAGGCACGCCCTTGGGCCGCAGCACTTCGATCCAGCGTTCGCCCGTGCCCTCGAAGAGCACCCGCTGCTGGAGGCCCGAGAGATCGGCGAGCGGCACGTTGGCCGGCAGCCCCGTCGCGGCGCAGAGGGCCGCGAGCATCGCCCGGCTCGTGGCGCCGCAATCCTTGCGGTCGAGACTCGGCCAGAGGTCGAGCGCACCTTCGGCGAGGGATTTTGAACCGTCGCGGATGAGGGCCGCATGATCGACCCCCGTACGCGTGCCGAGCCCGTCGCATGCCGGGCACCAACCGAGCGGACTGTTGAACGAAAACTGCCGCGGCTCGAGCGGCTTGAACCCGCGGCCGCACGTGCGGCAGGCGAGCCGGCGGCTGTGCACTTCCACCGGCCAGTCGGGCTCGGGGGCCGGCTTGCCGTCGGGCCCGTCGGCGGCGCGGGCCACGAGCATCGTGCCCCCGCCCGCGTCGAACGCCGCCTCCACGCTCTGCGCGAGCCGGCTGCGTTCGGCGGGGTTCGCCGTGATGCGGTCGATCACGATCTCGATGCGGTTCTTCCGCTTGCGATCGAGCGTCGGCTTCTCGTCGAGATGCACCGTCTGACCGTCGATCCGCACCCGCACGTAGCCCGCGGCCCGCAGGCCGGCGAAAAAGCTCTCCGGCGTCTGGCCGACCCGGAGTTCGGCGGGCGCCAGGAGGAGCATCCGCGTGCCGGGCGGATGGGCGAGCAACCGGCCCACCGTCTCGTCGATGCTCTGCGCTCCCACCTCGATCCCGCAGTCGGGGCAGTGCATGGCGCCGAGCCGCGCGGCGAGCACGCGGAAGAAGTCGTACATCTCGGTGAGCGTGCCGACCGTCGATCGCGGCGTGCTGCCGCTCGACCGCTGCTCGATCGCGACGGCCGGGGCGAGCCCCTCGATCCGCTCGAACAACGGCTTCGGCACCTGCCCCACGAACTGCCGCGCATAGGGGGAGAGGCTCTCGACGTAGCGGCGCTGCCCCTCGGCGTAGAGCGTGTCGAAGGCGAGCGACGTCTTGCCGCTGCCGCTGGGGCCGCAGCAGACCGTCATCGCGCCGCGCGGAATGTCGGCATCGACCTGTTTCAGATTGTGCTGGGACGCGCCGCGGACCATGATCGCCGGCGGGCCGGGGTCGCGAGACGCCTTTTCCACCTGGGCCATGAGGGCTGCCGGATCGACGGGTTTCGAGCGACGCTTCCGCGGATGTCGGCCGTCGCGTTCACCATCGGCCGGCCGGAGCCGCGCCCCACGAAGGATCGGCGCGAGCGCCTTGCCCGTGTGCGAGGCCTTCACCTTCGCCACCTGCTCCGGAGTGCCTTCCGCCACGATTGTGCCACCCCCGGCGCCCCCCTCCGGCCCGAGGTCGATCACCCAGTCGGCCCGCTTCACGACGTCGAGGTTGTGTTCCACCACGAGCACGGTGTTGCCCGCCTCGACGAGCCGCTCGAGCACCGTGAGCAATTGACGCACGTCGGCCATGTGGAGGCCCGTCGTCGGCTCATCGAGAATGTAGAGCGTTTTTCCAGTCGATCGCTTGGCGAGTTCGCGCGAGAGTTTCACGCGTTGCGCCTCGCCCCCGGACAGCGTGGGGGACGGTTGGCCGAGGTGCAGGTAGTCGAGCCCCACGTCGTGCAGCGTCTGCAACTTCCGGGCGATGTCGGGGGCGTCGGCGAAGAGTTCGAGGGCGTCGCCGATCTCCATGTTCAGCAGTTCGGCGACGTTCTTCCCCTTCCAGCGCACTTCGAGCGTATCCTTGGCAAACCGCGCTCCATCGCAGACCTCGCAGGTCACCCACACGTCGGCCAGAAAGTCCATGTCGAGCCGTGTCGAGCCGTTCCCCTCGCAGGCCTCGCAGCGGCCGCCGGGCACGTTGAAACTGAACCGGCCCGCCTTCCAGCCGCGTTTCTTCGCCTCGGGCAGCATCGTGAACAGGCTGCGGATGTCGTCCCATACCTTCACGTACGTGGCCGGGTTCGACCGCGGCGTGCGGCCGATCGGCGACTGGTCGATCACGATTACCTTGTCAAGTTGCTCGGCGCCGTGGATCGTGTCGAACTCCCCCGGCACGGCCGCCTCGCTCCCCAGCAGTCGGCGGAGCTCGGGCTCGAGGACGTCGCCCACGAGTGAACTCTTGCCGCTGCCCGAGACCCCCGTCACGCACACGAGGAGTCCGAGCGGAATCTCGACGTCGATTCCCCTGAGGTTGTTGTGGCGGACGCCGCCGAGCTTCAGGGTCTGGCCGGAGGGCTTGCGGCGCTTCTCGGGCACCTCGATCGCCTCGCGTCCGGCAAGAAACGCGCCCGTCAGGCTGCGGTCGCTCGCCGCCACGTCGGTCGGCGTGCCGGCCGCCACGACTTCGCCACCCCGCTTGCCCGGGCCCGGGCCGAAATCGACCACCCAGTCGGCAGCCCGGATCGTGTCTTCATCGTGCTCGACGACGACCACGGTGTTGCCCTTGTCACGCAGCGCCTCGAGCGCGCCCAGCAGCTTGACGTTGTCGCGCGGGTGAAGGCCGATCGACGGCTCGTCGAGGACGTAGAGCACGCCCGAGAGCCCCGACCCGATCTGGGCCGCGAGTCGAATGCGCTGGCTCTCACCACCGGAGAGCGTGGGAGCCTTGCGGTCGAGGGCGAGGTAGCCAAGGCCCACCTGGTCGAGAAACTCGAGCCGCGACCGGATCTCCTTGAGGAGTTCCGTGGCGATCAGGGTCTGGGTGTCGTCGAGGACGAGTTCGGCGAGAAACTCCCGCGCATCGGCGATCGGCAGGGCACAGAGCGCGTCGAGCGAGAGTTCGGCTTCACGCCGGGCGCGGCCATCCTGGCCACCCCGGCTTGGCGACCTCCGGTCGCTGGCGGCAGCCCGGGCCTCCAGCCCTAGCACCGAGCGCGATGTGATCCGCACGGCCCGGGCCTGCGGCGAGAGCCGGGCGCCCTGGCAGGCATGGCAGGGGGTCACCCGCATGAGTTTCTCGAGCATCCGCCGGATGATGCCGCTCTTCGCGTTTCGCCACTTGGCGGCCAGGAGCGCGAGAATGCCCTCGAACTTCGTCTTCGCGCCGCGCTCCGCCCGGCCGCGCTTCCAGGCGAGCTTGATCTCTTCGACGCCCGTGCCCGACAGCCAGATCTTCTTCTGGGCAGGGGTGAGCTTGTCCCAGGGCGTTTCGAGGAGCGTGCCCGGGGTGAGTTTCTTCTTCGCCTCGGCGTGCGCGGCCACGCCCGTGAACAGTCGCCGCATCCAGCGGGGCATGTCGCGGAACGTGCCGAGCACGCCCATGCAGCCCTTCTTGAGCGACTTCGTGGGATCGGTGACGAGTTTCTCGGGATCGATGCCGTAGATGTCGCCGAGGCCATCGCATACCGGGCAGGCGCCGATCGGGCTGTTGAAGCTGAAGAGCTGCGGCTCGGGCGTGGAGTAGCTCACGCCGCACGCCACGCACGCGTAGCGGCTCGAAAGCACGAGATCCGAGCTCTCGCTCCCTCGCCCTGCGGGAGAGGGCCGGGCTGAGGGTCCAGGAGCGTCGACCGTTGCGCGCTCCTGCGGCGGATCGCCCGCCACGATCACCTGGCCGCCGCCCGTGCGCAGCGCAAGATCCACCGCCTCGGCCAGCCGACTGCGGCCCGCGGCGTTGGCCACGATCCGGTCGATCACCACGTCGATCGAATGCTTGAATTGCTTCTCGAGCGGCGGCGGATCCTCGACCCGCACGATCCGGCCGTCGACCCGGGCCCGCGTGAAGCCCTGCCGCACGAGATCGGTGAACAGATCGCGGTGCTCCCCCTTCTGGTCTCGCACGAGCGGCCCGAGCACGAGCACCTGCTCGTCGGCCCGGGCGGCGAGAATCCGCTCCACGATCTGGTCGCGCGGCTGCGCTTCGAGCACGGCGTCGCACTCCGGGCAGTGGGCCGTGCCGACGCGTGCATAGAGCACCCGCAGAAAATCGTGAATCTCCGTCATCGTGGCCACGGTCGACCGCGGATTCGTGCCGGCCGACTTTTGTGCGATCGAGATCGACGGCGACAGGCCCGTGACACTGTCCACGTCGGGCCGGGGCAGCTGCCCGAGGAACTGCCGGGCGAACGTCGACAGGCTCTCGACGTAGCGCCGCTGCCCCTCGGCGTAGAGCGTGTCGAACGCGAGGCTCGACTTGCCCGACCCGCTCACGCCCGACAGGCACACGAGCCGCCCCCGCGGCAGGCCGACCGTGACGTCGCGCAGGTTGTGCTCGCGGGCACCTCGAACGACGATCGGCGGAACGTGCATACGCCCATTGTAGAGAGCGCTTTACAGTGCGGGGACGGTGCCGTACGATCGTTTTTACCGAGCGTGGTGCGGATTTCCGCGCCAGTCGTCCGGGGCGGTAGCTCAACTGGGAGAGCGCGGCGTTCGCAATGCCGAGGTTGGGAGTTCGATCCTCCTCCGCTCCATTTTTAGGCCTGCACGGCCATCCATGGCCCGTGCAGGCCTTGCCCGTCGCAGGCACAGCCAAGGCGGCCCGGACGGGCGGCGCTCGCACCTCCGGGCTCGCGTGGCTGCCGCGGGGCGGCAGCGGTAAACAACAACAGGGGAGGCGAGGGGGTCGGCGAACGCTCGAGGAGCATTGGGCTGCCTCAGCCCACGCGACAATCCGCAAGGACTCGCGAAGCGAGCGACTTTTGCCGCCCCCGAGCCGGTGACTGATGCAATCGAGTTCCTCGGCCTTGATGGCGAGCGGTACGTTGGCCGATCCTTCGACGGCGCTCATGCTGCGGGTGCGCGACGGTGACGCCGTCGCGTTCGAGGAACTCGTGGCGCTCTGGCAGGACCGGCTCGTCACGCTCTTTCGTCACCATACCGGCGACCATGCGATCGCCGAAGACCTGGCCCAGGAGGTGTTCCTGCGAGTCTATCGGGCGCGGGCCACCTATCGGCCGACGGCGAAGTTCACCACCTGGATCCACACGATTGCCAACAATGTGTCGAGCGACCTCCGACAGCGGGCCTATCGCCGCAAGGAACGGGGCATGGCCCAGAATGTGTCGGCGTCGACGAGCGCGCTCGGCCTCGAACACCTCGCCGTGGCGGCAAGCGGCCTCAGGCCCGCGCGACAGGCCGACCGAAGCGAGCTATGCGGTGTCGTGCAGGAGGCAATCGCCTCCTTGAGCGACAACCAGCGGATGGCCGTGCTGCTCGCAAAGTTCGAGCAGTGTTCCTACGAGGAGATCGCCGCGGCGATGAGGCTCACCGTGCCGGCGGTGAAGTCGCTTCTGTTTCGGGCCCGGGATCAGCTCCGCGCGAAACTCGAGCCGTACGAGCGGGAGGGGGCGAGGTGAATCATCCCCTGCACGAGCCGCCGTCCGACACGCCCGCCGCGGCGCTCGGCCCCACGTGGGACCTGCTCGACAGCCTGCCGCGGGCGGCCACGCCACCGAGCATGACATCGACCACGCTGGAGATGGTCGCGGCGGCGGCCCGAACGCAGCCGCGCCGGAGCGCCTGGTGGCGCGGCTGGCTCGGGCCCGTCACCGTCGTGGGGGCCGCGTTCGTTGCCGGGGTGGTCGCCGGCCGAGCCACGGTCACGGATCCCGAGAAGGCCGTGTTCGAATATCTGCCGGTGCTCGAGCACTACGATGTCCTGAAGGAAGCGGGAAGCGTGGAGTTTCTCACCGAGGTTGCCCGGCGGAACTATCCGCCGCCGCGCAGGTTCGCGTTTGGCCGGGGCGGCGAGGCCGTCGCGCCGGCCTTCGAGGCACTCGATGCGGCGGTGGCGACGTTCGCGTCGGCGTCGTTCGGCCCCGATGCCGGATCGACCGCGGAGCGCCGAGCGGAACTGTCCGATCGGCCTGCCGAAGAGCGCCGGCAGCTCTCCGATGCCGCCGTGGAATTTCAGCGGCTGTCGCCCGTCGACCGCCGCGATCTCGTGCGTCTGGCTCGCGTGTTCGGCGGCCGCGATGGTGAGGGCCCCGATCGTGATGAACTGCTCGAGGCCGCACGGCTCTGGCACCAGTGGCTCGCCAACCGCGACCCCGCCGACCGCAAGGGCGTGATCGACCTCGGCACCACCGAGCGGCTCGAGTGGCTCGACCACTATGCCCTGATGCGGCCCGGCTCCGGCCGCGGGCCCTACCGCGACGGCGGCGGGTTTCGCGGGTTTCCACCGCCGGATGGGCCGCCGGAGGGACCGCCGCCGGGCGGGCCGAGGTTCAATGGCCGTCCGCCGGAGGGACCGCGCCGTGGCCCGCCACCTCCCGGAGAAACGCCCGGACCGCCGCGTTGAACGTGTCCGGATCTTCGAGCGGCGCCAGGTGCCCGCAGTGCGGCATGATCAAGAGTTGTGGCTCCCGAAGCACCCGCTCGGCCCGCTGCATGCACTCCGGCGGCGTGATCGTGTCTTCCGCGCCGACGACGAGCAGCACGGGCACCGTCACCGCGCGCATCGGCTCGACCATGTCGGGCCGCGCGGCGAGCGCGGCGAGCGCGGCGGTGATCGTCGCGACCGGCGTGGCATGGATCGTGCGCCGCAGCTGTTCCTCGACGGCGGCACGGGCAGGACGAGCCCGGCCCGCGTCGGAACTCGCGAGGAGATTCGGGATCATCGCCTCGGCCACCGCCTCCTGGCCCACGCGGGCGACCGTCGCGGCGAGCTTCTCCCGTGCCGCCCGCGCTTCGGGGGTGTCGTCCTCGAGCTTGGTGTCGACGAGAATGACCGCACGGACACGGTGCGGATGCTTCGCCGCCACGTGCTCGGCCACGTAGCCGCCCATCGAGAGGCCACAGACCACGGCAGGCTCGGCCACGTGAAGCGCGTCGAGCAGGGCGACTGCATCGTCGGCGAGCTGGGCGATGCTGGCGGGCGGTGGGCCGGGGCTGTGGCCGAAACCCCGCTGGTCCGGAACGATCAGCCGGACTTCGTCGGCGAGCGGGTCCTGGCCCGCCCACATCGTGTGGTCGAGGGGAAACCCGTGAAGCAACAGCAGCGGCAGGCCGCTGCCGCGCGTGTGAACCGCGAGGCTGGTGTCGGGTAGAGCGATGTGATGCATGCGAACGGTTGCCGGAGGACACGCCTCACGTCGTAGGACAGGCTTCGGCCTGTGGGCGCAGGGGACCGGCGGATGCGTGGTATGCGAGCATACGAGAAAGGCTCGGGCCCGCCCTACTCGGAGGCGAGTTTCTCGAACCGCTCGAGATTGCGTTGGATCGTGCGGTTGTGCGGCTCGTGGCGCCTCGCCAGGCGTTGCGTGCGGATCGCCGCCTCGTGCCGGCCGGCGGCGGCGTGGCAATGGGCGAGCGTGTCGAGGAAGCTCGCGTTGTCGAACGATTTCACGAGTGAAAGCTTCGAGTAGCGGGTCGCCTTTTCGATGTCACCCTCGGTGTTGGCGACGAGCCAGGCGTATTCGTTGTAACCGGCCGTGTCGTCCGGCACCGCCTGGATGTCTTCCTCGAGTTGCGCAAGCGCGGCCTTGATCCGCCGGCCCGCGTCGGCCTGCTGCTCGTCCGTGTTGTCGGGCAGGGAGTGGAGGGCGATGAGCGCGTCGACGTCCTTGGGGTAGATGGCGAGCGCCCGTTCGACGGCGGCGCGACGGCCGGCGGCATCACCCCGCTGCGCGAGTGCGCAGCTCTCGAAGAAGTGCATGCGCGAGCGGGCTGAACGGGGGTCGCGGCCGAACTGCTCGAGGGGAGGAGCACGCTCGCGTTTGCCGTCGGCCGGCTCGTCGTCGCCAAAGATCCGGCGCAGGCAGCGGGTCGCTTCCTCCTCGCGCTCGAGGTCGTGGAGGAGCTCGGCATACATCGTCGCGGCCAGTGCCCGTTCCGCTCCGGGCAGATCCATGTCGTCGAGGATCGCATCGTACGATCGCGTCGCCCATTCGACGCGGCCCCATTTCGCCAGCATGACCGCGGCCTGCAGGCGCTCGATAAACCCATCGAGCACGACCGCCTCGAAGCCCGCGGCGAACCGCTCGGCCGCGGCGGCCTCCCGGCCCCGGGCCTGCTCGGCGAGCGCGACCGCGTGCGCGACGAGGGGGCGGCGCTGGAAGAGTTCGGGGACGGCAAGCACCGCCTCGACCGCCTCCGGGAGGCCCGCTTCCACCGCCCAGGCGAGCGTGTCGACGCACTCGGCGACCTGCCGGTCGGTGTCGTCGGCCGCGAGCGCCTCGTCGAGCATCGCCGTCGCGGCGGCGAGGGCCGCGTCGCGGCGACCGGCTGCGAGCAGCATCCGGGCGTGACAGCGCTCGAAGATCCGCAGGGTTCGACCGACCACCACCCGCTCGTCGCCCTCGTCGCCACCGGCGAGGGCCGGTGCGTCGTCCGCCGCAGGGCGCCGCAGGGCGCCGAGCGCAGCCGCCGCCGCTGCGAGTGTCGCGTCGTGGTTCGCGCCGCCGTCAGATCCGGTGAAGGCGACGAGTGCCGAGAGGAACCTGGCCGCGGGTCGCGTGCTCGGGCCGAGCCCGGCGTCGATCCGATTCCGCATGGCGGGCCAGGCCGGATCGTCGGGCCGCCATTCCCGCGCCAAAAGCGCCGCCGCCACGCGCGACGCGGCGGTCGACGGATCGAGCCTCGTCACGCGTGCGAGCGGCTCGATGCCGGCGTCGTCGTCGACGCGCAGGAGCCGATGCATCGCCTGGACGCGGTCGTCGAAGTCGCGCCGCTTGAACCGCGAGAGCAGTTTCACGACCTCGGGCGGATCGTGCGGCATCTCGAACGGAATCGTCTCCACGAGCCAGCGGGCCCGCAACGCGACCTCGAGGTCGCCGCTGGTCTCCGCGGCCGCCAAGAGAGCGTCGATCGCCGTCGGCCCGAGCGCCTTGAGCTCGGCGGCGGCCGTCTCGCGTCGATGGTAGTCGTCGTCGCCGAGGCTCGCGATGAGCGCGGCGAGCGTGTCTTGCACGCCCGTGTCGGCGGTGCCACGGGGCGTTGTGAACGCCAGGCAGGCAAGTGTCGCGAAGGCGACGGACGGCAGGCGAAGGAGGCCCGGGAACATCGCGAATCTCCCGACGGCGGATGGCTTCCGCCGCAGCGTGCAGCCTACGGCTGGCGCGGTGCCGGGGGCAAGCCGGCGGCTCAGGCCGCGTCGGGTTCGATGCCGAGATCGCGGATCGTGAGGAGCGATTCCAGGGGGATTCCCCGGGCGGCGAAGGCCGCCTCGGCGCCGGCGAGCCGGTCGATCACCGTCACCACCCGATCGACGACGAGGCCGAAGTCCTGCGCCCGTTCGATCGCGAGGAGTGACGAGCCGCCGGTGGTGGTCACGTCCTCGACGATCACGACCCGCTGCCCCGGCTCCACCGGACCCTCGACATACCGCTTCGTGCCATGATCCTTCGGTTCCTTGCGGATCATAAATCCCTTGAGCGGCCGGCCTGCGACGCCCGCCATGGTGACGACCGCGCTCGTGATCGGATCGGCGCCGATCGACATGCCGCCGACCGCGTCGGGGAAACGTGGTAATGCTGCCAGCCGCGCCAGGATCGCCTGGCCGACGAGCATCGACCCTTCGGCGTCGAGCACCACCTGCTTGGCGTCGAGGTAGAAACTCGCCTCGCGGCCGGACGCCAGCCGGAACGTGCCGCGTTTGAGCGCTTTGCGGGCGACGAGGTCGACGAGGCTCGCAGCAGGATCGATTGCGTCGGGGCGTGTGGCCATGCGGAAACGAGTATAGCAGCAGAGCGGTTTTTGACTCGCTGCGGCACAGTTTTAGAATGAATGCCATGCCCCGCCACCGGCTTCTCTTCGGGCCCTTGTGCGCGTTCGTCGTGGCGGCGGGCGCGGTGGTGCCGCTCGCGCGGGCGGAACCGGCCGCCGACGAGCGGCCGGCGCCGGCGGCGACGGTGGTCGTGCGGCTGCCGATCACGGGCACTCGTGACACGCAGGTGAAGGCGGCGATCCTGCGGCGACTCGACGGCCTGCGGAGCGCTGGACCCAAGCGCGGCGTGCTCGTGCTCGAGTTTCGCCCGACCGACGACGACGGGCCGCTCGGCACGGATTTCGGACGGGCGTTCGAGCTCGCGCGATTCCTCGGCGACGGGCGGCTCGACGGCGTGAAGACGGTGGCCTTCCTGCCGGAGGGGGTTCGTGGCCATGCGGTGCTGGCCGTCTTGGCATGCGAGGAGATCGTGATGCCGGCCGACGCCGTGCTCGGGCCAGCGAACGCGGAGGAGCCAGCCGTCGACGACGCGATGCGGGCGGCCTATGCCCAGGTGGCCTCGCGTCGGAAAACCGTGCCGGCCGCGCTGGCCCTCGCGCTGCTCGATCCGGCCGCGAAGGTGGTGCGGGTCGCGACCGACGGCGGGGAACGGTTCATCGAGGCGCGGGATCTCGACGGGGTCAAACGCGAGGCGGCCGTGCTCGCAGTGGACGAGGTTGGGCCCGCGCCGCTGGTCCTCACCGGCCGGCGGGCCCGCGAACTCGGGCTCGTGCGCCTGCTCGCGGGCACACCCTCCGAGCTTGCCCGCGGCCTGGGGGTCGATGAACGGTCGCTCGCGACGCCCGCGGCGGCCGATGGCGGCTGGAACGCCGTGCAGGTCGGACTTGCCGGGCCGATCACGGCCGATGCGGTCGCCCGTGCCATGCGTGGCATCGACGAGGCACTGGGCGGCGGCGCGAACTTCATCTGCCTGAGGATCGACAGTCCGGGCGGTGACCCCGAGCAGAGTCTCGTGCTCGCGACCTTCCTCGCGGCGCTCGACCCGGCCCGCGTGCGCACCGTGGCCTGGGTGCCGCGCGAGGCGCGGGCCGATGCGGCGCTTGTTGCGATGGCCTGCGACGAGCTCGCGATCGCGCCGACGGCCGTGCTCGGCGGCGAGGGTGCCGCCACGGTCGATCCCCGCCGATCGGAGGCGATCGCCGTCGCCTGGCGCGAAGGGGTGGCGCGGAAGCGCGGCCGGTCGTGGTCGTTGCCAGTCGCACTCGTGGCGCCGGGTGTCGTGGTGCACCGGGCGGTGCAGCCGGCGACCGGACGGACCGAGTATTTCAGCGACGATGAACTCCTGCCCTGCGAGGACCGCGCGTCCTGGAAACTCGGGGACGACGTGGGCGTCGGGCCGATCGAGCTCTCCGGCCGCACCGCCGAGACACTGGGGCTCGCGACCCACGTGGTCGACGGCTTTCCGGCACTCGTGGCGACTTACGGACTCCCGGCCGACATCACGACCCAGGAGCCGGGCTGGGCCGACCGGCTGCTCGACGCGCTCGCGAGCCCGGGCGTGGCCTGGCTGCTGCTCCTCATCGGGGGTGCCGGACTCTACATCGAGATGCACACGCCGGGCATCGGCCTCGGCGGCTTCGTGGCGATGGTGGCGTTCATCGTCTACTTCTGGAGCCAGTATCTGCACGGCACGAGCGGCTGGCTCGAGGTGATGCTGTTTCTCGCCGGGATCTTCTGCCTCGCCGCCGAGATTTTCGTGCTGCCAGGATTTGGCGTGCTGGGGCTGGGCGGCGGGCTGCTCGTGATCGCGTCGCTCGTGCTCGCGAGCCAGTCGTTCGTGCTGCCGACGAACGACTACCAGATCCGCCAGCTTCAATGGTCGCTGCTCGGCATCCTCGCGGCCGCGGTGGGCGTGGCCCTGATTGCCACCCTCGTGCGCCGCTGGCTGCCCCGGGCGCCGGGATTGCGACATGTGCTGCTCGAGCCGCCGGCTGCCGACGAGTACGACGACGAACAGCTTTCCGAGCTCGTGGGTCGTGCGGGCGTCGCCACCACGCGGCTCGTGCCGGCCGGCAAGGCACGGGTCGACGGGAGGCTGGTCGACGTGACCACCGACGGCCAACTCGTCGAGCCCGGCGAGTCAGTGCGGGTGGTCGAGGTGCGCGGCCGGCGAATCGTGGTGCAGCCGACGGGCGATGGGCCGGGTGGACGATGACGGCGCTGGTGTGGGTGATCATCCTGCTCGTCGTGGGCCTGGCCGTGATGGTCCTCGAGGTATTCCTGCCCTCGGGCGGGATCCTCGGGTTTTTGAGCCTCACGGCGATCGTCGCTGCGATCGCCACCGCATTCATGGAACTGGGCGCGACGGCCGGGCTCGTCGTGCTCGCGGTCGCGACGGTCGTGGTGCCGACGGTGCTGGCCCTCGCGTTTCGCTGGTTTCCGGAGACACCGCTCGGCCGACGCGTGCTGCCGCCGCCGCCCGACCCCGCCGACGTCGCGCCGTCGGCCTCGCGGAGGCGCGCACTCGGCAAGCTCGTCGGCCGTGGCGGTCGCGCCGTGAGCGAGATGCTTCCCTGGGGCGTCGTTGAGATCGACGGGATGCAGGTCGAGGCCCTGAGCGACGGGGGCCCGATCGAGCGCGGCGCGGCCGTGGAGGCCGTGGGCGTGCAGGGGCGGGATCTCGTCGTGACCCCCATCCGTGTGCAGGAGCCGTCGTGCGAAGCCGCAGAACCGGTGCGATCGGAACCGCGTGCGTCCGGCCCCGAGGCCCCCGACACGGCCGACCGGCTCTCGCCCACGCTCGAAACCTTCGACTTCGAGCGGCTCGACCCCCCGTCAACTTGACTCGCCCCCGCCCCGGAACAAGTCTTGAGGGTTTCGAGAGCAGGTTTCCAGCGAACGGAGCACGTCCATGCCCACGTTGATCGTCCTCGGCCTCGGCATCCTCGCCGTGGTCGTCGTGTTCGGGCTGCTGGCCCGCTACCTGCGGCTCTGGCTGCAGTCGTATGCGTCGAGTGCCGGGATCGGCCTTTTCGATCTCGTGGCGATGAGCTTCAAGAAGGTGAATCCGACCGTGATCGTGCGCAGCAAGATCATGGCGGTGCAGGCCGGGCTCGGAGACGCCTCCGGAATCACGCGTCAGGCGCTCGAGGCCCACTATCTCGCCGGCGGCCGCGTGCCGCTCGTCGTGCAGGCGCTCATCGCGGCCAACAAGGCGAAGATCAAGGAGCTCGACTGGAGGCTCGCCACGGCGATCGACCTGGCCGGCCGCAACGTGCGCGAGGCCGTGCAGACGAGCGTGTATCCGAAGGTGATCGACTGTCCCGGCAAGAACAGCGGCCGCGAGTCGCTCGACGCCGTCGCCAAGAACGGCATCCAGTTGAAGGTGCGGGCCCGCGTGACGGTGCGCACGAACCTGAACCAGCTCATCGGCGGCGCCACCGAGGAGACGATCGTCGCGAGAGTGGGCGAGGGGATCGTGTCGGCGATCGGCTCAGCGGAGCGGCACACCGACGTGCTCGAGAATCCCGACGTGATCTCGAAGACGGTGCTCGCCCGGCGCCTCGATGCCAACACGGCCTTCGAAATCGTGTCGATCGACATCGCCGACATCGACGTGGGAGCGAACATCGGCGCGCGGCTCCAGGCCGACCAGGCCGAGGCCGACACCCGCGTGGCGCGGGCCAATGCCGAGGGCCGGCGGGCGATGGCGGTGGCGAAGGAGCAGGAGATGATCGCGGGCATCGAGGAGAGCCGCGCGGCGCTCGTGGAATCGGAGGCGGAGGTGCCCAAGGCGATCGCCGACTCGCTGTCCACCGGCAGCCTGGGGATCGTCGACTACTACAAGCTTCGCAACCTCCAGGCCGACACCGACATGCGTCGCACGATCGCGGGAGGCGGCACGCCGGCCCCGGTCGCCCCATGATCGATCCGGTCGCCTCACTCCAGCCGCCCGTCCTGTTCGCCGCCGGCATCGACTGGCTGGAAGCGGTCCTGCCGATCCTGTTCGTCGGGTTCTGGATCCTCTCGCAGGTGTTCGCGGTGCTTCGCCGCGCGGCGGGCGGCCCGGCGCGGCCGCCGGTGGTGCGGGTGCCCGACGCCGTGCGCGACGACGCGGCCCGGCCCCGACCGCTCGCGCAGCCCGAGGTCGACCCCCGGGCGGAGCTCGACAAACAGATCGCCGACTTCTTGCGGCAGGTCACGGGCGAGGCTCCGCGGACGGCGCCGGAGCGGACTCGAACCCAACCGCCACCGCTGCGGCCTGAGTCATCGCCACAGCCGCGTGTCGAAAAGCGGCCGCCATCGCCGGCCGTGCTCCAGCCGCCGCGGCCGGCGCTCGCGCAGGCACGATCGGCAGGTGAACGCACACAGCCGGTCGGCGAACGGCACGTGGGCACGCTCGATGTGCAGTCCTCCGACGTGGCCCGGCACGTGCAGGACGCATTCAAGCAGCAACTGGGGCATCTCCACTCGGGACTCGAGCGACCAGGCGACGAGACACCAGGGACGGAAGCGCCGCGCCGCGTCGGCGGCGGCAGGATGACCGCCCGCGACCTCGTCGCGGCCGCCCGCGATCCGGCGACCATCCGGCAGGCGATCCTGCTCCGCGAGATTCTCGAGCGGCCCGTCGACAGGTGGTGAGACGGCGGAGTGCCGGCAGCGCCGGCATGGCATGCCCGATGCTGTCACCCGGGCGCAGGTTGCCGGGATTCCGCCGCCCCGCGCGGAAGAGGCCGAAGGTGGGGGTGTTGGGGGGACGCGGCAGGCGCGCCGTTCCCGGCCGGAACAGGGGAAAATTCGCGGCTTGAGCGGCCTTCGATGGTGGTCTACAAGTCCTAGAAGGCCCGCTTCCAGCAGGCCGTCCGCAGCGCGTAGACGAGGATGCCCAAGCCTCGTCTACGCGCCTGTGCGAGGCGTGTATCCACGGACGGATTCGCCCCCATGACATCCTTGCCAAGCCCGCGTCGCGTCCACGCGCTCGTGTTCGCGATCGCCATGACATGCTCCGGCATGGCGGCTGCCGATGATGTGACGCCGCCCGATGCCACCGCCGCGGATCGGCTGCTGCCGACGACGGTGCGCGTGGCCACGGACCACACCTACCTGCGGGCGGGACCGGGCGATGACTTCTATCCGACGGAACGGCTCGCGCAGGGTGCCGAGGTCGAGATCTGGGCGCTCGACGCCTCGGGATATGCGGCCGTGCGGCCGGTCGTCGGGAGCTACAGTTGGATTCGTGCCGGCGACGTCGACGACGAGGCGGCGCTCGACGGCGACGCGGTGCCCGTGGAATCCGGAACGACGGGCCGCGTCGGCGTGATCGTCGTCGACGGGGCCGTGGCCCGGATCGGATCGCAACTCAACGACCTGCGGCACGTGGCCCAGGTGCAGCTCGAGGCCGGGGAGCGGGTGCGGGTGCTGGACGAGGTGCGCATCACGTCGGGTCGGCATGCCGGCCTCTGGGTGCGCATCCAGCCGCCGGCAGGCGAGTTCCGCTGGGTGAAGCTCACGGATCTCATGCTGCCGCCTGCACTCGCCGCCTTCCTCCCGCAGCCGACGTCGGCGGACGCACACGCGGGGGCAGCGATCGGCGCCCTCAAGGATGCGGGCGCCGCGGTCGCTGCGGCGGTCGAGGAGGTGCGCGACGCCGCGATCGCCGCGCCGACACCGCACCAGGCCGCGCCGCCGGCGCTCGAGCCGGTGCCGCTCTCGCAGCGGCTCTTCGGCGGCTGGCTCCCGATGGGCAGCGGCGTGCTCGAGGCGACCACGAAGCCCGCATCGGTCGCGGTCACGAGCGGCGGCGGGGCCGCCGCCACCGACGAGTTGGCCGATATCGACCTCGCCCTGTCGCTCGCCGTCACCGGACCGCCCGAACACATGGATCTCGCCCCGATCCGCGAGCGGTTGCGGGTGGCCGCGGCCAAGACCACGTCGCAGGCCGACCGCCTCCGGGCGGAGGCGATCGACGCGCGGCTGACGCGGTTCGAGGCGATCCACGGCAAGTATCAGGCGCTCGCCTCGACATCACCGAGCGACACGTCGCCGCTGCGGCTCGGGAGCATGTGGTCGAGCCTCTCGGCGCTGGGCACGCGGCCGGTGCGGCCGGGCGTGCTCCCCGGCGGCGGGCCTGCCGACGGGCAGCCCACGTGGACGCCCCCCTCCACGATGGAGACCACCGGGCGGCTGGCGACGGTCGTGTCGCGCCGCCCCGGCGCGCCGCGCTGGGCGATCGTGGACGACCAGAACACCGTGCTCGTATTCGTCACGCCGCAGGCCGGCGTGAACCTCGCCCCGCTCGTGGGCCAGCAGGTGTCCGTCCGCGGCGCCCAGGGCTACATGCCGGAATACAAGCGGCCGTACGTCGTCGCCGCCGAAGCCCGCCCGCGCCTTGCCGCGGCCCCCCAGGCCAACGGCGACCTCACGCGCTGACGCGACACCGCTTCAGGGCTGCCCACGCTCTGCTTGTGGGACAGGCGTACCGCCTGTCCTGCCCCGTCACTGGATAGGCACTCGATAACCACCCGCATTCGGAGCCGAAGGGAGACGTGCTCGAGGGATGCTTCACGGAACGGCACGGCATGTTCCTTGGCCGACCTCCGTCGGCTGGTGCTGAACCGGCCCTCCAGGCCTGGCGCTGTTTCGTCCTCAACGACTCCCTTCGTCTGCGCGTGCCCACCTTCCCGACTCCGCCGAAACTGCTTGGCGCTGTAGCGACAGGCCTCCAGGCCTGTCGGATGGACAGAGCTGGAGCTC
>JBAXUY010000060.1:0-17147 GCA_037129475.1 Planctomycetia bacterium | reverse complement strand
CAGAAGCATGATCTGCACCATGCCCCCCTTGAAAACCAACACAGCCGCTTGGGCCCGGCGGGGTTGACACAAAAATGTACGGACGTATACTCCAAGGCATCATCCGCCCACGCTTGATCTGAGGTTGCATATGAGCAGCGGCTTGTCGCCTGAAAACGAACAGTTCCTCGTCCGGGCCGTCTCAACCGGCCTGTATCACGATCGAACCGAAGCTCTTGACGATGCGGTCAGCCTGCTGCGGCGCCGCGAAAAACTCATCGAGGACGTGAACCACGGCATTGAGCAGATCAGTCGTGGCGAAACCGTGCCATTCGATCTCAGCGAAATGAAAGCAGCGCTCCAGCGTCATCTTCAGGCTCGGTAGCGAAGGGGTACTCATGCCGCGACTCGAGTTGTCGCGTGACGCCCGCCAAGACTTGCTGGAGATCGCAGCCTATATCGCCAGAGAGAGTGGAAGCGGCCGCCGCGGCGATGCCTTTCTCGATGCTGTCTTTGCAACGTGCCAAACTTTGGCGTCGCAGCCCGAGATGGGGCAGTTGCGAACCGAGTTTGCCACTGGCGAGTACCGCAGCTTTTCAGTTGGCAGTTATGTGATCTTTTTCCAGCCGACGCGCGACGGGATTCTGGTTGCAAGAGTTCTTCATGGCTCTCGCGACCACTACTCGGTGTTGTGAACGCGTTGTCGTGCGAGCCATGTCGAGGCCGGACAATACAGCGTTCGACCGTCATCCCCAAACCAAACCCATCGCCATGAGCATCGTCGTCAACCTGCCGGACGAACTGGAACGCACGATCGCCGCCCAGGCGGCCAAGGCGGGCATGACGGTGTCTGACTACGTGGCCGACCGGCTCGCCAAGGCCACTGCGGTCACGGCGACTGGCGAGACCAAAGTCCGCCTGACCGGTGCCGCACTCGTGCAGCGATGGAGGGACCTCGGCCTGATCGGCTACCGGTCCGACATCACCGACCCCGAGGCCCACTCCCGCCGGCTGCGCGAAGAGGCCCATCGACCGCATTCCGGAGATTGAGTGATGAGCCAGAAACTCCCAAAGTGCTATCAGTGCGGCGGCGCGTTTACGAGACGAATAGCCCCTCCGCACCATCGGAAGTTGCGGTATGAGGGCACCGCGTATGACGTGCTTGTGACTGACATGCCGGAGTGGCACTATGCGGCTTGCGATTTGTCTGTGTCGGACGAAGAGGGCGATGAACCGCTTCAGGCAGCGCTGCGAAAGCACATTGGGCTTCTGACGCCGCAGCAAATCAAGGCTGGAATCAAGGAACTGGGCATCACCCAGGAGAAGTTCGCAGAAAGGATTCGTTGCGCACCCGAGAGCATCTCGCGGTGGCTCAACGGGGCTGTTTTGCAGTCGCGGGTGTACGACTGCCTGATGCGGATTTATTTCGAGTTTCCGCAGGTGCGCGGCGCTCTGGATCAGTTTCCACCAGGAGTGACGTTCGGCGAGACAGTTGCGCATGCTCGTGATGCCGACGTGACGGGATGCCCGGCGGCATGAAACTCACCTATTACTCCGATACCGACTCGCTCTATGTGGAGTTCACGGAACGCCCAAGCGTGGAGAGCGTCGAGATCGCGGCCGGCGTCATCGTGGACTTCGATGGGCAAGGCCGGGTCGTCGGGATCGATATCGACAACGCCCGCAACAAGGTTGATCTGGACCGTGTTGTCGTCAGCGCCGTGCCTGGGTTCATCGAGGTCGCATAGTCACGTTGTGCAGACAGGTCCGTAGGACACGCGTTATGAAAACCGTAGAAGACATCATTGCCGCCGCCTCGTCACTCAGTGCAGCCGAGAGACTGCAGCTTGTCGAGGCGATCTGGGACTCGCTGCTCGAATCGCCGAATAAAATCCCTGTGCCCGACTGGCACCGCCAAGTATTGGATGAGCGCCGCAAGTCACCAGCGGAGATGCTTGATTGGGACGAAGTGAAGGCCAGGCTCCGCAAGCGGGCCGGCGAAGGATAGGGAGGTGTTTCGCTTGAGCTCGGGCAAACTCATCGCCCAGCTGAAGGCGGGGCGTGACGAAGGGCGGGCGGAGTGGCAACTACCGAGGATTCCTCGGTAGTTGGACTGTCCGATCATCGCGTGGCGATTAGCCGAATGCCGAGGCAACCGATAGCGAGCTGGGGCCCGAAGCGTTCGGCCATCAGCCCGCCGCCGCTGCGAGCGCCCCGTACACGCGGCGCATTTCGCCCTTCGTGAACCGCGGTGCGAGGAGCCGCATGACGGCGGCCTTGTCGGCAGGGAATGAGAGTCCCTGGGCGCGGATCGCCCGGTAGGCGTCGAGCACCCGCTCGCGAAAGGCGAGTTCCGCACGGACCGCCGCGATGCAAGCCTCGACATGCGGCCGAAAAGCATCCACGTCTTCCGGCTCATACTCCTCGAGCAAGAGCGGCCGCACCGTCTCGAAGGAGAGCACGTCCACCGTCTCGAGAGCATTCCAGCAGGTCGCGAGTACGGCCTGTTTGTTGATGCCGGTCGCCCAATGAATCTCCTCGATGCTCTCGGGCTTGCATTTCCAGAGGCTAACCCGGCCCGAGGGCTCGGTAACACACCAGACGGCTCCCTCCGTCCCGGAAAGCTGCTCATCCGAAAGCCGCACGTTGCGGGCCTCCAATTCCACGCGCAGTTTCTGGAAGCAGCCCACGGGATCCTCTCCGGCCAAGAGTTCCGCCATGAGCGGCGCCGCCGGCACGTCGCCCAGCTCGAGCTCAAAAGGGGCGATCAATCGGGCGGTCGCCGGCTCGACGCCAAAGAGCACGGCCATAGCCAGCGGCTCGTCGTAGGCGATGAGGTGTGGGTTACGGCCGCCATACAGCTCGAAGGAGATGCTGCAGTCGTTCCGTGTGGGGAGGGCTGCAGCTTCCGGATGTAGTGCGAGCAGCTCCCGCCACATGTCGAGAAACCCGCCGAAGGTGCCGTTGCGGAGCACCGGGTGCAGCCGCAGCTTGAACGTCTTCCTCACGACCCCTGCGGCGTCGCGGTAGCGATAGGCGAGCACGTTCGTGCCGTCGAGTTTCTCGTAGACGTGCGCGCGGGCGATCGGTGGAAATCGAAACCGCCCGTCGCGGTCGAACGGATACCGAAGTTTGGGCGTGGCATGGATCAGCTGCGGGCAGGGCTCGTTCGCCGCCCGCGTGATCACGAGCGATCCATAGCGGTGGTCGGTCTTCTGGCAGAGAAACCCCTCGAGCGGCAGCCCATCGTGAAACGGGTCGGCCACGGCGAACGGCTGCAGTAGGCCCGCCTGCACGCCCAGCAGTGCCGCTGCCTGTTCGATCGTCATCTCTGCTAATGCCATCATGGAAGGCAGACTACCAAACAGGGGGGACAACTTTCGTACCAGCGGGGTTGACGCAGTACGGTACTTCTGTACACTATTCGCGCGATGCCCGAAGGACCAACCGCATGCCACGCAAAATCCGCGAACTCGTCAGGGATCTCTTGGACGCCGGATTCGAGCAGCGGCCCGGCAAGGGAAGTCATCGCAACTACAGTCACCCGGTAGTTGCCACGTTAGTTACGATATCGGGTAGGGATGGCGACGATGCACGGCGGTATCACGAACAAGCGGTTCGAAGGGCTCTTAACGAGGTGAACCAATGGCGAAAGGCGACCGATACGTGAAGGTTGTCGAGTGGTCGGACGAAGACAACTGCTTCATCGGCAGTTGCCCAGGGTTGTTCTATGGCGGGTGCCACGGCGACGATGCGACGAAGGTCTTCGTCGAACTCTGCCAGATCGTCGAAGAGTCGATTGAGACGCTGGAGGCGGCCGGCAAGCCCTTGCCTCAGCCGCTTTCCCTGCACGAACTCGGAGCCGTTCTACAGCGAAGCGCGTGACGCACCATCTGAGGAAAAGAGCTGCGTCCCCTTTTCCAACTTTTCCAAACCTTTTCCAAATCCACATGGATATTTTCACGCATGAGCACCGGTACTCAGCCCAACCCCGCTCGCGACGAACTTCTCGCCAGAGTGCTGGCGTTGCCGGCGTCTGACCGCGAATTCATCGCGGAAAGAATCGATGAGACGATCGATCATGACGCGGGTTTCGCCAGTGCGGAGGTTGCGAAGGCGTGGGCCGACGAAGTGGCTCGAAGGATCGAGATGATCGACAAGGGACTCGTGAAGCCGCTTCCCGCCGACATCGCTCTGCGTCAGGCTCGCGAGCACCTTGAACGCCGTCGGGCCGAGCGAGCCGCATCGTGAATCTGCAGGTCGAACCTGCTGCCCTTCTTGAACTCTGTGAAGCGGCAGCCTGGTACGACGATGCGAGGGACGGCCTCGGCACGGAGTTCATTTCGACCGTCGAACAAGCCTGTGATCTGATAAAGGCGGCACCGCAGCTCTATTCATAGCTCGAGTATTGGACCTCAGCGTGGGAGGTCCGCCGGTATTGCCTTCAGCGGTTTCCCTATGTCGTCGTGTATTGGATCCATGGTGACTCCATAACCGTCGTCGCAATCGCTCACGGAAGGCGTCGTCCGCTTTACTGGATCGATCGCATTCGTTCTTAAAAGCTAATGAGCGAGGGCTCCGTTCAAGCGGCGCATGGAGGGCTACTCTCGGAACTCATGGACACGATCCGCCTCCTGCTCTTCATGACGCTCTGGACCGCCATCTGGGCGGCGCCGCTGCCGAAGCTTTCCCGCCGCGTGGAGCTCGTCGCCGGGCTGATCCCGTTTGCGGCGTTCGGCCTGCGGGTGTTCGCGTCTTGCTTCATCGGCGTGCCGGCCGACGATCCCGTGCGAATGACCGTCGCGCCGCTCGTCGACTGGGTAAACGGCGACTCGGGCGCGGTGCCGTTTCAGTGGGTGCTCGACGTCACGGTGGCGATCGGGCTCGTGTGGCTCGCCTCGATCGGCAACATCTCGCGACGCTGGCGGCTGGCCACGATCTGGGTCATGCCGGCGGTGGCCCTCGCGAGCCTCGTGATCAAGAGTTACTAGCGCCCCCGGATCACCACCGCCACGAGAGCCCCGAGCCGCCGAAGAAATCCGCCGCGGCCTCGTTGAGCCCAACCGCGGCGTGCACGTCGATCTGCAGGTTCGGCAGCAGGAACCAGTGCAGGCCGCCGTGCGAATAGGCCTGCTGCGGCACGCCCACGCCACCGACCTGTGCGAACACCACGAACTCGTTGAACAGCATCACCCGCGGACCGAGGTCATATTCGAAGTTGAAGGTCTGCAGATATTCGGTGTAGTAGCCGGCCGCCTCGGGATTGCGACGCCGATTGACGTTGGTGTTGCACTCGATCTCGGTCCGCTCGCCCACCCGCCACGCGTAGACGAAATTCATCCCCGGCAGCACCTCGTCGGCCGAATAGGCCGGGCTGCCGGTTGGGACCTTCATCTGCGGAAAGATCGTGAGCTCCGGGAGGATGCCGGCCTGTGCCGCGAGCGCCACCTTCGCGCCGAGATAGAGATCGTCGCTGCCCTGCAGAAAGCTCGTGGCCGTCGACCCGGCCGCGTACTCGGAGAACGCGTTGTATTGAACGCGAAACTCGAACCACTCCTGCAGGATCCCGGCCCGCACGAGCGTCTCGGGATACGAATGGAGCTGCGTCGTCGTGGCCGCCGCGGTGTCGGAGTAAAACGTGTAGCCGGTCTCCACCTGCACGCGCCCCGCGCGCAAAACCTCCGCCACGAACGTCTTCCGAGCGCGTTCATGCCGCTCTCTTTCGGCATGAACATTCGGCACCATCGTCAGATCTCCGCTCCCGGGAAGTGTCTGCCCATGTTCCACGGGCTCGCCAGCCTGCCGCCACCCTGCATTTCCCCGAGATTTACGGCACTGCAGGGCAGCCCATGCCCGCACGGGACGTCGCGCGGCACAATCTGCAGGCCAGCTGCAGGCCAGAATCGTCAATTCGCCAGACGGCGAGCGGCAGAGCCCTGACGGCACGCTCCCGATCCCGACCCCTTTCCTGGAGTGATGCCCATGTCGAAGAGACTCAGATTTCAGGCGCTCGCGATCCTCGCACTCGGCGCCGGCCTGGGCTATCTGATCGCGGTCACCGGTGCCGACAGGGGCCGCGTGGCCACCGCCGAAGACACCGTCGCGGCCGACTTGAACGCCGCGCTCGCCCAGCGGAATCAGGAAGTGACGGCCAGGGCCGCGGCGTCGGGCAGGAAGCCCAACATCCTCGTCATCTGGGGCGACGACATCGGGCAATCCAACATCAGCGCCTACACGTTTGGCCTCGTCGGCTACCGGACGCCGAACATCGACCGCATCGCCCGCGAGGGGATGATGTTCACCGACTACTACGGCGAGCAGTCCTGCACGGCGGGCCGGTCGGCGTTCATCCTCGGCCAGAGCGTGTTTCGGTCGGGCCTCTCGAAAGTCGGCCTGCCGGGTGCGGAGCTGGGCATCAAGCCGCAAGACCCAACGATCGCCGCCATGCTCAAGACGCAGGGCTACGCGACCGGCCAGTTCGGCAAGAACCATCTCGGCGATCGCGACGAGCACCTGCCGACCAACCACGGCTTCGACGAGTTTCTCGGCAACCTCTACCACCTGAATGCCGAGGAGGAGCCGGAGAACGAGGACTATCCGAAGGATCCCGCGTTTCGGAAGCGGTTTGGCCCGCGGGGCGTGATCCGCTCGGCCGCGGGCGGCAAGATCGAAGACACGGGCCCGCTCACCCGCAAGCGGATGGAGACCATCGACGACGAAACGGTGGCGGCGGCCATCGACTTCATCGATCGGCAGACCAAGGCCAACAAGCCGTTCTTCTGCTGGTGGAACGGCACGCGAATGCACTTCCGCACCTACGTCAAGCAGGAACTCCGCGGCACCTCCGGCCAGGACGAATACGCCGACGGCATGGTCGAGCACGACATGCACGTCGGACAGCTGCTCAAGAAGCTCGACGACATGGGGATCACCGACAACACCATCGTCTTCTACTCGACCGACAACGGCCCCCACATGAACACCTGGCCCGACGCCGCCTGGTCGCCGTTCCAGGGGGAGAAGAACACCAACTGGGAAGGCGGCTGGCGGGTGCCCGCCATGATCCGCTGGCCCGGCGCCATCAAGCCCGGCTCCGTCACCAACGAGATCGTCCACCACATGGACTGGTTCCCCACGTTCCTGGCGGCCGCCGGCGCGCCGGACGTCAAGGAGCAGCTGAAGAAGGGTGGCGTGCAGGCCATCGGTCGCTCCTACAAGGTACATCTGGACGGCTATGACATCCTGCCGCTGCTCACGGGCAAGACCGACAAGAGTGATCGCAAGGAGGTGTTTTACTTTTCGGACGAGGGCGACCTGACCGCGCTCCGCTACGGCGATTGGAAACTGATGTTTCTGGAGCAGCCGCGGAAGGAGACGCTGCGGGCCTGGATCGAACCCTGGAAGCAGTTGCGCGTGCCGCTGATCTTCAATCTCCGCCGAGACCCCTACGAGCGGGCCTACTTCACGTCGAACACCTACTACGACTGGGTGCTCGACCGCGCCTTCTTTCTCGTGCCGGCCCAGGCCTACGTGGCCCAGTTCCTGGCGACGTTCAAGGAGTTTCCGCCGCGCCAGAAAGCGGGCTCCTTCAATCTCGATCAGGTGATGGAAAAGCTCACGAACTCCGGCGGCCAGGACTGATCGCGAAGGAGATTGCCGCGGCGGTGATCAGCGGTCCTCGTAGAGCGGGAGGGCTGCGATCCGGCGGTCGATTTCACCGAGCAGCCGCCTGGTTTCGGCGCCACCGATTCCGCCAAAGTTCGCCTGGAGCTGGTCTCGGGTGAGGTTCTCGGGCAGTCCGTCGATCGACGGGAACACGTCGGCGATGTCCACGCCCTGCTGAAGGCGATCCTGGATGGCGTGGGCCGACTTCGAGTTTCGGGTGGCCTCGACCGCGAGCCGGATGCCGGCGGTGTTCGCCGCCATGTCGATGAACGAAAACCCCGATCCGCCGGGCGTCGAATCCATCACCTCCTTCGAGAGCCCCACCGCGAGCGATCGCTGCTCGTCGGAGAGCACAGCCAAGGCCGCACTGACCCAGAAGTGTTGCGAGAGATCGGTGCGATCACCGATGCGAATGCGCCGGCGTAGCGCGGCGCGATCGTCACCCGGGCCGAGGTCGAGATCGCGACCGCCGACGCGGGCCACGTTGTCGTCGCCGAGAAGCTTCCCCAACGCCAGCACGGCGGCTCGATTGGGCAGAACGGCGTCGGTGCCATGCGAGTTGTCCTCGGCATATGCAAACGCGATCTCGAGCAGGCGCAGGAACCCTTCCTCGCCGTCGGGAACGTCGGCGGCTGCGTCGAGCACGTGCCGCGCCGTCGCCTGCCAGGCCTCGTACAAATCGTTGGGAACACGGGTGGAGAGACCCCACGCCGCGATTCCGAACGTCAGCACGGCCAAGGCGACGAGCGCCCCCCAGTTGCGACGCAACGCCAGGCCTGCAAGCGCGCCCAGCAACGCGATGACGACGATGAACACGAGTTGCGGCCAGATGGGCATCGCGCCGAAGTTGATCCGCTTGGCCACCAGCGCGAGCACTGGCGCGGCCACGAGCACACCGGGCACGGCATACCGCGACTTCCAGCCCGACAGCGCGATGGCGAGCAGCACGCCCACGAATCCGACGCCAGCGCCGCGGAGCAGCGCGGTGGCCGCGAACCGTGCGGCCGGCTCGTTGAGCCCGGCTACGCGGCCGGCGAGCCGCACCGCCCAGGCTGGCGCTCCCAATGGCCGCGGGTCGGGGAGAACGCACAGCATCACCAGCCACAGCAGAAGCGCCACGGCCGCGATGCGCGCCGCCGAGAAGTGTCTAGCGCGTGAGACGGACGTGGACATGGGCACCCTTCCTTAGACAACGGGAAACGACGCGTGGCTTGCCCGATGGTTGCGATTGCCCCGTCGAGCCACGAAGATTCTCGCAGTCTCCGATCTTTTCGCCACCCGGGCCCGACTGCCGCTCAGTCCGCCCGCATACGAGAGGCCAATCCATGACCACCCGACGTCAGTTCGTGCAGAGTCTTCCCGCGTTTGCCGTGGCGGCGCACGCGGCCGGCGAGGGCGACACCGCCGCGGCAGCCCCGGCGCCCGCCGCCCCGGCCGCCGGACACTTTCATCCCAAGGGGAAGGCGCCCTCCGAGTTCACCAAGGCGGTGCTGCGGAAGGCGAAGGAATCGCTCCCGTTCGGCGACACCCGCGACTTCGACGAGCAGCGGCGCGGCCTGATCGCCCGCATGCCCGAGATGCAGATCAAGAACGATACGGGCGGCATCGCCTGGGACATGACGCGGTTTCAGTTCCTCGACCAAGCCGACGAGTTCGACTCGGTTCATCCCTCGATGCACCGCATCGGCCAACTCAACAACAACTACGGCCTCTACGAGGTCGTTCCCGGCATCTATCAGGTCCGCGGCCTCGACCTCGCCCAGACGACGTTCGTCCGCGGCAAGACTGGCTGGATCGTCTTCGACTGCCTCGTCACCGCCGACGCCATGCGGGCGGCCTGGAAGCTGTTTCAGAAGCACAAGGGGGAGGGGCTGCCGGTGACGGCGGTCGTCTATTCCCACTCCCACGGCGACCACTGGGGCGGCGTGCGCGGCGTGGTGGACGAGGCCGACGTCCGCGCCGGCAAGGTGCAGATCATCGCCCCCCGCGACTTCATGGACTACTCGATCTCGGAGAACGTTTTCGCCGGCAACGCGATGAACCGGCGGCTGTTCTACCAATACGGCGTGCTCCTGCCGGTGGGCCCCTACGGCTACGTCACGCAGGGGCTTGGCCACGGCATCTCCCGCGGCACGTCGGGCCTGATCGCCCCGACCAGGATCGTCGAGAACGACATCGAGGAGATCGAGGTGGACGGCGTGCGGATGATCTTCCAGAACACGCCCAACACCGAGGCCCCGTCGGAGATGAACACTTACATCCCCGACCTGAAGGCCCTCTGGATCGCCGAGAACGTCTGCGCCACGCTCCACAACATCTACACGCTCCGCGGGGCGCTCGTGCGCGACGCGCTCAACTGGTCGAAGTACATCAACGAGGCGCTCTACCGCTTCGGCCAGGAGGCCGTGGTGATGTTCGGCGCCCACCACTGGCCGCGGTGGGGCAACGACCGCGTCCAGGAGATCCTCCGCGGCCAGCGGGATCTCTACGCCCACTTCAACAACCAGGTGCTCCACCTGGCCAACCAGGGCGTGACGGTCAATCAGATCCACAACGTGTACGAGCTGCCGAAGAGCCTCCAGCAGCGGTGGGACTGCCGCGGCTATCACGGCTCGGTGCCGCACAACGCCCGGGCCGTCGTCAACCGCTACCTCGGCTACTGGGACTGCAATCCCGCCACGCTCATCCCGCTTTCCCCGGAGGATTCGGCGCCGCTCTATGTGGAGATGATGGGGGGCGCGGAGAAGATCCTCGCCAAGGGCCGCGAGCTTCATGACCGCGGCGAATATCTGCTCGCCACCGAGATCCTCGACAAGCTCGTCCATGCGGAGCCCAAGAACCAGGTGGCCAAGGATCTCTTGGCCGACGTGTTCGAACAGATCGGCTATCAGCAGGAGAACCCGGGCCTGCGCAACAGCTTCCTGGCTGGCGCCTACGAACTCCGCGAGGGCGTTCCGGAGGGGGCCTCGCCCAAGTCGAGCGGCCCCGACGTGATCCGGGCGATGAGCACGGAACTCTTTCTCGACTTCCTCGGCATCCGGATGGACAGCCGCAAGGCCGAGGGAATGCGGTTCACGATGAATCTGATCACGCCGGACAACGGCGAGAAGTTCGCGGTCGAGCTCGAGAACGCCACGCTCACGAACCTGCCCGGGTTCCTGGCCAAGAAGCCCGACCTCACGCTCACGATCAACCGCTCCGATCTCGAGCAGACGATGATCGGGGCCAAGACGCTCGAGGCTCAGATCAAGGACGGCACGGCGAAGGTCGAGGGCGACGTCTCGATCCTCGCCAAGCTCGCGGCCACGATGGTGGACTTCGATCCGCGGTTCGAGATCCTGCCTGGCACGCGGGGCCGCGAGGAGCTGCTCCACGCCGAACCCTTCGAGGCGGTGCCAGGCAAGACGATCCCCGAGTGATCGCCGGCAGCCAAGAGCCGCCCGCACAACCGGATTTCTCGACGCAATTGGCACAGTCGGCCGATGAATACTCCCGAGGCGTCGCCTCGATGACGGGGGACTTCTGCGCGCAGTCCGCCGCCGTTACCCGGCCCGCCCACACCGCCAACACCTCGCCCGACTGGGCTGGATGGCGGCCATGGGGAGAGCATTCGCGTCATGTCCGTTGCAGTGCCAGAGCGATGCGGCTTCAGGCCTGGCAGCGGCTGCCTGGCCATCGTTGCCTGCCTCGCGCTGGCTAACGGGCCCACCCTTCTTGCCGGGGCCGCTGAACCTGCGGCCGCCGAGGTCGACGGGGCGGCGATCCCGCCGCCCGTGCCCGAGGAATGGGTGGCCGAACTATCCGCGGTGCCCTCGTGCACGAGTTGCACGGGGGCCGACTCCGGCTGGGGCCGAAGCCGGTTTCGCGTGGACTACGACAACGGGTTTGCCATTCTCCCGAATGACCCGGAGGAGACTCCTTTCTCACTGAAGATCCGCAACCAGAACATGTTCCGCTACGACGGCTTCGCTGCGGCCGAGTCGTCGTGGACCGACAGCGCGGGCAACGTGCTTCCGATCAACAACTCGAACTACTTCGGCATCCCCCGCGGCCGGCTGATCTTCTCGGGCAACGCGCTCGTGCCGAAGCTCTCCTACCTGCTCAACATCGACTACAACTCGGTCACCAGCCAGCCGATCGGGTTTCGGGCATTTTGGCTCAGTTATCGGTTCAGCGAGGCCTTCGAACTCTACGTCGGGCAGTCGAAGGTGCCGGGATCGCGCGAGTGGATCGAGAGCGCGTTCGCGCCGCTGCAGAGCGCCGACCGCACGATGGCGACGACCTTCTTCCGCCCCAGCTTGAGCCAGGGGATCTGGATCACGGGCGAGCCGCTCGACGATTTCTACTACCACGCGATGATGTCCAACGGGTTCAACACGCTGAACCTGCAGCCCGAGGCGCTCAACAACCGCTTCGCCTGGTCTGGCTCGGCCTGGTGGGAGCCCTGGGGAGAGTTCGGCCGTGGCTACTCCGACCTCCAGCACCACGACGAGGCGGCCGTCCGGCTCGGTGGCTCGTATACCTTCGCGCTCGGCAGCGGCAACCAGGCCGCGAGCGACGCGGTCGAAAACTCCCCCATTCGTCTCTCCGACGGCACGATCATCACGACGCCCAACGCGCTCGCCCCCGGCGTGACGCTCACGTCGTACGACGTCTCGCTGGCGGCGGTCGATTGGGCGTGGAAGTATCGCGGCCTGGGGCTCTCCACGGAGATCTACTTTCAGGATCTGCTCGGGCTCCAGGGCACCGGCCCCTTGCCGATCGGCTCCACCTCCGCCTTCGGCGGCTTCATCAAGGGTGGCTTTTTTGTCGTGCCGCAGGAGACAGAGGTCTACGCCCGCAGTTCGTACGTCACCGGCGCCTACGGCTCGGGCTACGAACTCGGCGGTGGCTTCAACCGCTTCTTTCTCCCGGGCAAGGACAACCTGTTCTTCACGTTCGACGCCGCCTGGCTGGACCACTCCCCGGCCGGACAGAACCGGACCGGCTTCGTGGCCGGCCAGACCGGCCTCCTCGTCCGCACGCAGATCGTCGCCGTCTTCTGAGAACCTCGAGTCATGAAGACCACCCGCCTATCGATCGTCGTCGGCCTGCTCGTGGCAGTGATGGCGGCGCGCAGTCATGCCCAGGATGTCGCTCGTGCTGACGAGCCGATTATCACCGAACGGCTTGCGCACCCATACTCCATCGATCTCCTACCGGATGATCCGGCGCCGCCGCCATTCGAGGCAGCTCCCGAGGCGCCTGCGGGAAGATCACCGTCGCTGGCTGGGCCATCCGCTGCGACCGACGCCGACCCCTTCGGCCCCAAGACGGTGACCGGCGACGCCTTCGACCGCCTCTTTTCGACGAAGGAGTCGGGCATCACGTTCGGCGGCCGGATCACGCAGTTTGGCTTCGGGCTCGAAGGTGGCATCGATCGGCCGGTGCTGCCGCCGCTCGAGGATGGCAACGGCTTCGTCTACACGGGCCGCAGCGAATACGACGCGGTCTTTGATCTCGAAAAGTTCGGCGGCCTGCCGCACGGGCGGCTGCTCGTGCGGGCCGAGCAGTGGTATGGCCAGTATGGCAACGTGTCGCTGCGCGCGGGCACCTTCACGCCGGTGGTGTTCCCAGCCCTTCTGCCGCCGCGGCCGCACGATCCCGGCGTGCCCTACATCACCAATTTTCTGTTCACGCAGCCGCTCTCGCCCAACTGGGTCGTGTTCGGTGGAAAGAAGGACGTGCTCGGCTCGTTCGACCAAGACATCTTCGCCGGCGGCGACGGTACCGATCAGTTCGTCAACCAGGCGCTGATCGCAAACCCACAGTTCCTGCTCGGCATGCCCTACTCCTTCTTCACCGCCGGCATCGTCTCACCCCGCGACTGGGGCGGCATGGCGATGTTCGTGATGGATCCCAAGAATCGCACCGCCGACTTCATGCAGTTTGGTGACCTGTTCAACCAGGGGATCATCATCGGCGGTGAGATCAAAGCGAAGACGATGTTCTTCGATCTGCCGGGGCAGCAGCACGTGGGTGCCGTCTGGAAGCATCAGAGGCAGCTCGACCTGCGATTTGCGTTCATGCCGCCGGAGCCGGGATATGAGCCGGGCTACGGGCCACCGAGCACCGGGCCGCGGACGCTGTGGGACTCCTGGCTCGTCTACTACGGCTTCGACCAGTACTTCGTCCGCTACACCGACGAACCGGACCGCGGGTGGGGCTTGTTCGGCCGAGCATCCTTCGGTGATGGCAACCCCAACCCGGTCCAATACTTCCTGAGCACCGGCGTCGGCGGCTTCAGCCCCTGGGGACAAAAACGTGGCGACACGTTTGGCATGGGCTGGTTTTTCGTGGGGGCGAGCGACCAGTTTGGCCCGGTGCCAACGACGCTCTTCGGCCCGCGAGACGGCCAGGGCGTCGAGTGGTTCTACAACATCCAGGCCACGCCCTGGCTCAACATCACGCCCGACATGCAATGGATCAGACCGGGCCTTGGAGCGATCTCCACCGACAACGCCTTCGTGTACGGCGTGCGGGCCAACGCTACGTTTTGACGCGGGACGGCGTGACCACCGTAGTTCCAGATTTTACAGCCGCCGGCGGTTGATCAGGCGCAGGCCCGCGATCAGGACGATCGCGCCGACCGTCGCCGTCACGAGGCTGCCGATCGCGCCATCGGCCGAGAGACCGAGCAGGCCGAACAGAAACCCACCCAGGATCGAGCCGATCACGCCCATGATGAGGTCGGTCACGAGCCCCGAGCCGCCGCCCTTCATGATCTGGCTCGCGAGCCAGCCCGCGGCGATGCCGATCAACAGAAACCACAGCAAGTTCATCGTGTCACCTCGTTGAGAGTAACCCTGGTCACGTTCGATGAAGTGTAATCCAAGCCGAGACCAACGCCAGTTTCAATCGCTGATCCGGCGGTGTTGATCACGTCGCATCGCTGTGCGACGATCGTCGCTGATTCGCCTTACGAACACGACTTCGACCTCCACGATGGCCAGCCTGCGTAATTTCTTTGCCGCGTTTTTCAGCAGCCCGCCGGATGACGTCACCCCGTGCGTCACTCAGGCAAATTCCTTTCGCGAGGTGGTGTCGCTCCAGGCACTATTCGTGACGCTCACCGTGGCGCTCCTGGCATACGTCAATAACTCGCCGACGTTTCAGCTGCGGGTGGATCTGCTGTTCGCGGTGTTGGCTTTGCTGCCCGTGCTGGGCCTCCACCACATCGTGCGCAGCCATGTGCGGACGGAGTCGGGAGACGTCTATGTGTGCACCAAGCCGATCCGCGACTACGCCCGGCAGGCCATGATTCTGGACGTGGTGATCGTGGTGGTGGTGTCGGCGCTGTACTGGTGGGGGCAGTTGCCTGGACAGGTGCCAGTCGCACCATGACACCCGGACAGTGATCCTGCCTCCGGGGCTCCGCCAGGCCGCAGAGTTTGCCTGGCCTCGCTACTTCCACGCTGCCCAGGCGCCGGCGGGAAATTCGCCGAATCCGGCCGTGCGACCGCGCCGATGGTATCGATGAAACGGCCCCCCCGACGGCATTGGCAGCTCTCATGCGACCGAACTGCGGGGCTCGCGACGTGCACGGGTGGCAGCGGGCGATTGGTGGGCCGATGTCGTGGCTCGCCGCCGGGCTGTGGTGGTGCGTCGTCGGCATGGCCGCAGCGGAAGACCCGCCGCAGCCGTATATCGAAGAGCCTTCGTACAAAATGGCGCCGCATCTGCTCGGCGCTCCGGATGGCTTTCGCGAGCGGCTGGCCGCCGCCGGCGTGACCATCCTCGCCGACAACACGAGCTTCTACATCGGCAACACCAATGGCGGCTTCGCCCAAGCCTTCGATTACGCGGGCCACGGCGACTATTGCGTGATCGCCGACGGCGGCAAGCTCGGCGTGCACGATGGGCTGTATCTCAAGCTCCGCGCCGAGCATCGCTACGGCGAAACGATCGTCGGGAACGTGGGCTGTTTCATTTCACCGACGCTGATCGCCGACCTGCCCGTCTACAACAGCGAAGAGGTGTACCTGACCAACGTGCTGCTCACGCAGGAGTTGACCGACGCGTTCTCCGTGTTCGCCGGCAAGATGGACACGCTCGATGGCGACATGAACGCCTTCGCCCATGGTCGGGGCAAGACGCAATTTTCAAACATGGGGTTCGTGTTCAACCCGATCGTGGGTGCGACGGTGCCCTACTCCACGCTGGGCGCCGGATTCGTGTTTCATCCCGATGACGGGCCGATGGCGATGGTGACCGTGCTCAACTCGAACGACACGACGGCCACGAGCGGCTTCGACACGCTCTTCAGCGACGGCCTGCTGCTGTCGGCGGCCGTGCGGGTACCCACGAACTTTTTCGACCTCCCAGGGCACCAGCTTCTGGGTGGCACCTGGAACAGCCGGCTCTACACGTCGATCGCCGAGGCCTACATTCCATACCCGCCCGTGCCGACGCCACCGATCCGCGGCTCGTGGTGCCTGTATTGGAACTTCGATCAGTATGTCTTCGTCGATCCGGCTGACGCGAAGCGGGGCTGGGGCCCATTCGGCCGCGCAGGCGTCGCCGATCCAAATACGAGCCCGATCGATGTGTTCCTGAGTTTTGGCGTGGGGGGCAACGTGCCTGGCCGACGACGGCGCGACGACACGTTTGGCGTCGGCTGGTATTGGGCCTCATCCAGCCCGCAGATCGGTTCCCTGATCACGTCGCAGTTCGGCCCGGTCGGCGACGGCCAGGGCATCGAGTGTTTTTACAACTACGCGCTCACGCCTGCCGTTTGCATCACGCCGGACGTGCAATACGTCGTGCCCTCGCTGCGGCTGGCGGAGCCGGCACTGATCGCGGGCGTGAGGGCGCTCGTGAGTTTCTGAACGGACAGTACCCCCGACAGGGATCGAACCTGTGACCTACGGTTTAGGAAACCGTCGCTCTATCCACTGAGCTACGGGGGCGGGATGAGATTCGCCCATGAAAACAAGGGCTTTGGCAACCGCATCTTACGGGTGGGGGAGCGGGGCAACAAGGATCGGCCAGATCATGGCCAATCACAGGCGGGCATGGCGCGAGCGGCCGTCTTGTGGGGTACGATGCCCTGCGGCGGTTTGAACATCGTGACGACGAGCCCCGTAACGAAGAGCCGAGGTGTGCATTGAAAACTGGCCATCGAGCCCGGCGCAGTTCGCGCACGAGCCGCCCCAGGCTCGCGCAGGCCGAGTCGTTGGAACAGCGGCTGGCGCTCTCCGCCACCCCCGTGAACCCCAACGCGGGCTCGATCATCAAAAGCCAGTTCCAGCCCTACGGCTATTCGCTTCTGGGCATGCAACTGCTGGGCGTTCGCGCCGGCAGGGGGCAGTCGATCCAGCTCACCGCGCCCAATAACGTCGGCCCGCCGCCCACCCCGCCGACCGGCTACGTCTATCCCCGGTCGGCCGTGAATTCGGGACAGATCAGCGGCAGCCAGGTGAACGTGGGCGGCTTCACCACGCTCGGCCTGCAGATGCAGAACG
>JBAXUY010000006.1:0-58805 GCA_037129475.1 Planctomycetia bacterium | reverse complement strand
CATGATCACCGTCGCCATTCTCGGAGCCACCGGCTACACCGCCCTCGAGGCGATCAAGCTTCTGCTGCGCCACCCCGATGCGAAGATCGTGGCGGTCACGAGCCGGCAGGAGGGCCGTCCCCCGATCTCCACGATCCACCCGAGCCTCGTCGGCCGGCTCGAGCTGCCGCTCGAGGATCTCGGGCCTGACGAGGTCGGGAAGCGGGCCGACTGCGTGTTTTCCTGCCTACCGCACTGCGCGAGCGCGGAGATCGTGCCCCAGGTGCTCGCCGCCGGGGCGAAGGTGATCGACTTCAGCGCCGACTACCGGCTCGACGACGCCGCCACCTATCTCGAATGGTATGGCCACGAGCATCCCGATGCCGCGCGGCTCGGGGCCACGGTGTATGGCCTGCCCGAGCTCTTCCGCTCCCGGATCGCGGGGGCGAGCCTCGTCGCCAACCCCGGGTGCTACTCGACGTCGGCGATTCTGCCACTCGCCCCGCTCGTAAAGAGCGGGCTCTTCCATCTCGATGACGTGATCATCGATTCCAAGAGCGGGGTGAGCGGTGCGGGCCGGTCGCCGAAATTGATGACGCACTTTCCCGAATGCAACGAGAGCATGTCGGCCTACAACGTGGGCCGGCATCGGCACACGCCGGAGATCGAGCAGGTGATCGGCCGGCACGCCGGCACGCGGCCCGAGGTGATCTTCACGCCGCAGCTCGCGCCGATGGACCGCGGCATCCTCTCCACGATCTACGTCCGGCCGAAGCAGCCGATCACCGAGGCCGCCGTCATGCAGCTGCTCCGCGACGCCTATGCCGGCGAGCGGTTCGTGCGCGTCGTCGACCACCTGCCCGCCACGAAAGACACGGTCGACACCAACTTCTGCGACATCACGGCCCGCGTGGTCCGCGGCCGCGTGCTCCTGATCAGCTGCCTCGACAACCTCGTCAAAGGCGCCGCCGGCGCCGCCGTCCAGAACTTCAACTGCGTGTTCGGGCTTCCCGAAACGGCAGGCCTGCCCTGAACCCCACCGATGAGCATCACCGAAACACCCGTCCGCCTGCCGATTCCGCCGCTGCCGAAGGGTTTTCGCGTCGCCGGGGCCCATGCGGGCCTCAAGCGCAACCCCACCCGCGAAGACATCTCGCTCGTCGTGTCGGACCTGCCGGCGACCGCGGCCGGGGTCTACACGACGAACCTCGTGTTCGCCGCTCCCGTGGCGTTCGACCGTGCCCGCACGCCCGGACACGGCTTTCGCGCGGTCGCCATCAATTCGGGCAATGCCAACGCGTGCACCGGCACCCGCGGCCTCGACGACGCCGCCGCGATGGCCCGGGCAGCCGCGGTCACGCTCGCCGTGCCCGAGGCGGGCGTGCTCGTGCTCTCGACCGGCATCATCGGCGAGTTCCTCCCGCTCGAGAAGATCACGGCCGGCATCACCATGGTGTCCGACAGGCTTGGGAGCGACGCCGACGCGGTGGTGACTGCCGCCCGCGGCATGATGACCACCGACACGCGGCCCAAGCTCTCGGGCTCGACGTTCCGCGCCGACGGCACGAGCTACACGCTCTTCGGCATGGCGAAGGGAGCGGCGATGGTGGGCCCGCGCATGGCCACGATGCTCGGCGTGATCCTCACCGATGCGGCAATCGCGCCGGCCGACGCCCAACGACTCCTCGGCGAGGCGACCGAGCAGACGTTCAACTGTGTGAGCGTCGACGGGCACACGAGCACCAACGACACGGTGCTCCTGCTCGCCAACGGGGCCGCGGGGGGGAAACCGCTCACCGGTGCCGGCCTCGACGCCTTCGCCCGCGCGCTCAACGACGCCTGCGAGGCGCTCGCCCGTGAGATCGCCGACGACGGCGAAGGGGCCACGCACGTGCTCCGCGTCGAGGTGACCGGCTGCCGCACCCGCGACGAGGCGCGGCAGATCGCCCGCACCGTGGCCGACAGCCCGCTGGTGAAAACGGCCATCCACGGAGCCGACCCGAACTGGGGCCGGATCGTGTCGGCGGCCGGCTACTCCGGCGTGGCATTCGACCCCGACAGGCTCGTCCTCAGGCTCAATGGCACGCTGTTGTTCGAGCACGGCCAGCCCGTGGCGTTCGACGCCGACCGGGTTTCGGCATCGATCAAGGCCGCCCGGGAGACGCTCATCGAATTGGCTGTCCACACCGGTCCGGCGTCGATCCGGTTCTACTCGAGCGACCTGACGGCCGAATACGTCCACCTGAACGCCGACTACCACACCTGACCGGCCTATACTTTCCCGAGCCGGGCATGCGGTGGCAGACGCCTTGACTCGGCCGGCCGGAACCTGTTTTCTTTGTCTCGAAGCCTCTCCCCGGAGCCCCCTCCCAGCCGATGCCAACCGCGCTTGCATCCCGGTCCAGAATCGTGGCAGCCGACCCCGATGTCGATGACGACGAACTCGAGGAAGACGAAGACCTCGATGTCGGTCAGCCGTTGCCCGACGAGGAGTCGAGTTTCGACGACTTCGACGACGACTTCGACGACGACTTCGAGGAGGAGACGAACGACCCCGACTGGGATCACCCCGACGAGGCCGAGCCGATGCCGCCCCCGGCAAAGGGTCCGGGAAAGAAGAAGTAGCGATCGACGATCGGAGAGCCCGATGACAGGCACCCGCACGAGCGACTGGTTCGGGAAGCTGAGCCAACTCGACTTCGACATCGACTTCTTCGAGAAACTCCTCGCCCGCAACGGCGACTCGGTCGAGGTGCTGCGGACGCTCGGCGAACTGGTCTCCAAAAAGGGTGACGTGCACCGGGCGGTGGAACTCGACCGCCGACTCGTCGAGCGACTGCCCAACGACTTCTTGGCCCGCTACAATCTCGCCTGTTCGCAGGCCCTGGCCGGGCGGCCCGACGAGGCGATCGATTCGCTCGCGTCGGCCATCCTCCTGGGCTACGACGACTTGGCGCATCTCGAGGTCGATCCCGATCTCGACTCGTTGCGGGGCCGGCCCGACTTCCGGGCACTGCTCGGCCACGAGTGAACCGCGGACGCGCCCGGCACTCGCGAGGGCACGCATGCTCGACCAATTCGACAAGATCACCGAGGCCTGCGCGGCGATCGCGGGGAAGTGGCCGCACGAGCCGGCCGTCGGCGTCATCCTGGGCAGCGGCCTGGGCGGCGTCACCGGTGCGATCACCGACAAGGTGACGATCCCCTACGACGCGATCCCGCACTTCGCCCGTTCGACCGCCCATGGCCACTCCGGCCAGCTCGTGTGCGGGCTGCTCGAGGGCGTGCCGGTGGTCGTGATGGAGGGGCGGCAACACGCCTACGAGGGCTACCCGCTCGCGCAGATCACGTTCCCGGTGCGGGTCGTGAAGCGGCTCGGGGCCCGCCGCCTCGTGGTCACCAACGCCTGCGGCGGGCTCAATCCGCTCTACCGCACCGGCGACCTGATGATGATCGACGATCACATCAACCTGATGAACGACAATCCGCTGGTCGGCATCAACGACGAGCGGCTCGGGCCCCGCTTCCCCGACATGTCGGCCCCCTACACCCCCAGCCTCGTCGACCAGGCGCTCGAGGTCGCCCGCCGTGAGAACTTCGTCGCCCACCGCGGCGTCTACGTGGCCGTGACGGGCCCGAACCTGGAGACGCGGGCGGAATACCGCTTTCTCCGCGGGATCGGGGCGGACGTCGTGGGCATGTCGACGGTGCCCGAGGTGATCGTGGCGGTGCACGCCGGCCTCGAAGTGCTCGGCATTTCCGTGATCACCGACATGTGCCTGCCCGACGCGCTCGAGGTGGCGACGGTCGAGAAAATCCTCGCCGTCGCCAGGGCCGCCGAACCGAAGCTCCGGGCCATTGTGACGCAGGCTGTGACGTCGGCGCCGCGCTCGTGACGTGCGGTGTCGCGGTGCCGGCCCTCCCGCTCAGCCGCCGCGACGGCCGCCGGTCGGAAGCCCGAGTTCCTTGCGTCGTGCATCCATCGCCCGACGATACTCGGCCTGCTGGGCCCGCTGCTCCGGGGTCGTGCGATCGATTCGTCCCTTGCTGCGCGCATTGCGGCCGTCTTCCGTGCGTCCACCGCCCGGCTGACCGCCGCCGCCCTGTCCTCCACCCTGCCCGCCACCTCCGGGGCCCCGACCACCGCGGTCGCCTCCCTGCGCGGAGCCGGCGGCCTGCGGGTTCTCCGCAGCACGGGCCTGATCACGTTTATCACGCTCCGCCTGCCACGCCTTGCGTCGCGCCTCGTCGGCCTTGATCCGCCGATCGAGTTCCGCCTGCCGCTGCGCCGGCGGCAGCTTGAAATACGACATCAGTTCTGCCCGTTCCCGGGCTTCCCACAGCCGTCCCATCTGCTGGCCGACCTGGTCGCGGTATTCCCGCGGCACGTCGCGCATCGTCTCCATCATCGCTCCGAAGCTCGGAGCCGACGCGAACGGCACCTCGCCGCGGGCCACGCGGTCATACTCCGCCACCTGCTGGTCGACGAGTTGCTTCACTTCGGCAACAGCCTGGGGCGACGAGAAAAAACCGAGCGCCCAGAGCGTGGGCAGGGCGAGCAGCAAGAGCACGAGCAGGACGGCAAGTCCTCGCTTCACGATCCGCCCGCCCGCCCCCTGCCGGTTGCGCTCAGCCGCCAGCGCGGCTGCTTGTCGTCGTTTGTCAGCCATCGATGCCATGGTTCACCTCCAGCAGAAGCCGAGGATACCGCGGGTGCGAGCATCCGGAAACATGAAACGGGCCGAGATCCAGAAAGTTTCCAACGGGATGCCGGGCGGCAACCACGGCGATGCACGGACTGTCGTGACATCGGTGTCATGGATCGGGTACGCTCGGGACAGGACCGCGGGCCTGTGGGGGATATGCCGCACCATGACGAGAACACGAATCCTGTGGATCACACGCGGCGTGGCGGTTGGAATACTGTGGCTGGCATCGCTTGCCGGGACGGTACCCGCGGACGCCGTGCCCAACGGCCTCTTTTCCACAGGCATGGTGCTGCAGCGTGGGATGCCCGTGCCCGTGTGGGGCAAGGCCGCCCCGGGCGAGCAGGTTCGCGTGACGTTCGGAGCAGCCAACGCCACGGCCACCGCCGATTCCGACGGCCGCTGGCAGGCCACGCTGCCCGAACTCACATCCTCCTCGCAGCCACAGCAGCTCGTCATCGAGGGAAGGAACAGGCTCACGTTCGACGACGTCGTCGTCGGTGACGTCTGGCTCTGCTCCGGCCAGTCGAACATGGCCTACACGATGGCAGCCCTCGAGCTGAAGCCGGACTATGCGAATGATCTCGTCACCGCACACTTTCCGCTCGTCCGTCAGGGCACCGTCGCCCGTGAGCCCGCGCTCGAGCCGGCGGCGAGCGTGCCGGTGAAGTGGACGACGTGCTCGCCGGCGACCGTGAAGGCGTTCACAGCGGCCGGCTTCTACTTCGCGCGCGATATCCACGCCGACCAGAACGTGCCGGTCGGGCTGATCCTGTCGGCGTGGGGCGGCACGTCGGCCGAGAGTTGGATCGCCCCACAGGCGCTCGATACGGTACCGCGTTTCAAGGCGCGGGCCGAACAGCAGCGTGCCAACCTGTGGCGGCTGCCAGAGGAGATCGCTTCATTTCCAGCTCGCGTGGCTGCCTGGGAAGAAGCCAATGGCCGCGCGGGGATCGCAGCGGAACCTGCGGCGGCCGAATGGGCGGCGGGTCGGGGTGAAGGCTGGCTGCCGGGCATTATCAACAAAAAGTGGTCCGAACTCGGGCTGCCCGACGGCGGTGTAGCGTGGATCCGCAAGGTGATTGCCGTGCCGACAGCAAAAGCCGGCAAGGGGTTTCGCCTTGATCTGGGCCAAGTCAATGAGCAGTACGTCACGGCCTCCTGGAACGGAAAGAAGCTCGGCGACTTTGGCCGCTCCCCACCGGCTTTCTATAAGGCGTACACACACTTCGACGTGCCGGCCGCCGACGTCCGGGCGGGCGACAATGTGCTCGTGTTCAGGTTCGCCACGCATCTCGGCGACCGGCCGCCGCTCACCCGCTCGTTTCGGGATATCGGCCTGAAGGCACTCGCACCAGTGGACGACGCTTGCGACGTGCGCGTCGAACGCACGTATCCTCCACTGTCGGCGCAGGCCCGGGCCGCACGGCCGAAAACGCCGGAGGGCGACGCCGCCCACACGTCGGGCGCGCTCTACTGCGGGATGATCCATCCTCTCGCGCCGTCCGCACTCAAAGGCGTGCTCTGGTATCAAGGCGAAGGAGACGGCAGCCGGGGGTACGACTATCGCTCGCTCCTACCGCTCCTGATTACCTCGTGGCGCCAGACGTGGGGCCGCGAGGTGCCGTTCATCGTGCAGCAGTTGCCAAACTGGAAGGCCGGCAACGCGCGTGACACCGGGTGGGCGGAGGTGCGGGAAGCGCAGGCGATGACCGCCACGAGCTTGCCGAATGTTGGGCTCTCGGTGGCGACCGAGATCGGCGAATCGGACGACGTGCATCCCGCCAACAAGCGCGACATCGGAAAGCGGCTCGCGCTCGTCGCCCTCGCCCAGGTCTACGGACGCGATGTGCGCAGTTCCGGGCCGGTGATGCGCGATGCTGCCGTTCAGAACGACGCTTTCCGGATTTCGTTCAAGACGACAGGTTCCCTTCGCACGCGTGACGGCAAGCCGCCACGATTGTTCGCGCTGGCCCCGCAGGGCGGCCAGTTCGTGGACGCCGAGGCCATGATCGAGGGGGATGCGGTCGTGGTCAGGGCCGCCGGCGTCTCCGCGCCCGAGGCCTTGCGGTATGCCTGGATCAACGACACGGCGGGCACGAATCTGACCGACGATACAGGCCTGCCAGCGACACCGTTCCGCACCGATAGTCGCCCCATTCGCGGCGAACCCTGACCGTCACCCGTCCGCCTGGCGATGCTCCCACGCCGTTCGGGCCATGCCCCGTTCCGCAGGCATTGGTTTATTTCCGGGAGGCTGCGTCATACCTAGTTGTCGCCGGGCATGGGGCTCGGGAGAGGATCTCGCCGCATGGCTGAATCTTCGGTCAGTCACGTGCAAAGGCTGTTCGTTCGGCATCAACCGGCGATTCGGGCCTTCGCGCTCGGGCTCACGGGAGATTTCGCGCTCGCCGAGGACGTCGTGCAAGAGACATTTCTGACGGTGTCGGCCAAGGCCGATGACTTTCAGCCCGCCTCGAATTTCGTCGCGTGGGCCTGCACGATCGCCCGGTTCAAAGTGCTGGAACTGGAGCGCGGCAAGCGGCGGTTTTCCAAGGAACTCGTCGACTCGCTGGCAGCATCGGCGCCGATGGATACGGGGCTTCAGGACCGACTCGAAACGCTCCTGCATTGCATCGACAAACTACCGCCGAAGGCCCGCGAGGTGATCCGCCTGCGCTACTTCTCCGAGCATGGACTTGGGGAAATCGCCCAAATCCTGGGTCGGTCGACTGCCGGGGTGAATGCAACCCTGGTGAAGACCCGTGAGGTTCTCCGGGAGTGCGTGCGGCTCGCGCTCCACGCTGGCGACGTCGGGGAGGTTCGTGGATGAACACGGACAGGACAAACGACCTGATCGCGAGCTGGCTCGACGGCGTGCTGGATGACGCCGGCGTCGGCGATTTGGAGGCCTTGCTCCTCGAATCCGCAGATGCGCGCCGCGATTTCTGGGATCAGGCCACCTTTCACGGGCTCATTCGTGAGGCGGCCAAGATGCGTTTCGATGCCGGTCCCACTGGGACCGTGGAGCGCAGGCCGGCAGCCATCGAACCGGTCCGAGCCTCGTGGATACGGCGGTCGCTCATGCTGGCCGCGCCGGTGCTTCTGATCGGCGGGTGCGGCGTAGCGTCGATCGTGACGACGATGGCCTGGTCCAGCCTCGCACCGCAGGCCAGCGTGGTCTGCCATGAGGAGGGTTTTGAAGTGCCCCCGGCGCCGGAAACAGACTACGTGCCCACCGTGCCGGGCATCTGGAGCGGCGACGAAACGCGGGTCCTCGGCGACGAGGCGGGTATCCGGCCGCATTCCGGCCGCAAGATGCTGCGTTTCGACAGTTGCCACCCACGGCAAAACACGTACGCCGGCGAGTCCTCGGAGATTTGGCGGATCGTGGATCTCACGTCGCTCGGCCTCCCGGCTCGTCCGGAAGGGCACATCTTCGAGTTGTCCGCCTTTTTCAATGGCGTCGTCGTGACGGACCGCACCATCCCCGCGTGCGGCGTGGCGATCGTGGCCACCGACGTCGATCCCGACACGCTCGAGCAACCGTGGCTCGAGCAGTTTTCTGCTGCGGCGTCGGGCTCGCGAAATCTGGCGGTCGCCCACGCGGAGGAAGTGATCGACGACGCTCCGGCCACGTGGCAGAAACTGTCCGCGATGGTGACCGTGCCCGCCGGCGCGCGGTACCTGATTCTTCACTGCCACGTCGAGGGTCGTCCGCATTCCGGCGACGGGAACTGGAAGCCCTCTGGTCAATACATCGACGACATTCGTCTGTCCGTGAACGGAAGAACGGATCCAATCAGCCCACGGAAAGCCCCGGCCGGGGCGGGAGGTGAACCATGATCATGGGTACAACCTACAACTCCGGGCAGCCGGGAGAAAAAGACGGTCTCCTCCTCGAGCGGGTCGTCCGCTACGTACACGATCACGCCGAAAAGTCGCTCAAGGTCAACGAGGTGGCGAAGGCCTTCGGCATGAGCCGACGCTGGCTGTGCATCCTGTTTGCGACGCGGCTGGGCCGGTCGCCCCACGAAGAGATCGTGCGCGCGAGATTCGCTCGGGTCGAACGTTTTCTCATCGAATCCGACCTCACCCTCGCTGACATCGCCACCCGGTGCGGCTTCCGGCATGGTGAATACATGAGCGTCGCCTTCACCCGGCGCTACGGCATCCCGCCGAGTCAGTGGCGCCGGCGACGTCGCCAGACCCTGAGCAGCGTTGGCCACGCGCGGATCGGCTGACCTCGCACTCCGGGCTCGTGTCCGACGGGCATCACATCCAGGCCATCCAGCGTGACTGGGAAACTATCCCGCCTGCCACTGAACGCAGCATCAGGAACCATTGACCCCGCGTTCGGATTGCTGGTTGGTGGTATCGATGTCGATTTGCGATGAGATCGCCTCCACGCCGCCCGACACTCCATCGCTGGCCCGCACACGCACTGACGGGTCGGCCAGCACGGCGCGATACGCATCCATCCGAAGGCCGATCGATGCGAAGGGTATCTGAGGAAAGTCCTTCAGGCGACGGAAGATCGGCGAGGTCGGCTCGATCGCATAGTCGAGTTGGCCTGGATTCGCGAACGCGGGATCGTTTGCGCCCGAGCCCGTGCCAAGGTCCAAGTTGAGCCCCTCCTTCACGCCGACCAATTCGGCCGGCTTGCCAGACTTGCGGTAAGGCGTTCCGCAGCGGACCGTAACGTTGCCTACGATCACGTTGCCGTGGGGCACACCTGCGTCGTGTTTCGAATCGAGCAGCGCAGGGATCGCGGGATATTTCTTCCGCCACACCTCGCTCTCGATCGGCGTCTCGGCCAGCCGGTTCCGCAGGTTCTTGTTGGTCGCGTAGCCGCGTGAGACGCCCCGCGAGTCGATGTGGATCCCGATCGGGCACTCCACGATCAGGTTGTGCTGCACGATGTTGTCGTGGCCGCCGCCGATGAACGGGCCACAGGCGGCACGAACGATGACGTTTTCCTCGACCGTGTCGCCGCTGTCGCCATCGTCGAGATAGAACGCGTTGGCCCTGGGGCAGTCGTGCACGAAGTTGTGCCGCAGCACGTTGCCATGGCTCGTCCAGTCGTGCGACGTGTAAAAAGCCCCAACGTCGCCTGAGGTCAGGGCCACGCGACACACTTCGTTGGCCTCGAAAATGTTTTCATTGCCGGTATAGAGTACGGCCGAGTGGGGAAGATCATGGAGGAAGTTGTGGGCCACGCGGCAGCCGACGGCGTCGATTGGACGGCTTTCCTTCGACGTCCGGCCCACGTGGATCGCGGCGGCCCAGGTTTTCCGCCGCATCCCCACGTGATGAATGTCGTTGTTGAGGGCGGCATGGGCACAGGGTGCGAGTGTCGCTCGATCACCCCCGGCCAGAATGACGCCCGCCTCGCCGAGCGAATGCATGTCGCAGCCACGGATCGCGTGCCGCGTACCGCCGATCGCCGTCACCCCGTTGCCGCCGAGGTTGCGGATCAGGCAGCCGAGCACGAGCGCCTTGCAGCCGCCGGTGATCGCGACGCCGTCGCCGAGCCCGCCTTCGAGGGTAAGAGACTGCAGTGCCACCATCGAGCTCTCTTCGATCACCACGAGCGGTTCTCGCTGCACGGCGAGCCGCACCACCGACTGCGGCCCGAACCCAGGGGGCGGCAGGAGGAGAAGCGTCTTCGTAGGAAAGTGAATGCACCATTCGCCGGGGAGGTCGATCTCCTCCGGCAGATTCACGGCCCACCACGGCTCCTTGCCGTCGCCGAGCTCGCCCTTCGGTGCGTACTTCGACCCGATGCCCCCCTGCACTGCTGCGGTGAGGTCGATCCGTCGCGTGGCCGGATCGATCGCCGCCACGCGGATCGTGGCCGGATCCCATGGCACCCTCCAATAGCCCTCGAGCCACACGCCCTCGGCCACCGGCCAGCGGCCCACGCGGTCGTCGCCGGCGATGAACACGCCGCCGCGGCGCGTCCCGCCCACCCCTTCGCCGCGGTCGATCACCTTCTCGATCGTCGTCGGACCTTCGTTCGGCCAGCGGGAGAGTGGCAGCGGCATGTCGTCCACGGTGAGATCGGGAAGGCCGCCGCCGTCATTGAAGATCTCAGGGAGTGTGGGAAGTTCGGCGAGGCCGATGGCCGCTAGGTCGATGGCCAGCACCTGCTCGCGCGCAGCGGCAGTCAGCCGATCGAGCAGCGGCGCGGAAGGCTTTCGCAACAGCGAGTGATCGACGATTCGCCCCGCGTGGATGCGGGCAGATCGATCGGCCGGCCCCCGGATCACGAGTTTTGTGTCGCGGCTCCCGAGAACGAATGGCTTCGTGCGCTGGTGAATGCCTGAGGCGAGCCAGATCGTCGCCGGCTGGGCGTCGTCCGCGGAGCGGTCGTGGTCCCGGGCTACCGACCGGGCCCGCTCGAGCGTGGCAAACGGTGCCTCCTTCGTGCCCGGGTTGGCGTCGTCACCGGTCGGGGCGACGTGCCACTCGGCGGTCGGATCGGCCGCCGGTGCCACAGCGCAAGACAAGATGATGACAACATACAGAAAGCCGGCGGGCCGCATGCCGTCATCCTACGCCATGCCCGCGGTTCACGGGGTCCTTCGCACAGGAACGCCCCTGCCGAATCCGTGACGCACTTCCCAATTTCTCATTCCGCTGTGGCGAGGTTCAGTCTAGATTCGAATTGGTTGGGTGGAGCGGTGAACTCGGAGAGGCTGTGGTTTTGCACCCCCTTCCGGCCATTGTGTTCGTATCGCTCGCCATCAGGGAATTGGCCATGCTCTGTCGTCCCACGACTCGTTTCCGGGGTGCGCCTACGGGGTTCACGTTGGTGGAGCTCCTCGTCGTGATTGCGATCATCGGCGTGCTTGTCGGACTGTTGCTGCCCGCAGTGCAGTCGGCCCGTGAAGCGGGCCGACGCGCGAAGTGTTCGAGCAATTTGAAGCAAATCTCGCTCGGCGTTTTGAGCCTCGAATCTGCCTCACGGCAGTTCCCGCCTGGAATCGGCGATATCCGCTGGAGAAATCAATACATCGCCAACGGGATGTCTGGAACGTCATCGGACAGCAACTGGTGGTATTTCGGTTGTTTGCCGCGGGTCATGCCGTTCTGCGAAGAAACGGCTTTATATGACGCCATCTGCGTGAAAGCCGTCGCTGGCTGGGGCGGCAGCTCGTCGGCCACCGACAACCCGATGCGGCAGCAGCCCAAGATTCTGCAGTGCCCGTCCGACGGCGGTTTCGGGGCATCGGGAAATGGCGTGCTTGGAGACACCAACTACCACTGCAACCGCGGTGATGTCTACGCTGCCAAGAACACGGGGGGTACTTGGCGCGGGCCCTTCGGCATGGGAGCTATTTCAAACACGCCGTTTACGGTTCAGGATTTTATGACGAGCGGTCGGATGACAGATGGCACTTCGAAGACGATCATGTTTGCCGAGGCCGCCGTCGGCGTAAATGGTGACAAGCGAATTCGCTCAGGCTTGGCTTCGGACATCGCGTGGCCGGCCGTGACATCAGCTGGTCCGTCACCGAATGCGTCCCTTTGCATGGCTGAACTCGCAGGAGATGTTTACGCGAACAGTGTCACGAACAAGTCCGATGGAAATAAAGGCCAACGGTGGTACGACGGCACGGCGGGGTTTTGTGGTTTCTACGCCGTTCTCCCGCCAAATTCTGCCGCTTGCACTCGGGCGAGTGGATCAAGTTCGCTTGACACCTCAGTCGGCAGTAACGCAGCCGTGGTTGCCATGACGGCCAGCAGTTACCACCCGGGCGGTGTGACCGTGGCCATGTGCGATGGGTCCGTCAGATTCGTGAACGAGACTATCGATGCAGGCGACCCGAACCAGACGCCTGCCGTCAATTTCAAAGGGACGTCAGTATTCGGCGTCTGGGGCGCGATGGGCTCGGCGCGCGGGGCAGACACGTACCGTGATCAATGACGGTTGCTCTGTTCCTTGCAGTCGACTGCTGTGAAAGACGGGTCTCATGACTCCTTCTCGTTTCCATTCACGTCGGACGTCTTCTCCTTGGGTCGATGCCTGGTGTGGTTTGATCTGCGCACTCGCTGTCGTGGGGTGCGGCAAGCAGGGACCGAACGTGGAGTATGTTGAAGGAATAGTACTTCTGGACGGGAAGCCGTTGGACAACGCGACCGTGGCCATCTCGCCGATCGGTGAACAGGGACTGCCGGCCGTGGGGAGATCGGATTCGCGCGGTGTGTTTCACCTCACTTCCACACGGGGCGGACGACCGTTGGCTGGTGCGGTGGCCGGCGAATACGTGATGACGGTCATGAAAACAGGATACGACTTCGGAGGAAAACCCCCGCCTGCCGAAGATGACACGACGACCGAGGTACCCGTGCGCAGTTTCGTCCCCGACGTCTACACGAAGAAGGACACTTCACCGCTTCGCATCATCGTAAAAACCGGCGGCGGTGGCGTTGGCGTCTATCGCTTCGAAATGACGTCTGGATTGAAGACACCTCCCGCCAAGTAGCGGCAGGATTCGTGGTTGTGCGGTGCGACAATGCCGCGTAGGACCTTATCGACAAGGACCCTTCGCCGAACCAGGCACGCTCGTGGGTGATAACGTGATTGGAATCCCGGAAATTCGGCAGGCTGGGGATCGCCAAAGGCACTTCCCAAAAACTCAAGACGAGGAGAGTTCCCACAAACACAAGCCGATGAATTTTCACGCTGAGGTTCCCAAAAACTCATTCCGCTCCGCGGAGATGAGAGCTACGCTTCGAAGAAGAAGTTCAAGGTGCTCGGCAGGTAGCGCTCTTCGGGGGACGGGGATCCATGATCTCGTATACGTCACGACGACAGCATGGCTCGGTTCTGCTCTGTACTGTAGCGGCGGCTCTCCTGCCGGCCGTCGCCACTGCCGCCCCGAGAACGTGGAACGGCACCACCAGCACCGACTTCTGGTTGAACGGCAACTGGGTCGGGGGCACAGCTCCGGTCAGTGACCTCACGACCGACACCGGCGTGTTCGCGGGCACGGTGACCGCCAATCAACCGCAGCTCACGGCGAGCGGTTCGATCACCGGGCTTTCGTTCACCACGACCGGCGGCGGGTGGACGCTCGGGAGCAACAACTCGGCCAACCTGCTCACGCTCGGGACGAGCGGGATCACCACCGCCGGTCAGACGAGTGGCACCAATACGATCTCGGCGAATCTTGCGATCGGTGGAACACAAACGTGGCAAATCGGTACCGGCGGCACGCTTCGCATCGCAGGCAGAGTATTACAGGGCAGCGCCGGCTCGCCGAGCGCGAGTGCGTTCACGATCGGTGCCGGCAGCAACAACGGTACGGTGATGTTTGACCCGTCGGCCGGCAACAACCTCGCCATCTACTCGACAGCGGCGAACCAAGCCCTCACGATCAACAAGGCAACTGCGTTTGGCTCTGGCTTGAACACGTCGTCCGGCACAAATGTCATCTCGCACGCAACGGGCGGCGGTATCTCAGTTGCCAACGGCGGTTCGTTGACGGTCAATTCCGGTCTCTGGCAGACCAACGATATCGGGCGAAACAGTGGTTCTGCGATGGCGGGCGACGTTCGCATCTACGGCGGTACGCTCGCAGCCGGTGGCGGTCGCTATCTCCTCACCGTCAACGGTACGGCGGTTGGATCGTGGATCGTTGACGGAGGCACGCTCAAAATCACGGGCTCCAGCGTGATTTCGAATGGCGCTTCGTTTCAGCTTGAAGGGGCGGGCAGCGGTACGACGTCTTCGCCTGTCGCGAACTTCAACCTCAAGAGCGGGCTCGTCGATGTCGCCAAGGGCGTAGGGTCGAACAACCAGATTGGGGCAATTGCAGTGGCGACAGCCACGCCGCCCAGCGTACTCATGAACCAGACCGGCGGTGTGGCGCAGTTCGGTGTGACCACCGGTGCCGATGTTTTCACGGGTGTCACCAACGCGAACACGCTCAACAATCTGTACATCGGCTCGGTTGGCGGCTCTGGAACGGGCGTCAAGGCGGCATACACGTTGAGCAGCGGTCGCCTTTTGGTGGCTGGAAGCTTGCAAGGCAATGCGCCGGCTGCAGGCAGTAATGGCGTCAGCAACTTCAACTTCATGGGCGGCACGCTCACCGTGGGCACGATTACCGCCACCAACCTCGGTTCGAGCGGAACCGCCACCGCGACGTCAAATCAGGCGACTTCCTCGGACAACGTAGGCACATTCGTGAATTATGGGGGCATCCTCGCCCCCGGCGGCGATGCTCTGTCGTTTACGAGTGACACTTACGGCAACTCATCGATCACGGCGACGCCTGTCTCTGGCAAAACGTCGATTAGTGGCAACTACGTCGTCAGTAACGCGAATAGCGCGCTCGCAGTGAACATCAGCGGAAACACTGCATCCACGGCGTTCCAGGACTCGGCAAACAGCGGCAAGTTCAGCACTGTCGCGATCAACGGTACGGGCACGAACACGCTGGGTGGCAACCTCTTCGTCAATCTGATCAACGGGACTGCCGGCACGACGTTCGCGCCGACAGGCGCCCAAACGTTCAAGATCATGACGTTCACTGGCGCCGGGGCGACCAACAGCGGCACGTTCTCCGGAAACAATGTGGCCGGCGGCAAGGTGATTGCGACCGATGGCCTGACGGCGTTTGCGATCACCTATGACTACACCGCCTCCACTGGTGGCGTGACGCTCGGCAGCGGCACGGCGAACGAGTGGAGGGGGGCAACTAGCGCCGACTGGAATACGGCCGGCAACTGGACCGCGATGGCAGCCAATACGAGCGCGTTCATCGCCCGATTTGCCGACCAGGCCTCCGCGGCCGGCGCGAATTCGGTGAATCTCGCGAACAACCTCACGATCCAGGGGATTCAATTCTCGAGTGCGTCCCGTCAGTACACGCTCAGCAGCTCGAACGGCAGTGGCCTCACGCTCGACGCCAGCCCGCGCAACACGACCAACCTCATGACCAACGCTGCGACTGCGGCCACGACCCAGATCACCGATTCGAGCAACGGGGCCGGTAGCCACACCATTGGCGTTCCGCTAACGCTGGCCAGCGATCTGGCCGTCATCGTGAATAACAACGCCAGCTCGGTCACGATCAGCGGAGGCATGTCTGGTGTCGGCCGCTCAATCACGAAGACCGGCTCGGGCACGCTCGTTCTCAGTGGCACGAACACCTACTCCGGTACCACGACGGTAAGCACGGGCGCACTGTCCATATCCTCCACCGATGCCCTCCCCGGCTGGAACACGAATGGCAGATTTTCGGTAGCCTCCGGCGCGATACTCGCCGTCGGCAACGCGGTGAGCGATGGCAGCGTCGCGACGATCCTTGGCACGACGAATCTCGCCGCCAACGCCCGAGTCGGCTTCGACACGTCGGCCGGCGACCGCACCTCCTCGACGGCGATCGCCGACACATCGAATGGCTCGCTGGCCCTCGTGAAGCTTGGTCCGAACGTACTCACACTCTCCGGATCAAACTCCTATACCGGCGTAACCAGCATCAACGCCGGCATTCTCTCTCTCGGCACATCGAGCGCCTTGGCCGGCGGCGGCAACATCGCGTTCAGCGGTGGCTCCCTCCGCTTCTCCGCGAGCAATACGCAGGACTACTCCGGGAGAATCAAGAGCAGCGGCAGTGCGGTCTCGATCGATACGAACTCCCAGCCCGTGACGTTTGGAAGCGCCCTCGACAGCACCAACACCGGCGGCCTCGCGAAACTGGGAGCCGGCACGCTCACGCTTGCAACCGGCAATGCGTACACAGGCGCGACGAGCATCAACGCGGGCGTTCTCGCCCTTGGCGATGCGAACGCCCTGGCTGGCGGCGGCAACATCACATTCGGCGGCGGAACGTTGCAGTTTTCCGCAAATAACTCGCAGGATTACTCGGCACGACTCAAGAGCAGCGGAAGTGCGATCGCGATCGATACGAACTCCCAGAGCTTCACGTTTGGGAGCACGATCGACAACACCAATACCGGCGGCCTCACGAAACTGGGCACCGGCACGCTGACACTCTCCGGCTCCAACACATTCACCGGCGTGACGAGCATCAGCGCCGGCATTCTCGCTCTCGGCACCTCCAGCGCCCTGGCCGGCGGGGGAAACATCGCGTTCGGCGGCGGCACGCTGCAGTTCTCCGCGGGCAACACGCAGGACTATTCGAGCCGGATCAAGAGTAGCGGGGCCGCGATCGCGCTCGACACGAACTCTCAGACGGTCACGTTCGGGACGAGCATCGACAACACCAACTCTGGCGGCCTCACGAAACTGGGCGTCGGCACGCTGACACTCTCCGGCTCCAACACCTACACAGGCGTGACGAGTGTCAACGCCGGCATTCTGGCCCTCGGAACGTCCAGCGCCCTGGCCGGCGGGGGAACCATCACGTTCAGCGGTGGCACGCTGCAGTTCTCCGCGGGCAACACGCAGGACTATTCGGGCCGAATCAAGAGCAGTGCGAGTGCGATTGTGATCGACACGAATGCCCGCCCCGTCACGTTCGGCAGCACCATCGACAACACGAATATCGGCGGCCTTACGAAGCTCGGCTCCGGCACGCTCACCCTTTCTGGCTCCAACGCCTACACCGGCACGACGAGCATCAATGCCGGTGTTCTGGCGCTCGGCAACGCCGGCGCCCTTGCGGGCGGCGGAAACATCACGTTTGCGGGCGGCACCCTCCAGTTCTCCGCGAGCAACACACAGGATTACGCCAGTGCTATCAAGAGCAGCAGCAGTGCCATCTCGCTCGACACCGGCTCCCAAACCGTCACATTCGGCAGCGGCATCGACAGCACCAACACCGCTGGCCTTGCGAAACTCGGCTCCGGCACGCTGGTACTCGCCGGCGGCAACACCTACGGCGGCACCACGACGATCAGCGCCGGTCGCCTGACGCTCGGTAACGGCGGTTCATCGGGCTCCGTAGCCGGCTCGATCACAAATGCCGGTGCACTGGCATTCAACCGGTCTGACGCATTCGTCTTCGCCAATGCCGTCAGCGGCACCGGCTCGGTCGTTCAGCTCGGCAACGGTGCCGTGACGATCAGCGGGGCAAATTCTCACACGGGCGGCACGCAGGTGGGCGTAACCTCGACCGAGACGGGGACGGGAAGCATTGTCGTCCAGGGCGACCAGTCGGCGGCGAACGGCGGCTGGCTCATCGGCACGAATTCGCCGGTTGTGCATACCGTCACGTTCGACGTTGGCTCAGCGATTGCCATCGCCGCGGGCAAGTCGATGCAAGTCGGAAGCACGTCATCCCAGACCGCGGCCCTTCAGGCTTTGGTCATGCAAGGGAGCGGAACGAACGCGGGTTCGCTCTACGTGGGGCGAAACGGGACGCTCACGATGAACTCGGGTGCGAGTTGGAATCAGAGCGGCTTGTTCACCGTGCAAAGCCAAGGCGGCAATACTGCAACCCTCGTGTCGGTAAAAAATGGTGCCACGTTGACGTACACCGGCACCTCCACGATTCGGGTGAATGGCGCCGTGGACGGATCAGGCTATGCAACCCTCGAAGTGGCCGGAGGAACGCTCGTGACAGGGCGTGGCTTCGAGCAGACGATCGTCTCATCGAGCACCGGGTATGGCCGCGTGCTCATGAGTGGCAGCGGCACGCTTCGGCTCACAGACAACATCGCCGCGCTCTCCTCCGGCACGGCGGCTTCGGTTCGATTCGAACTCGGCGCCGGTGGCGGCAAGATTGACACGAACGGCTTTGACACGACCCTTTCCGTCGGTATAAGCGGCAGCGGCGGCCTGACGAAACTCGGCAGCGGCCGGCTCTCGCTGGGTGGAACGAACAGCTACTCGGGACCTACGACCATCGAGGCGGGCACGCTCGGCCTCTTGGCATCGAACCTGCTCGCCGATACGACGGCCGTTACGATCACGAATGGCGGCCTCGATCTGGCAGCCAACAGCGACTCAGTGGCGAGTTTTGTGATCACGAGTGGGTCGCTCGCCGGCACGGGCAAACTCACGGCCGCTACGTATGTGCTCGGCGGCGGCAGTGTGGCCGCAAATCTGGGTGGCAACACGCTGTCTGTAACGGGCAACACATCTCTCTACGGCACCTCCGATGCGACGGTGGTGAACCTGAACACCGGTACGGTCACGCTTGGCTCGGGCGGCCGGTTTACCGCTGCCACGGTGGCCGTCACCGGCTCGAGCGGCGCAGGCCTCGTACTCGGCGGCGACGAGGCCTTCGGGTCATTGGCCGGAGCGGCATCGATCGACCTCGTGTCTTCGTCGCTCACGGTCGGTGCCGCCAACACCTCGACAAGCTACTCGGGTGTGTTCTCCGGAAACGGTTCCCTGACGAAAGTCGGCTCCGGTACGTTCACATTCGTGGGATCGAGTACCTCCACCCGCCCGACCACGCTCTCCGGCGGCCGGTTCGCTCTCGGCGATGGCGGCACCGCGGGCTCCATGGCAGGCCCGATCGTCAACAACGCCTCGCTGTCCTTCAACCGCTCAGACGCGTTCGTTTTTGCAAACGCGATCAGTGGCACGGGCTCCGTCATCCAGTTTGGTAACGGACCGTTGACGATCAGCGGCTCCAACTCCTACACGGGCGGCACGCAGGTTGGCGTGAGTACGGCCGATACGGGAACTGGCAGCATCCTCGTCCAGGGCGACCAGTCGGCGGCAAGTGGCGGCTGGCTCATCGGCACGAGTTCAACAGTAGCGCGCACTGTGACATTCGACGTCGGCTCTACCATCGCTGTCGCAGCGGGCAAGTCCTTGCAGGTCGGCAGCTCGTTGGGTCAGACGCAGGCCATTCAAACACTGGTCATACAGGGCAGTGGCTCGAACGCCGGTACGTTCTACGTGGGGCGCGGCGGGGCGGTAACGATGAACGCGGGTGCAAACTGGACTCAGAGCGGCTCGTTCACCGTGCAGAGCTCTGGCGGCAACTATCTACCAACGGTGTCCGTTCGATCCGGAGCCACGTTGACATACGATGGGACCTCGACGATTCAAATAAACGGGGCCCCGTCGAACAATGGAACCGCGACCCTCGAGATCGCTGGAGGCACGCTTGTAACGAGGCGGGGCTTCGAGCAGACGACGACGCCGAACACAGGCTACGGACGCCTACTCGTGAGTGGGAGCGGAACCGTTCGACTCACCGACAATATCGCGGCGCTCTCCTCTGGAGCGGCGGCTCCGGTGCGATTCGAACTTGGCTCTGGAGGCGGTCGGATCGACACCAATGGTTTTGATACAGCGCTCTCCGTGGGAATCACCGGTGCCGGCGGGCTTCGCAAGGCTGGGACCGGTAGCCTGACGCTCTCGGGCTCGAACACGTACTCGGGGGCAACGTCAGTGGACGCTGGCCGGCTCGTGGTCAACGGTGCCCTGGGAAGCGGCACGCTGACCGTTGCGTCGGGAGCCAGCCTGGGCGGCTCGGGAACGATCGCCGGCCGGACGGTCGTGAACGGCATCTACGCCCCGGGCAACTCTCCCGGCGTCCTCACTCAGACCGCCGGAATCGATCTCAACGGCACATCGACCACCGTCTGGGAACTCTGGAGCAACACCGACGCTGCCAACGCTCGTGGGTCGCTCTACGACGGCATCAACCTCACAGGCGGGGCCCTTTCCATCCAGGCCGGTGCGACGCTCCAGCTTGATTTCGGCACGGCCGTGACCTCGACGGTCGACTGGACCGATCCGTTCTGGGACGCAAGCCACACGTGGACGTTCGTGGACGTGACAGGATCGGGCTCATGGGCCGGCAGCCTGTTCGACACCCTTTTGGTCGGAACAGACTCGACGGGCGCGACGCTGGAATCGAAGCGTTCAGGAGCCTCCTTCAGCGTCGGAGCAGCCGGCGGAGATCTCGTCATCGAGTATGTGATCGTTCCCGAACCAGGCGTCGTTGTCCTTGCCATCAGTGGTCTGGTGATGGCCTGTGCAGCAGCTGTCCGGCGTCGGGCCGCCCGCTGAGGCTTCCGCGGAAGTACGTACCATGCGTTTTCGACGGCGTTCCCGGGATGGGTTTACGCTCGTCGAGTTGCTGGTGGTGATCGCGATCATCGGCTTGCTCATCGCCCTGCTGCTGCCGGCAGTCCAGGCGGCCCGGGAGTCGGCCCGTCGGAGCAGTTGCTCCAACAACCTCAAGCAGATCGGGCTCGCGCTTCACCTCCACCAGGGAGCCTTTCGGTGTCTGCCGGGAGCTGGAAAAAACGGGGCCGACATCCCTGTGACCATGCCCAACGGCGCGTCGTACGTCGGCGGCCCGTCTGATCGCAGCGACTACGATTGGCCGTGGTTCATCTTGCCCTTTCTCGATGCCGGCATACTTCGGGATCTCCCCGACCTCACAGGGTTTCCCGATGCGAATGACCTGATGATCTTCCGCACGCCGGTGCCACAGTTTTATTGTCCATCGCGGCGGCCTGCGGGGGTGCAGAATGGCGTCGGCGGCCTCGGTGCCCGCACGGACTACGCAGGCTGCGTGGGGACGTTCGGCACGGTCACGATCTACAACGATCCGACAAAATACTCGCAATTCGACGGCCTGTTCGTCCCGACGGGCGTGGCTCGAGTCTCGCTCGACGGCGGCGTGCCTGACGGAACGTCGCATACGTTTCTCGTCGGTGAGAAAACGATGTTTCTGCCCCCGGAACTGTGTGCCAACGACAACGAGCCTTACGTTGCCACCGGCGCCGGAGATTTCGACACGACGCGAGTCTGTAACGCGAGCTGGATGCCCCAGGCGGACGTCACGACCGGAAGCACCACGTCGTTCCGAACGTTTGGTTCATCGCATCCCGGCGGCATGGTCTTCGTCATGGGGGACGGAGCGGTACGGGTCGTGAGTTTCAACGTGTCCGCGACACCCTACGTGGCTGCCGGCGGGCGGCGCGACGGCAAGACGTTTTCCATGAACGACCTATGAACCACGTCTGGCTTTTGAGCGTCTGGCTGCTTCTGGCAGCTTCTGGCTGCGGCTTCTCGACACCCACGTTGCAATTGGCAAAACCCTTGAGCCCGGAGGAGGAAAAAGCCACCATCGATGCGTTTCAAAAGGCGTGGGCGCAGGGTGACGGGGCGGCCCGCGATACGCCGGTCGCTCCAACGCATACTGCGCCATGACTCGAAGGCATCGTTGATGCGGCACGCCTCGACGGCCATCAACTTCGGTGCCTAAGCCATCCCCTGTAGTGCCCGTGCCCGTCGCGGTACGATTTTGGGCATGTTCGACCCCGTTCGCGGCAAGCCCGACTTTCCGGCCCTCGAGAAATCGATCGCAGCCCTCTGGCGCGAGCGGGGTACCTATGCAAAATCCCTCGAACGCAGGCGGGGGAAACAGCGGTTCGTGTTCTTCGAAGGGCCGCCAACGGCCAATGGGATGCCCCATCCGGGCCACTGCCTGACCCGCACGATCAAGGATCTCTATCCGCGGTACCGCACGATGCGCGGCGAATACTGCGAGCGGAAAGCGGGCTGGGACACGCACGGTCTGCCCGTCGAGGTGGAGGTGTGCAAGGAACTCGGCATCCATTCGAAGGCCGAGATCGAGGCCTACGGCGTCGAACCCTTCATCCACAAGTGCCAGGAATCGGTCTGGCGCTACATGAAGGAGTGGGAAACGCTTACCGAGCGGATCGGGTTCTGGATCGACCTCTCCCAGGCCTACGTCACGTATCACCGTTCGTTCGTGGAGAGCGTGTGGTGGGCGCTGGCGACGCTTTTTGACAAAGGCCTCCTCTATCAGGGCCACAAGATCGTGTGGTGGTGGGCCCAGGGTGGCACGGCGCTCTCCAGCGGCGAGGTCGGCCAAGGCTACAAGCAGGTGGCCGACCCGAGCGTCTACGTGGCCTTCCCGCTGCTCGACGATGCGGGCCAGCCGACGCACCGGAGTCTCGTTGCCTGGACGACCACGCCCTGGACGCTGCCATCGAACCAGTTCGCCGCGGTGAAGTTCGACCTCGATTACGTCGTCCTCCGCGAGGTGGGAGTCGCCGATGCGACGGAATACGTCGTCGCGGAGCCGCTCGCGGCCGCCCTCGGCGAGAAAACGAAAAAACATTTCGAGGTCGTCGATCGCCTCGAGGGCTCGGCTCTCGTCGGCCGCTCCTATCTGCCGCCCTTCGATACATTCCGCCCCTCCGGGCCGCCCGCGACAGCTCCGCTCGCCGCTGGTGGCACAGCGCCCGTCGCCTGGCGGGTCGTCGCAGCCGACTTCGTCACGACCGACTCCGGCACGGGCATCGTCCACATCGCACCGGCCTTCGGCGAGGTCGACTACACGGTGCTCATCGCGGAGCAGGCTCGGTTCGCCCAGGGAAAAGGCCCCGTTCTCATCAACTGCGTGGCCCCCGACGGCACGTTCACCGACGCCTTCGGCATGGGCAGCGGCCGGTTCGTGAAGGACTGCGACCGCGACATCACCCGCGACATCAAAGCCCGCGGCCTGCTCGTGCACCAGGAACAATACGTCCACGACTATCCATTCTGCTGGCGGGCCGACAACGACCCGCTCATCCAGTATCCGCGGCAGAGCTGGTTCATCCGCACGAGCCAGTTTCGCGACGCGATGCTCGCCAACAACTCCCGGATCAACTGGCTGCCCGAGCACATCAAGGACGGTCGGTTCGGCAACTTCCTCGAGACGAATGTCGACTGGGCCCTCTCCCGCGAACGCTACTGGGGCACGCCGCTGCCGATCTGGGTGTGCGAGCAAACCGGGAAGATGGAGGCCGTGCCTTCGTACGCGGCTCTCCTCGCAAAGCCGGGTGTGCAGGGCACCGACGTTTTTGACAAGGCGAAAGCGGCGAATCCGAATCTTTCCGACGATCTCAAGGTGCACAAGCCTTACATCGACGCCGTCACATACGACTCGCCGTTCGCGCCGAAAGCACGCATGCGGCGGGTGAGCGAGGTGATCGATTGCTGGTTCGACTCGGGCGCGATGCCGTTCGCCCAGTGGGGCTGGCCGCACACGGGCGATGCGGAGTTCAAGGCCCAGTTCCCGGCCGACTTCATCTCCGAGGCGATCGATCAGACCCGCGGCTGGTTCTACAGCCAGCTCGCGATCAGCACGCTCCTGTTTGGAGAACGGTCCAGCGACACCGCGCGGCCCTACCCCCATCCGTTCAAGACCTGCATCGTCCTCGGCCACATGCTCGGCGAGGACGGGCAGAAGATGAGCAAAAGCAAGCGCAACTACAAGGAGCCGGCGGTCATCTTCGACACGTACGGCGCCGACGCCCTGCGCTGGTTCTTCCTCGCGGGGCAGCCGCCCTGGAACAGCATCCGCTACAGCGAACGGGCGATCCGCGAGAGCGTGCCCGAGTTTTTGCTCAGGCTCTGGAATGTCTATTCGTTCTTCACGATCTACGCCCGAATCGACGGCTTCGATCCGGCGGCGTTGCTGGCCTCGCCGGGCAGCCTCGACCATGCCGATCTCATGCGGGCGAAGGGCTGGACGCTTGTGGCCGAGCGGAGCGAGCTCGACCGCTGGATGCTCTCGGAACTGCATGCGACGGCTGCCGACATCGTCGACCGCATGGATGCTTTCGATCACTTCGCGGCAGCCCAACGGCTGTCGACACTCGTCGACGCGGTGAGCAACTGGTTCGTGCGTCGCAGCCGCGACCGGTTCTGGGCATCGGGCCGGGCCGACGGCGGATCGGAGACGAACCAGGAAAAGCTCGACGCCTACTGGACGCTCTACGAGACGCTCGTGACCGTGGCGAAGCTCGCCGCGCCGTTCGTGCCATTCACGACCGAGGCGATCTGGCAAAACCTCGCCGTCGCCTCGTTCGGCGACACGGTGCCCGAAAGCGTGCATCTCACCGACTATCCCGCAGGGGATGCACGCCTCGTCGATCGTGATCTCGTCCGCCGGATGGCGGTCGTGCGCGATGTCTCGTCGCTCGGTCGCGCGGCCCGGGCCGCCGAAAAGCTCAAGGTCCGTCAGCCGCTCGCGAAGGTGGAGGTGATCCTCACGGACGCCGCCGACGCCGACTGGCTTGCGGCCCACGCCGACCTCGTGTGCGACGAACTCAACGTGAAGCAGTTTGAAATCTGCCGTGAGCCCGACCGCTACATCACGCGGAGTGTGTTGCCCGACCTCAAGAAGCTCGGCCCCAAGCTCGGCAAGGACCTCCCCAAGGCCCGCGACGCTCTGGCCAAGGCCGATGCAGCAGCCCTGCTGGCGACGCTCACGCGCGCTGGGCAGGCCACGTTGTCGCTCGCCGGCGGTGGCACAGCGGTGATCGAGAACGACGACGTCCTCATCCGCACGACGGCAAAGGAGGGCTGGGCGGCGGCCGAGAGCCCGCTCGCGGTGGTGGTGATCTCGAAGGATCTCACGCCCGAACTCGTCGCCGAGGGGCTCGTCCGTGAGGTGGTTCACGCCGTGCAGTCGCAGCGGAAGTCGCTCGACCTCGACTTCACCGACCGGATCACGCTCGGCTTTGAAACCTCTTCCGCCGAGCTGCATGCCGCTTTGGAAACGCACCTCGCCTACGTGGCGGGCGAGACTCTCGCCACGACCGCGACGTTCGGCCCCCTCGCCGGCGCCACGAGCGAGTCGCTCGACCTCGACGGCCACCCCCTCACCATCCACCTGAAAACGGTGCCTGGCACCGAATCCAGGTCGGCCCCCTCGCCGGCGCCACGAGCGAGTCGCTCGACCTCGACGGCCACCCCCTCACCATCCACGTCGGCACCGCGTAGCGACAGGCCTCCAGGCCTGTCGTAAAACGATCCTCCCATGCCACTCCGCCTCGCCATTCTCCTCTCCGGGTCCGGCCGCACGCTCGAGAACCTGCTCGAGTGGATCGCTGACGGCAGGCTCGCTGCCACCGTGGAGGTCGTGATCGCCAGCCGGGGCGACGTCCGCGGAGTCGAGGTCAGCCGCCGCGCGGCCGTCTCCACCCACGTGCTGCCGCAGGGGACGCGATCGACAGCCACCTGGAGTGCCGGGATTTTTGCCGCCTGTCGGGCGGCCAAGGCCGATCTCGTCGTCATGGCGGGCTTTCTCAAGCTCGTCGAGATTCCCGCCGACTTCGCGGGCCGGGTGATCAACATCCACCCTGCCCTGCTCCCCGCCTTCGGTGGCCAGGGATTTCACGGAATGCACGTGCATCGGGCCGTGCTCGCCCGCGGCTGCACCGTTTCCGGCTGCACGGTGCACCTCGTGGACAACGAGTACGATCACGGTCGGATCCTGCTCCAGAAGACCGTGCCGGTGCTGCCGGACGACACGCCCGAATCGCTCGCCGCCCGCGTCTTCGCCGTCGAATGCCACGCCCTCCCCGAGGCGATCGCCCAATTCATCCCTTCCTGACACGAGGCACATCATGGCCCGCTCGCTCGGCAACGTGATCGCGGATTCACTCCAGCTCTCGCTCGGCTACGCCGACCGGCTCCTGAAGGGCGTGCCGGCCGAGCGGTTCGCACGGTTCGCGGTCGTGGGCGGCCAGACCGTGGAGTCGAACCACCCGGCCTTCGTCTACGGCCACCTGAGCCTCTACGCGCCGAAAATTCTGCACCAAATCGGTTCCCCGGCCCCCCCGGTGCCCGAGCACTTCGAGATCCGGTTTTCGAAGGACGCGAAGTGTGTCGACGATCCCGACCTCGACCTCTATCCGTCGATGGACGAGATCGTCACGTTTTTCCACGAAGGACACCGGATGGTGACGGGAGCTCTCCGCAGCACGCCTGACGACGTCTTCCAGCGGCCCAATCCCGCCGAGGGGCGGATGAAGGAACTCTTCCCCACGATCGGCTCGGTGCAGGCCTTCTACTGCGGCGGCCACATGATGATGCACCTCGGCCAGGCGAGCGCGTGGCGCCGCATGGAAGGCCTCGGCGCCGCCTGACGCCTGAACGAGATACAATACGACCATGACGACACGCTCCAATCTTCCTGCCGACGCTGTCGCATCGCTCCCAACCTGGACGCTCGGGCTCGGAGCGGTGCTTTCCATCCTTGGCCTCCTCGCGCTCGCTGCGCCGTGGGCGGCATCGACCGTGATCGACTACGTCTGCGCCGGCACGCTCATCGCCGCCGGGGTATCGCAGCTCGGCATGACGGCCGCCACGTGGACCTGGCGCGGCTTCTGGCTCACGCTCCTCTGCGGCGTGCTCTCGATCGTGGCCGGCACGGCCATGCTCGCCATCCCCGTCGAGGGCATCCACGCCCTCGTCACATTCCTGGGTCTCGTGATTCTCTTCCAGGCGGCCGCGAAGCTCACCGCCGCCTTCTCGGCGCCGCCGGGATTCCCCTGGGGCTGGATCCTCTTCGACGGAATCGTGACGGCGCTCCTCGGGGGCATCCTGCTCACGAGCCCGGCCACACAGGCGGGCGTTTATCTCGGGGTGCTCATTGGGATCAACCTGCTCTCCAGCGGCATCGCGTTCGTCGCCGCCGGCCTCTGGCTCCGCCGTTCGCTTGGCTGAAGCAGCCTGTCGGCAAAACTGCCGAGGCGTGGCGCTCGGTCCGGCACCCGGTCGTTTGGTACGATCCAGGGTGTCATGAGGCTGTACACGGTCGTCGCTGCGGGGCTGGCGGGAACGCTTTGTTCAGCCGCTTGCTCGCTTCGTCCGACCGTTGCGAGCGACTCGGCAGTCGCACCGGTGACCCTCGACCGCCTGATCGCTGACGACCGCGTCATTGCCCCTTCCGGCAGACGTGGCACTGAAGACATCTACCTGCTGCCCGACCGACCTTCGCGGCTGAAGATGACCTTCGGTGACCCAGTGCGGCTTGACAGAGTGCCGGTGCAGCTCCGGTATCGGCTCGACGGCCGCGATGACAACTGGCGCGATCCCGACCACGGCCTGATGCGATTCCAGGTCCGCTTCATAGATGCGAACAACCAGCCCGTCGATGGCGACGAAAGCCTTGTCAAAGGCCGCTCACAGGGCTGGACCGGGCAGATCGAGACGTCTCCCTTCCAGAAACACAGCAAGCGGATCTCGGTGCCGCCACGGGCCGCGAAGCTGATGCTCTGGCTGATCTCGGCCGGGCCGGAGCAGACGACGGGCGTGCGCGTGTTCGAGTCGATTCGAATCTCCGTCGTCGGAAAGCAAGGCGTTCCCGACCGACAGATCTTCCAGAGCGATTTTGAAGACGGCGAAGATCTCGACGACCCGTTCGGCGTCCCAGAAGGCTGGGCGCGAGACGGCACGCGGCCCGGTGTCGGACGGGTGGTTCGCCTTCCTGGGCCGCCGGTGCGGCACGCGCTCGCGCTCATCGACGACGACCCCCGAGGCCTTGGCGGGTGGATCACCACGTCGACGATCTCGCCGGCAGTCACGCCGGGCGACGACTTGCTCGTCGAATGGAGCGAACTCTATGCGGTGGGCGTTGGCGATGCGTATTCCGTGACCTACGACGATCTGCCACCCGGCGAATATCGCTTCCGGATAAGCGAGTGTTCGGCCCTCGGCGTCCCCCAGAGCCCCGAATACACAGCCGTCATCGAGGTGCCTCCGCCCGTCTGGGCGCGGCCCTGGTTTTGGGCCGCCTCGGCGGCTGGCGGCACCGGGCTCGTCGCCCTCGGGATCCGGCAGGTCGCCCGCCAGCGCATGCAGCGGCAGCTCGCCGCGGCCGAGCAGCAGCGGATGCTCGCCGCCGATAGGATGCGGATCGCCCAGGACCTTCACGACGACCTCGGGGCAAACCTCACCCGCATCGGCATGCTCAGCGACCTCGTCCGCAGCCCAGCGATCACGCCCGACGAGAGCCGCCGGTTTCTCGACCAGATCTTCGACAACGCCATGGGGCTGGCGAAGCATCTCAACGAGATCGTCTGGGCGATCAGCCCCCACAACGACGCCCTCGAGCCGTTTTCAGCCTATCTCTGCAAATATGCTCAGGACTTCGTGGCCTCCAGCGGTGGGTGCTGCCGAATCGACCTTCCGCCCCGGCTGCCCGACGTCCCGCTACCTTCCAACGTTCGCCACAACCTGTTCCTCGCCGCCAAAGAGGCGCTCCACAACGCCGTCAAACATGCCCGCGCCACCACGATCACGCTGCGGCTCGCCGTGGTCGACAACCGGCTGCGGATTCTCGTCGAGGACGACGGCGACGGCATGCCGGCCGAGGCCGCCCGCGGCTCCTCCAGTGGCAAAGGACTCGCCAACATGCAACGCCGCATGCAGCAGGTGGGCGGTACGTATTCCTGCGAGAGCCAGCCTGGCAAGGGCACATCCATCCAGCTATCGGTTCCGGTTTCAACGTCCTGAAAAGCCCGACGAGAGTTCATCCCCATGACCAAGACCACCCCGATCGTGCGCACCACACGGACGAGCACCAGCGATCTCATCCGCGTCGCCATCGTGGAAGACGACAAGGCCACCCGCCAGGCCTTGGCCGGCTTTCTTCAGGGCGACCCGGAGATCGAGTGCGTCGGCACGTTTGGTTCCGCCGAGGAGGCCCTGCGCGAGATGGCCGAGCGGCGGCCCAACGTGGTGATCATGGACGTCAACCTGCCGAAGATGGACGGTGTGCAGTGTGTGCGCGAGTTGGTAGGCCTGCTGCCGGACGTGCAAGTGGTGATGCTCACGGTGTATGACAACACAGATGTGCTCTATCAGTCGCTGGCAGCCGGGGCCAAGGGTTACCTGCTCAAGCCGATTCGCGCCGCACAGTTGCTATCGGCTGTTCGCGACGTGATCGGCGGAGGCGCCCCGCTCACGAGCAATATCGCGAGAAAGCTCGTTCAGGCCTTCGCAGAACCTACAACACAGCCGGCCAAACCAGCCGTCCGTGAAGCCAACCCGCAGCGGGAGCTGATTGAGGCGGCTCTCTCGCCGCGCGAGCGGGACGTGCTCGACCTCCTCGCCCGAGGCTACCTGTACAAGGAGATCGCTTCCCACTTCAAGGTGAGCTACTCGACGGTGCACACGCACATCGAGCGGATCTACCAAAAGCTCCACGTCCGGTCCCGGGCCCAGGCCGTGGCAAAGATCTACGGCCCGCGTTCGGATGCATGACTGACAGAAGCACGCGCTACGGCTTCCGCTCGAGCGCAAAATCCGCCAGCGTGTGCCGCCCTTCGACCGCCGACACGACGAGCTCGGAACGGTCTCGATCACTGAAGTGTTCCGGGAGCGACTCGACCATCACATCCACCATCGGACTGTCGGGCATGTCATAGGCCTTTCGCCTGCCGGCGGGGACTGGTGCGTTGACCGTCACGATCAAACGGGTGGGCGACACCTTGGCAACGTAGCGTCCTTCCGCATCGGTGAATGCGTGGCTAACCTGGCCATCTCCATCGGCCGGAATGAACTGTACGGCTGCATTCGCGAGCGGGCTGCCGTTGCACGTGATCACACCGCCAACCGTCGTCGGCGGCCGACCGCATCCGCACATTGCGGCTAACACGACTGCCGGCCACAGCCGAGTCCATGATGATTTTTCGACACACTTTTTCATCGGGGCAACAATTCAGTAGGCATTGATCGTGTCTGCGGTATTCATGGTGCTCAGCGATCGCCAGGTCACCAACGTGACCGAATCCTTCACGAATGCCACGGCGCCGTCGCAAAACACGGCATTCACTCCATCGGCGTGTCTGCTGCGCGCTGTCAGCCATGAATGGGCCGTGGTCACACAGGGCATCGTGGCCTGATCGAGCGACTGGTCGCACCCGGGGGTGTTGTCGATCCCGGAATTAGGCGTGTTCCCGGTCATGAACCATGAGCAGCCTCCGTCGCTCATGCCATCCGCCCTTGAGTCGGTCGTTGTGTCTTGTATCGGAGTGCGCATTTCTGACAGCATCAACGTCTTGGAGAGCCCGTCGGTGATCTCGCCGAACTTCGTGCGGTATGGCACACACGTCGCGAAGCCGCCGGATCCGACCGACAACAAGCCAAACGGAGCCGTGCGGATGACGCTTGGCGTGGAATTAAAGATATATTGTGGCCCCCAGTTTGAAACGTAGTTCAGGCGACACCGGACAAATCCATCACCTTTCCACATCGCGCCGGGCCGATCACTCGGACAGTAGTAGGAAGCGATTGGAGTCGCAACGAGCTGCAGATTCGAGCGGCCCGATGCATTGGACCGCGTGTCGTAGAAGCCTCGCGTCGGATCGTAGGCATTCGCGAGGCCTGTCTGTTCGAGGAACGGCCAGAGCGACACGACGAACGTGCGCCGCTGCGTCCACCCTGCGGTCTCGGATTCCTTGCCGAGCGGATACACCCGGTTCGTGCCGTACGGCAGGGCCCGGAAGGCGTCGTGGTGCTCGTGCATGGCGAGTCCCCACTGCTTCAGGTTGTTCGTGCACGCATTGCGTCTGGCCGCCTCCCGCGCAGCCTGCACCGCCGGAATCAAGAGCGCAACGAGCAGCCCGATGATCGCGATCACCACGAGCAGTTCGATCAACGTAAACGCGGCCCGTCGACGCCACAGCAAAACCAGAGATGTCTGCACCGCTGCCTCCTTGAGAGCGGGGCTCGAATCCCCCGCATCATCGCCAGCCCAGCCCAATCCTACGCCGAGAACTCCGGCGCGGCTGGTCAGGCGTCAGGGCATCGCCGTCTCCACGCGACCCAGCAGGCCGTAAAGACCGCAAGCCCGGCGAGCATCGCGGCACTCGGCTCCGGCACCACGACGACATTCGCCGTCACCGTGAGCGTGTTGGTGGCCGCGCCACCCGAGAGCCCCGTCTTATCCGCCATCGTGAGGGTGAACGTCTTCGACTGCGTGCCCGACGTCAGGAACGATGAGGGATCGACGGTGATCGTGAAGGGCGACGACTGTCCACCGAGGATGTCGGAGTAGGCATTCAGATTCGTGGAGAAGCCGCCGCCATTCGCGGTGTAGCCGTTCAGCGACAGGTCGGCCGTGAGCGACGCCCCCGCGAGGCTTGCGAGGTTGAAGACCGAGAATGTGCCGGTGTTCGTGCCGACCGTCCACGCCCCGACGCCGTAGTCCCAGGTGCCAAGATTCAGCACCGCGCTCAGGACAGCGCCGGTCCCCGAGAGGCTCGACGTGGCGTGGTCGAGCACGGTCACGGTGGCCGCGCCGGTGGAGCCGACGAGGGCATTGGTGCCGATGTTGGTGTTGGTCGCCGTGGCCACGCTCGGCGTAAACGTGTACGTGCCGGCCGTGACGGTGCTGAACGCCCCGGAGGTCGTGCTCGTCCCGCCCGCCGTGACGCCAGCGCCACTCGTCGATCCAAGCGTCACGCCGTTGCCGACGGAAAGCCCCGTATAGCTCAGCGCATCAGGATTGCTCGCCGGAACACCGGCATTGATCACACTGGCCGAGATCGTGGCCGTGCCGCCCACGATGATCTGGGCAGCGCTTGTGGCGGCGGAGAGCGAACGCGTCGCCGACGGCGCGTAATTCAGAAGCATGTTGCTGCCCGACTGCGACACCCAGAAGCCAGCGCTGGCGGGGAGCGCGTTATTGTTCGTGAAGCCGCTCGTATCGACGGCGAACTTCGTCTTGTCAAAGCCGGTGATCCCGGCCGACGACGTGGCGATCGTGAAAGACGTGCCGGTGCCCGACGTCGCGGAGAAGCCGGGCACGGCACCTGATGCGTTGCCCGCCGTAAGCCCGGTCACAGCGACAGTGAACGTGCTGCCGCTCGTGGCCGTGATATTGAGCGCGCTTCCCGCCACGGCGAGTTGGTCGTATCCCGTACCTGGGGAGCCGGCCCAGTTGTTGATCTCCCAGATGTATTGGCCGCCGGAGCCGAACGTGAGGCCGTTCGTGTAGTTCTGCACGCCAGGGGAGTTGCCTGGGGAAAGAACGTCACCGGTGTTGACCGTCACCGCCGTACCGATCGAGCCGGTGCCGGAGATCGTGCCGGCCGTGAACGTGATCGACCGCGAGAGTGTGGATGAAGAGTTGTACTTCAACTCTCCGCCATTGATCACGATTGCTCCCGTCGATCCCGCGAGCATGCCGCCCGAGGCGACGGAAAGAACACCGCCCGCGATCGTCGTGGCACCGGTGAAGTTGCTGCTTCCAGAAAGCGTGAGTGTGCCCGCGCCGGTTTTTGTGACCGCAAGCACTCTGCCGACGCCGCCGTCGGACAGCTGGCCTGCAAAGCTGCTCGTCGTGTCGTTGGCACCCGCTGTGAGAGTGCTTGTGCCGGTGGCGTTATTGACCACCTGGCCCAGAAACGTGTTCGAGGTTCCGCTCAAGCCATTGATCGTCTGATCGAAGCCGTTTAGATCGAACGATCCTGCCCGAAAACTCGCGGTGCCGCCGTTCAATACGAGGTTCCCCTTGCCGGTGCCGAACGGCACCGCGTTCGTCACCCCGAGCCGAAGCGTTCCAGACACGACAGCCGTATTTCCAGAATAATCATTTCCGGCGTTTGAAAGCGTGAGCATGCCCGTGTTGTTTGCTGCTCCCATGCCCTTCGAGAGACCGCCTACTCCGGTAACTTTGCCTGTGATCGCCACGGAGTTTGTCCAGTACGAACCGATCGAACTGGCGGCATTCGAAAGCGTCACCGTTCCGGAAAGCGTGAGGCTGTTGGCACCGCCACCATCGACAAAGATCGCCTCCTTGGCGGGGTCGGTGCTGACCGAGCTATTGAGCGTGATGTTGTTCGCGATTGTCCCGCTACCGACCGCCGAATACCACACCCTTAGGCCAGCGCCGTCAGTTGCGATGTTCAGGTTCCCGCCGCCGAGCCCGATGTTCGTCACGGCGAGATTCGACAGTCCGAGCATACCCGCGTTAACGGTCGTTCCACCGCTGAAGGAATTCGTTCCCGTGAGGTTGAGCGTTCCCGCTCCAGACTTGACCAGGGCAAGATTATTTTCGTTCGTACTGCCGCCCCCGAGTTGGCCCGCAAACGTATTGGATGCGGCAATGTTCAACGTAAGCGTGGAATTCGCCGCTGCATGGCCCACGACGCTTCCTCCACTGCCGGTCGCAAGCAAGCCGGCAAGCGTCTGGTTTCGGGCGACTCCCAATGCTCCGAGAACGAGCTTCGCCGATGATCCCGCAGCGCCCAGCGTCAGGGTGGTGGCAGTCGGCAGCCTGTCGTTTCCCGAGTCGAGCATCATGACGCCATTTTGGAGCGCCGTCGCGCCGCCATACGCATTGGCGCCTTGCAGCGTGACCGTCCCGCTCCCAAGAACCGAGAGCCCCCCGACATTGGAACTTGCCAGCGCACTCGCGAGCGTGACATTCTGCGAATTCGTGTCGAGCGAAATCGCGCTTCCGCTGCCAACGATCCTTACCGAATAGTCGAGCACATTACTGGCAGTCAGTTGAAGCGTTCCGCCGTTGAATGTGATGCTTCCACCGCCGGCGAGTGCCGACGATCCGCCCAAGGAAAGAGCACCGCCCGAGAGCGTCGTCGTGCCCGTGTAGGTGTTGCTACCTGAAATCGTGAGGGTGCCGCTGCCGGTTTTGCTGAGCGCGAGCACCTTGCCGACGCCGCCGTCGGCCAACTGGCCGGCAAAACTGCTCGTCGTGTTGTTGGCTCCGATGGTGAGCGTGCTCGTGCCCGACGCATTGTTCACCACCCGGCCAAGATTTGTGTTCGCAGTTCCGCTCAGTCCATTGACCGTTTGATTAAAACCATTTAGATCGAACGTTCCTGCTTGGAAACTGTTCGCACCTCCGTTGAGGACGAGGTTGCCCTTGCCAGCCCCAAACGGCACCGCGTTCGACGCACCGAGTCGGAGAACACCCGAAACGACTGTGGTGTTGCCGGAATAGTCATTTGCCGTGTTGGACAGCACGAGGCTCCCCGTGTTGTTCGCCGCTCCCATGCCCTTGTTGAGGCCGCCTGTCCCCGTCACCTTTCCGGTGATCGTGATCATTTGACTTTGATACGAACCGAGTGAACTCGCAGCGTTTGACAGCGTCACCGAACCCGAAAGCAGGAGGTTTCCGCCGTTCCCGCCGTCGAGGAAGATGGCCTCCTTGGTCGCAGTGGGACTCACGCTGCTGTTGATCGTGACATTGTTCGCAATCGTTCCGGTGCTGTTGGCCGTGTTCCACCAGACAATCAGTCCGGCCGCATCGTTCGCGATGTTGAGCGCGCCGGTGCCGAGGCCGGCGTTCGGAAGCGATTCGCCTTTGACCTGAATCGCTCCGGCGTTGATCACGGTGCCACCGCTGTACGAGTTCGATCCGGTCAACGTCAAAGTTCCAGCGCCGGATTTAGTGAGCCGACCAGCCGTCCCTGCGGCAGTGCCGTCCTGCAGGACCTGGGCGATCGTGATGTCGTTGCCGTTGGTGTCGAGGAACGCACCGTTGTTGGTGAGGTAGGCGTTGGTCAGTCCTTGCAGATAGGCGGAACTCGTGGCCCTCGGCCGCAGCACGCCGCCATCAAACGTGACAGTGGCCGTGGCGCCTGTGCCGCGGGTCGTCGGAAAGGCGGGGAGCGTCGTTGTGCCGCCAGTAAGCGTGATGGACGCAACATTGCTCGCGCTATTCGCCATCTCATCGAAGGTGTTCGCTGAAAAAGTGCCACCTGAGATGCGGAGATCGCCCGTCTTGAACCGCAAGACAGAGACCTGCGTCAATCCGGCCGTCTGTAAGAAAGCGCCCGAACCGGAAAAACCAATCTGAAATGCCCCGAATTGGTGCGTGATTGTGCCACCATTATTGATAAACGAGCCAAGCGTATTACTTGCATTCCCGATCATGAGATTCGGGCCGTTCCCGATCGAAAACGTACCGCTTTGAAGCACGACGGTCGCATTGGAGCCCGAGGTGTTTGCGATATTCGTTGCGATGTTCGCCGCTACCGTCCCAGCGCCAGAGAACGTGACGGTGCCGGAATTGAAGTTTGCACCCGAGGCATTCCAGGTCAGCGAGCGCCCAGATGCCACGTTGACATTCGACGTTGCGTTGAAGTTCAGCGTTGAGCCAATCGTGAGACTGTTGGTCGAATTTGCTGCGCTCGACATATCGATGCCGTTGGTACCGAGCGTCAGCGTGTTACCGCTGATCGAGACGTTGCCCGGCGTGCTGCCGACAGTGAGCCCGGCGACGGAGAAATTCGCCCCGAGCGTGCCTGAGAGATTGACCGTGCTGGCGGTGCCGAAGACGATGATGTTCGACGCCCCGGGCTGAACGCCCCCGAACCAGTTGCCTGTCACATTCCACAGCGGGCTCGTGCTGCCACTCCACGTGATCGACTGCGCGTGGGTGACTGCCATGCATACGAAGCCACACGCGATGCCGATCACGGCACGCCGCACGAACACCGTTGCAGATTGCAGGAGTGAGCGTCTCATCCACGTTTCTCCAACCACATGCTGGGCTCTGTGGGTATCCCCCATCGCTTGAAAAGTAGGTCACCGTTCCGCCGAGCGAAATCGGCAAATCTGCTGACGCAAGCAAGCGGGGAAAATTTGTTGCCCTGGATTCCAGGCTATTTCGGGGCCTCGCCGACCGCCGTCGGCAGAATTGCCGACAGGCATCGTCACGGCCGAGCCCCTCGCACCTCCCACACGAGGGGCCCCAGAATCAGTCCCGCAGGACGTCGTCAGGCGACAGATCGGTCAGCAGAATGCAGCGAAACTCCACCGCGCTGCCGTGGTTCTGCAGACACACGCTGCCCCGCAGAGGCTTTTGCTCAGCAGTCGGCTGCGTCGATTGGTCGAAATCGACCACGTCCACTCCGTTGTGGATGACCCGAATGCGGGGCCCACGACACTCGACGGCAAGCGAGTTCCATTCGCCGATCGCACGCGACGTGTTTTGGGACGGGATGGCGTGGGCATAGAGCGAACCGCCCGAGGTCAGGCTGGGGCGTTGTCCAGAATCCGAAAGCAGCTGCACCTCATAGCCCGCCTGACTGGGCCTCGAGTCCACGGTGTCGACATACGGGCAGGTGCGAATGCCAACGCCGCTGTTGCCGTTTTTGGCGAACCGATATTCCAGCTCGAGACGAAAATCGGAAACCTGTCTTTTATTCCGCAGGAATCCGAAGCCATGGCCGCTCGATCGCACAACTCCCTCGGCGAACGTCCACACCGGCACACGATCCCCCCGGTTGTCAAAATCTCTTGTTCCCTCGACGACCCAGCCTTGGAGGCCGTTCGAGAGAAGATCGACCGAATCGGCGGCCTCGGCAGCCGATCCTGATGCGATGGCAACAATCATGAAAATCCAAGGCATCGACATCCGCATGGCAAGACCATCTCCACGTGTCCTCAGTTTGTCTTGAGCCTTACGCCAGGAGACGGCTGACGACATGCCCGTGGACGTCGGTGAGCCGGAAGTCGCGCCCCTGGTAGCGATACGTCAGCCGCTCGTGATCGAGGCCGAGACAGTGCATGATCGTGGCTTGGAGGTCGTGCACGTGCACCTCGTCGCGGGCCACGTGGAAGCCCAACTCATCGGTCTCGCCGTAGCTGATGCCTCCCTTGATGCCGCCGCCGGCAAGCCACATCGTGAACGCGTTGGGGTGATGATCGCGGCCCTTCGACCGCTTGAGCACGGCGCTGGCCTCTACCATCGGCGTGCGGCCGAATTCACCACCCCAGACCACGAGCGTGCTGTCGAGCAGCCCGCGCCGCTTGAGATCGAGGATTAGGGCGGCGCTGCCCCGATCGGTGGCGCCGCAGTTGCCGCGGACGTTGCCGGCCACGTCCGAGTGGCCATCCCAGCCCTCGTGGTAGATCGTGATGAACCGCACACCCCGCTCGACGAGCCGCCGGGCGATCAGGCAGGCGCGTGCGAAACTTGCCTCCTCGGGCTTGCAGCCATAGAGCGCGAGCGTTTCGGCCGACTCATCGGCAAGATTCATGAGGTTCGGGGCCGACGTCTGGAGCCGATGGGCCATCTCGTAGCTGGCGATCCGCGTGGCGATCTCCGGGTCGCCGTCGATCGCAAGCCGCTGGCGGTTGAGCGCGGTGATCGCCCGGAGCGTGTCGAATTCCAGGCGCCGATCCGCCCCGTCGGGCATCTCGACGTTCAGGATCGGAGAGCCCGCCTTGCGAAACCGTGTACCGCTGTAGACGCTCGGGAGAAAGCCGCTTGACCAGTTGGCGCTGCCGCCGCTCACCCCGCCCCCGGTGCTCATCACGATGAAGGCTGGCAGGTCGTCGCTTTCGCTGCCAAGGCCATACGTCACCCACGAACCCATGCTCGGCCGCCCCGGCTGCGCGAAGCCGCAGTTCATGAAAATCTGGGCCGGCGCATGATTGAACTGGTCTGTGCGGCAACTGCGCACGATCGCGATCTCGTCGACTACGCGGGCCAGATGGGGCAGGGCCTCCGAGATGTCGGCACCGCACTGCCCGTGCCGGCCGAACCGAAACTGCGGCCCGAGCACCGCCGCGTCGGGCCGGATGAACGCGTACCGCTGGCCGCCGATCACCTCCGGGGGAATCGGCTTGCCCTCGATCGCCGCAAGTTTCGGCTTGTAGTCGAACATGTCGAGCTGGCTCGGGGCCCCGGCCATGAAGAGCTGGATCACCGCCTGCGCACGGCCGGGAAAATGTCCGGCCCGAGCCGCCAGCGGCGAGAGAGACGCCGACGATCCGCCGGCTGCCGGCCGAGCGGGCAAGGCCTCAGCGAGCAGGCCGGCCAGCGCGAGTTTGCCGACCCCGATGCCGCAATCATTGAAGAAATGACGGCGGGTGATGTCGAGACTGGTCATCGTTTCGCTCCGATCCGGAATGGATGCTCGCCCTATTTTTTCACGACCGTCTCATCGAGATTCATGACGATGCGGCCCGTCAGCATCCACACCGCCCGTTCCTGGGCGTCAGGGCCATCGGTTCCGGCGAGCCGTTTGGCGTCGAGTTCACCGGCCGCCACCCGCTGCCGCTGCGTGTCGAGAAAGGCCCTCATGAACGACGTTTCCGCGTCGTCGAATTCGCGGGAGAGGACTCGCCTCGCGAGGTCCCGAAGCCGAGTGTCGTCGTCGGAACCGGCCACTGCGACGACACGGCCCAGCGATTGCGCCGCCTCGACGAACATCGGATCGTTGAGAAGGGTGAGCGACTGGAGCGCGGAGTTCGAGACGTCGCGACGCGGCACGCATGCCTCGCCCGTCGGGCCGTCAAACGTGGTCGTCATCGCGAACGGAGCCGTGCGTTTCTGGAACGTGTAGATGCTGCGGCGATACCGGTCTTCCCCGCCGCTCGGCACCCACTTGGGCTCGCCGTAGGCCACTTCCGTAACACCCGCCGGCTGCGGCGGGCGAACGCCGGGGCCGTACATCTTTTCCGACAGGAGGCCGGCCGCCTTCAGGAGGGAGTCCCGGATCACCTCGGCCTCCAACCGGATCCGCGGGCCCCGGGCCAGGAGCACGTTCTTGGGATCGCGCTCGGCGAGGGCAGGCGTCACAGCCGACACCTGCCGGTAGGTCGCGCTGGCCACGATGAGGCGATGGAGTTTCTTGGTGGACCAGGCGAGATCCCGGGAATACGTCGTCGCTAGCCAGTCGAGCAGATCCTGATGGCTTGGGGTTTCGCTTTGATGGCCCAGATCCTCGAGCGATGGAACGAACCCGCGGCCAAAGAACGCCTGCCAGTGTCGGTTGACGGCGACGCGGGCGGTGAGCGGGTTGTCCGGCGCGACGAGCCACTTCGCGAGGCCGAGCCGTGTGGGTGGCACACCCGGAGGCAAGGGAGGCAGGAACGACGGCGTGGCGGGTTGCACCTCCTCTTTCGGCTGCGTGTATTCGCCGCGATGGTGGCGAAAAGTCTTGCGGGGATTGTCTGCCGGTCGCTCCTTGAGGACGAGCGAACGGGTGCCGCTGCGCATCGATCCTTCGAGCCACCGAATCGACTTCATGGGCTCCGCCAGTTCCGGTGCCCGCGCCAGGAACCGACGGAAGACGGCCTGCCTCTCTTCGAGAGTCCGTTCCGATACGTCCTTGAGCATGATCCGTTCTTCGGCGGCGGTCAGGCCCCGTGACTCGGCCGACTCTTCGTCGGTGACCGACAGTCGAAAGCAGCCGAGCGCCGCGGAAAAATGTCGCTCGAACAAAAGTGAAACCGTAATCGGCTCGCCCGGCATCACTGGCTCTGCCAGCACGAACACGGCGGCGTGTGGCTGGCCCTGCTCCGAGTGCGTGCTCCAACCGGTCGACATCTCGCCGTCGATGGCGGCTGCGGCCGTGTCTTTTTCCCACGCGAACGAGTGGGTTGCCGAGGCAACCTGCCGGCCGCGCCCGCCGACGGCCACCTTGAACTCCGACAGGAAGAACGATCCTGGCAGCCCCTCATACCAAGTGACCCCGGGGCCGTGATTCGGAAGGCTTTCGTCGGGAAGCACCTCGAGCCGGATCGCACGCACCGGCTTCGGCGACGGAGGCAGCTCGATCTCGTACGTGTCGCTCTTCGTGAAGTCGCCGCTGGCAACGATCGTCCCGTCATCGCGACTTGTGAGACGCGGCACATTCGCCTGCATGGCAGCAGGTCGCAAGACGCCCCAGGCGACCGCCCGCGCGGCCTCTTCGCGCTGCCACTCCTCGAACCGCCGTGCGAGCTGCTCCGCTGCCGTCGGCTCGACGTCGATCGCCATGCCCGGCTCGCCGGATCCTGCCACCTGCTCCGGAGCCGCCACGGCCTTCGCCGGCCACTTGTCAGGAATTGTCTTCCAGGCCTCGTCGAGCTGGCGGGCGAGCGAAGCCCGTCGTTGGTCCAAGTCCGGCCCCGGGATCAGCCACTCCGGCTCGTCGGCGTTGTTGAGCATCGCGAAGACACCGAAATAGTCGGTGTGGGTGATGGGATCGAACTTGTGCGTGTGGCACTGGGCGCAGGCGAACGTGAGGCCCAGCCACGCGGCGCCGGTCGTATTCACGCGATCCACGATGGCGAGGTAGCGAAACTCGAGCGGATCGATGCCCCCTTCCTCGTTGATCATCGTGTTGCGGTGGAAGCCCGTAGCGATGATGTCGTTCGCCGTGGGGTCAGGCAGCAGATCGCCGGCGAGCTGCTTGATCGTGAACTCGTCAAACGGCATGTCGTCGTTCAGGGCGCGAATCACCCAGTCGCGGTACGGCCAGATCGAGCGATCGCGGTCCTTTTCGTAGCCATTGGTATCGGCGTAGCGGGCGAGGTCGAGCCACCGACGCGCCCAGCGCTCGCCGTAGCGCGGGCTCGCCAGCAACCTGTCGACCAGCCGCTCATAGGCGTCCGGCGCCGGATCCGCGAGGAACGCATCCAATTCGGCTGGCGACGGCGAAAGGCCGACCAGGTCGAGATACACGCGGCGGCACAGCGTCGCCTTGTCTGCCTCCGGGCTCGGGGCAATCGCCTCGTCCTGGAGCCGTTGAAGCACGAAAGCGTCGATCGGGTTTCTGTGCCAGCCTGCTGGCGCGGACGCGAGTTCCGGAACCGCAGGCTGCTCCGGTGTCACGAATGCCCAATGTGGGGCATAGGGCGCACCGACGGCGATCCACTCGGTCAGAATCCGCTTCTCGTCCGGCGTCAGTGTGGACTTCGTGTGCGGCGGTGGCATCACCAGATCGGGGTCGTCGCTCACGATCCGGGCCACCAATTCACTGTCGCCAGGATGCCCCGGAACAATCGCGCGGCGGCCGCTGTCGAGCTCGCCGATCGCAACGTCACGATGGTCAAGCCGCAGCCCGGCCTCGCGGTTCCCCTCGTCGGGGCCGTGGCACTTGAAGCACCGATTCGAAAGGATTGACCGCACGTCCCGAGCGAAGTCCGGGCCAGCGGCCGCAGCGACGCCTGGCATCAACAGTGCGACGCCATGCAACAGCAATGCAAGGATCAGGGACATGATTCGTGCCGAGTGCATGTGGCTACCGAGTGGCCCAGTTTATCGCTCGCTCTGTTGCACGGCACACATCCGCACGTGAAGCCCCGAGTTCCGCGAGAAGACAGTCGCGCCGACGTCAATCCGGCAGTTCCATCGGATCTCTTTTATTGCATCGGGAAGGTTACGCGGTTATCAGCAAAAAAGAGGATATTCCTTGTTGACCTTTCTCTTCCAGCCTGGCCTCGACGGGCCCGCGTGGTCTGCGCGGTCGGCACACTCGCGGTGGACCGATCCTGAAGGACCGCCCGCGCGTCGGCAATTCTGTTGACTGGCAGTGCGCTGCGGCCGAGCGGACGATCGAACGCATGCCATCATCCGCCACTCGCACGCCGCACATGAGTTTCCCGCCCATCCATCACCCCCACCGCCAAGCCAGCGTGTTCGGCTGCCTGGGCGCGCTCGCAGTCGCGCTTTCCCTGCACACGGCCCATGGCCAGGTGGCCGTGTTCGTCGATCCCGACTGGTCCACGCTCTCGCGCAACGACGTCGTCCCGGCGCCGTTGATAGCCGACATCCTCGGGGCACACATGGCCGTGACACGGCTCTCGGCCGAAGGACTCGCCGACCCGGCGCGGCTCGACGCCACGAAGCTCCCCGTGCTCGTGCTGCCCGACACCGACGCCCTGCCGGAAGCCGCTCTTCCCGCCCTCCAGGCGTTTCGCCGCGCGGGGGGATGCCTCGTCTGGTTTCGAGAACCGCTCGCGAAGGTGGCCACACGCGCCGCGGCTGGGTCGCCTGATCAGCCACGATGGACCACGTCACCCGCGACGGAGGCCCAGCGAGCCGATGCCGCAGGCATCCTCCTCCTGCGCACGGCCGGCACCGTTCGGCACGACCGCCCCTGCACGCGGACCGTGCCGCAGAATCCGCTCGGCATCACGCCGGCGATGCTCGCGAGCAGCCTTCCAAACCAGCAGCGGCTCGACCCGAAGTCACTGCCGGCCGGTGATCAGCTGATCCCGCTCGTGACGGTGGAGCAAGAGGGCGCCGGCCCCGCCCTGCCGATCGCCGCGGCGATCAAGCGGCGGTGCCCCGAGGCCAATGGCGCATGCGACGTCTGGCTAGGCCAGACATGCTGGAACCTCGACACTCGCGAACGCTGGTTTGCCGAACAACTGCTCGTGCGTGGCGTGCTCTGGTGTCTTCAGGAGAAGCGAATCCTGCCCCCGACCGATGTGGCAGCGGCCGATGCGAAGCTCGACTCCCTTCCGAAGCCCGACGCGCTGCCCGCGAATCTGCCGATCGAGCGGTCGCCGCGCCCGTGGGGCGACTCGCTTGTGCCGCGTTCCCCCGCCCCTGCATCGCGTCTGGCCGCCGTCGATCTCTCGAAGCTTCCGCCGGACGAGCGCGCGGCGTTGTGCTGCCTGCAAGGTCTGACGAGCCGCCGCCAGCCCTCGATCTGGCTGCTGCGATCCGGAGCGCCGCACGACCAAGACCGCTTCTGGCTCGACGAGCACGTGCGGCAGGGCGCGATCGATGGCTACGACCTTGTAGCCGACTGGGCGCAGCTTGTGAAGACGCACGCCGCCGAGATCAAAGGAGCCATCGTCGCCGACCCGGCCTGCGACCGCGGCGACGTGATCGCCATGAACTTGGCTGCCTGCGAGGATCTCCTGCTCTGCACGCCCGCGCTCGCCGAGAAGCTCGGCCTCCCGGTGAAGGTCGACCTGCGGGGACGGTTCGCCACGTATCTCGACGGTATGGAGTGGGTCTGGCAGACCTATCGCGATCGGTTCAGCCGGCATGCGCTCAACTACTTTCATCCCGCGCGGCTCGCCTGGGGCAACGTCGACCAGTGCTACCAGTGGCGGATCCCGCTGGTATGGACCGCCTACAAGGACGATGCCTTCGCCAAGGGAGCCGACCCGGCCCGCGAACACGACCTCGTGGCGCGGATGCTCGCTGCGATGGACACGCACTCGGTCGTGATGGGCTGGCCATCGTTCGGCCCCCGGCTCGGCGTCGACGAATACATCGCCGTCATGCAGGCCACGCCCTACTCGCACGGCTACGTGCCAAGCGACGGCCTCGCGAACATGAGCGTGATGGCCGGCGCACCGCTGCCGCCAGTGCGGCAGCCCGCCCAGCCCGCAGCGCCTTCGCTCGAGGCTGGGAAGATCTACGCGAGCCTCGTCATCTCCGATGGCGACAACCTCTCGCCCTGGATGGATTACTTCCGGCAGCACTACTTCGCCCCTGACTCGCCCGAGCTCCCCCTCGGGATCACGGTCGGACCGACGATTCGCGAGGCGATGCCCGCCGCCACCCGCTGGTATTTCGAGCAGGCCCGCGCCGGCGTCGAGTTCGTGTGCGGCGTGAGCGGAGCGACCTACGTGAGCCCGGAGGTGTTCGGCACCCGGCTGGCCGACCGCGAGGCCGCCTGGAACATCTTCTTTGCCGATACGACGCGCTCGATGACGGCGCTCGGCCTCGCCACGCTCAACATCTCTCCGCGGGGCGAGCCGCTCGCTGATCGCTACGCCCGCGCACTCCCTTTTTGCCACAGCATAATCAATAGTTGGAACCGGCGGGGCGACGATCCCGAGGGCCTCGTCGAGCGGCTGCCGAGCGGGAAGCCGGCGTTCTGGAGCAGCACACCCGGCACGCTAACGTTTCATCCGCCTGCGACGGAAGATGGTGGCGCGGCGATGGCGCGGGCCTTTTACACCGACCTCGATCTGCTGGTGGGCCGGAAGCTCGCAGCCGGCGAGCCGGTGCTCGTGTCGAGCGTGATCTCCTGCTGGGAATGGAAGAAGGAGCCGCTCAGGCAACTCGTGGCCCAGAAGCCCGACCACGTCGTCTTCGTCACGCCCACGCAACTCGCCGCCCTCGCGAAGCGTGTGCCGAAAAAGCCCGAGGGCGCATGGATCGGCTTCAACCAGCCGGTCGAGCGGCAGCAGTCCTTACAGGGTGCCGAGAGCAAGCTCGACTGGAAGGGCGTTGGGTGGATCTGGACTGGCGAGGCACGGAGCGCGACCGATCCGGCGGCCGCAGGGCAGCGTGTCTTCCGCTGGAACGTGCGACTGCCCGACGCACGCGCGGTCACGATCCGCACTGCCTGGGTGCGGCTCACCGGCGACGACCGAGCCGACCTGTTCATCAACGGACACAGGCGGTGCGAGGCGACGAACTGGGCGAAACCAGTCGAGCGCGAAGTGACCGAATACCTGCGGCCAGGGCCGAACGTGATCGGCATCGCAGGCCGCAACGGCGGGGGGCCCGCAGGCTGGGCACTCAAGATCGTCATCGAATTCGACGACGGCTTCGTGCAGGAACTGACGCCGGGCGCGGGTGACGTGCTCTGGACCGACTCGGCGGACGCCGATGGGAAATGGGCGGCGCCGGAGACGCCCATCGCGAGCTGGAAGTCTGCGGTGCGGCTCGGCGACGTCGGGATCGCTCCCTGGGGCTCCGTCGCTCCCGGCGGCTTTTTTCCGGGGAGCAATCAGTCGGCGCCCGCGCCACTGCTGCGCAAGACCTTCACCGTCGACAAGCCCGTGAAGCAGGCCACGCTGCAGAGCAGCGGCCTCGGCTGCCACGTCGTATCGATGAACGGCACGCCGTTGGACGATGCCGTGCTCGGTCCGGCAATGACGCAATACGACAAGACGGTGCTCTACACGGAGCGAGATGTCACGCGACTCGTGCAGCCGGGCCGCAACGCGATCGGCGTAATGCTCGGCCATGGCTGGTTCGCGGAGACCGTGAAAACGGCCTGGAACTTCGATCAGTCGCCCTGGAAAGACCGGCCGAAGCTCCTGGTCACGCTCCGCATCGAATATGCGGACGGCTCGGAGCAGACGATCACGAGCGACGAGTCGTGGCGGGCCGCCTATGGCCCTGTGCTCGTCGATGCCTTCATGAATGGCGAGGTCTACGATGCGCGGAAGGAATGGCGCGGGTGGGACACGCCGGCATTCGACGACTCGGCCTGGGCATACGCGGAGCGGATGAAGCCTCCGGCCGGCATGCTACGGCCGGAAGCGCTGGCACCGATGCGCGTCACCGCGACGCTGCCTGCCGTGAAACTTACCCAAACGCGGCCCGGCGTCTGGCTTTACGACTTCGGCGAGAACATCTCAGGCTGGGCGCGGCTCCGCGTGCGGGGGCCGGCGGGCACGGAGATCCGCCTGCGGTTCGGCGAGCAACTTCGCGACGGACGGATCGAACGCGAACTCGGAGGCCTGATCTGGAGTGGCTGGTTCCAGCAAGACCGTTACACGCTGCGCGGCGACGGCAGCCTGGAGGAGTGGGAACCGCGGTTCACGTATCATGGCTTTCGCTACGTGGAGGTCGAGGGCTGGCCCGGCACACCGGAGCCGTCGTCGGTCGAGGCCCGGTTCGTGCACACCGATTTTCCGTCGGCCGGATCGTTCGAGTGCTCCGATCCGCTCGTGAACGCGATCCATGCCGCGATCCGGCGCAGCTACCGGGGCAACTTCCACGGGTTCCCGACCGACTGCCCGACGCGCGAGAAGAAGGGCTGGACGGGCGACGCGCACCTGGCGTGTGCGCAGGCCATGTTCAACTTCGACAACGCCGCCGGCTATCGAAAGTGGATGGGCGACTTTCTCGACGTGCAGGACAAGGAGGGCCGGCTGAAGGTCGTCTGCCCCACGGCCGGCTGGGGCGGCGAGGCAAGCGACTGGAACGTGGCCGCGGTCGTCATCCCGTGGACCGTGTACGAGTTTACGGCCGACCGCACGGTCGTGGCTGCCTCCTATCCGATGATGCAGAAGTGGGCCAACTACCATGCCCGCACGGCCACCGACTTCATCATCAAGGACGGCGTCAGCGACTGGAGCCCGGCCAAGACCCGCACGCCGCGCGAGATCACGTCCACATGCTTCTACCACGGGGCTCTCGAACGGCTCGCGCGCATGGCGGATGTCCTCGGCAAGACAGACGATGCGGCCCGCTATCGGGCCCTGGCTGCTTCGGTGCGAGAAGCTTTCGTGAAGGCGTTCGTGCAGCCCGACGGCACGGTCGGCGCGGGTAGCCAGGCCGCCCAGGCATGCGCGCTCCATTTCGGGCTCCTGCCCGAGCATCTGCGGAAACCCGCAGCCGGCAAGCTCTCGGCGGCGGTGACGGCGGCCAAGGATCATGTCGACGTGGGGATTCTCGGCGCGAAGGCCCTTTTTCGCGCGCTCTCCGACCATGGCCATCACGAGCAGGCCATGCGCGTCGTGTGCCAGAAGACGGCGCCCGGCTACGGGTGGATGATCGAGAAAGGCTGCACGACGCTTACCGAAGACTGGTGGGGCGGCGGCTCCCACAACCACATCATGTTCGGCGACATCGGCGCATGGTTCTACGAATACCTGGCCGGAATCCGACCCGACCCGGATCAGCCGGGCTTCAAACACTTCGTGTTGCAGCCGATGCCGGCGGGCGATCTCACGTACGTTCGAGCCGAACACCGCTCACCACACGGCATGGTTCGCGCAGCCTGGGAGCGCAGGCCGGACGGCAGCTACGTGGCGAGGTTCACGGTGCCACAGCACACGACGGCGACCGTCATCCTCCCCGATGGCCACCGCAAAGAGGCAGGGGCGGGCGACCACGAATTTTCGTGGACAACTCCTTAGCCGTAGAGTGGTACTCCGCAGAATTCGGCCAGGCTCCACCGCGCGCCGCCGTGTGCAGACTGGCAGTCTGCACCTACGAGGGGAGAGGCAGGCGCTGCTACTCCTGCCAGGCCGACACGGGCACGCAGCTGCAGAACAGGTTGCGATCGCCGTGGACGTTGTCCACGCGGCCGACCGGCGGCCAATACTTGCGTCGCTCGATCCCCGGCACCGGATACGCCGCCTGCTCCCGCGTGTAGGGATGCTCCCAATCGGTGGCGGCCACGGATGCCGCCGTGTGCGGGGCATGCTTGAGCGGATTGTCGCCCTCCGGCCATTCCCCGGCCTCGATCCGCCGGATCTCCTCGCGGATCGCGATCATCGCGTCGACGAACCGGTCGAGCTCGGCGAGCGGCTCGCTCTCCGTCGGCTCCACCATCAGCGTGCCGGGCACGGGAAAGCTCAGGGTCGGCGCGTGGAAGCCGTAATCGACGAGCCGCTTCGCCACGTCTTCGGCCGTCACGCCGCTCGTGTCCTTGAGCGGCCGCAGGTCGAGGATGCACTCGTGGGCCACGCGGCCCCCCTGCCCGGCGTACAGCGTGGGAAAGTGGTCACGAAGCCGTGTGCTCACATAGTTGGCCGACAGGATCGCCGTCTCGGTCGCCCGCCGGAGCCCCTCGGCTCCCATCATCCGGCAATACATCCAACTGATCGGCAGCACCGCGGCGTTGCCCAGCGGTGCGGCCGAGACGGCGCCCACCGGGCTCGGCGGCAGGCCGCCCGTCACGTGCCCGGGCAGAAAGGGAACGAGATCCTCCACCACGCACACGGGCCCCACGCCCGGGCCGCCGCCGCCGTGTGGGATGCAAAACGTCTTGTGGAGATTCAAGTGGCTGACGTCGCCGCCGAAGGCGCCGGGTGCCGCCACGCCGACGAGAGCGTTCATGTTGGCCCCGTCCACATAGACGCGGCCACCGTAGCGGTGCACGATCTCGCACAGCCGCTTGATCTCCGTCTCAAACACGCCGTGCGTGCTCGGGTAGGTGATCATCACGGCGGCCAGCGTGTCGGCGTGCGCACGGCACTTCGCCTCGAGGTCCGCGAGATCGACGTTGCCCTGGTCGTCGCAGGCCGTCACGACCACGTGCATGCCGGCCATCTGGGCGCTCGCCGGATTCGTGCCATGGGCCGACGACGGAATCAGGCACATGGTGCGCTGCCCCTGCCCGCGGGCCTCCTGCCAGGCCTTGATCACGAGCAGCCCGGCATACTCCCCCTGGCTGCCGGCATTCGGCTGGAGGCTGATGCCGGCGTAGCCCGTGGCCTCGCAAAGCCACTCCCGGAGCTGGGTTTCGAGCACGGCGTAGCCCGCGCGCTGGTCGGCCGGGGCGAAGGGATGGATGTGCGCGAACTCGGGCCACGTGATCGGGATCATCTCGCTCGTGGCGTTGAGCTTCATCGTGCAGCTGCCGAGCGGGATCATGCTGCGGTCGAGCGCCAGATCGCGATCGGAGAGTTCCCGGATGTAGCGCAGCATCGCGGTCTCGCTGTGATGCGAGTTGAACACCGGGTGCGTGAGAAAATCACTTGCCCTGCGCAGAGCCGCCGGAAGCAACGATTCACATCCGTCCTCGTACCGGGCGAACTCGGGCACGGCCCGCCCCGGGGCGACAAACACCTCCCAGAGCCGCACGACGTCGGCGCGGGTGGTCGTTTCGTCGAGCGAAATTCCGAGCGTCCGTGAATCGACGACCCGCAGATTCATCCCCAGCTCACGGGCCCGGGCGGCGAGCGCGGCGGCCCGGTCGCCCGCGTCGATCGCGAGCGTGTCGAACGCGTGGGTGTGCTTGAGGGGCACGCCGATCGTGCGGAGCCCGTCGGCGAGGATCGCCGTGAAGGCCGCCACGCGCTCGGCGATCCGCACGAGCCCCGCGGGCCCGTGGTACACGGCATACATGCTTGCCACGACGGCCGGGAGCACCTGCGCGGTGCAGATATTGCTCGTGGCCTTCTCGCGGCGGATGTGCTGCTCGCGGGTCTGGAGCGCCAGCCGGTAGGCCGGCTTGCCGTGGGCATCGATGCTCACGCCCACGAGCCGCCCCGGCAGCGACCGCTTGAACTCGTCGCGGCAGGCGAGAAACGCCGCATGCGGCCCGCCGCAGCCCATCGGCATGCCGAATCGCTGCGTGGTGCCCACGACGATGTCGGCCCCCCACTCGCCCGGCGGCGCGAGCAACACGAGCGAGAGGAGGTCGGCCGCCACGCACAGCGCCGCCTGCTTCGCGTGCACCCGCTCGGCCAGGCCGCGATGGTCGACCACGTCGCCGCCGGTGGTTGGATACTGGACGAGCACGCCGAAGAACTCGCGGGTGTCGACGAGCGTCGCCACGTCCCCGACCACCACATCGATCCCGAGCGGCTTCGCCCGCGTCTGGAGCACCTCGAGCGTCTGCGGGTGCACACGGGCGTCGGCAAGAAACGTGTGGCTCGGGCTCTTCGCCGTGCGCTTGGCAAGGGTCATCGCCTCTGCCGCCGCCGTGGCCTCGTCGAGTAGCGAGGCATTGGCGATCGGCATCGCCGTGAGATCGCAGACCATCGTCTGAAAGTTGACGATCGCTTCCATCCGCCCCTGACTGATCTCGGCCTGGTAGGGCGTGTAGGCGGTATACCACGCCGGATTTTCGAGGATGTTGCGCAGGATCACGGCGGGCGTGTGCGTGCCGTGGTAGCCCTGGCCGATGAAGCTCTTGCACAGCGTGTTGCGGGCCGCGATCGTGCGGAGTTCGTCGAGCGCTGCGGCTTCGGACACCGCGGGTGGCAGCCGCATCGTGGTCGTCTTGGCGATGCTGGCGGGCACGATCTCGGCGATCAACGCTTCCCGCGACGTCGCGCCGACGCAGTCGAGCATGTGCCGCTCGTCGGCAGGATCGAGGCCGATGTGACGCGCGATGAATTCAGCGGAGTTTTCGAGCCGGGCGAGCGGCACGGCGGCCGCCTGGCGGGCGGCGGGCGATCGGGGGCCGGTGGTCACGACATCGGACATGGGGAGGGCTCCGCGATGGCGGCGCCGACAAAGCCGGCGCCCTTGGAACCCTGTTGTCCTGGAACCTGAGAGATTCGCCGCGAACTCCAATTCGCGGGTTGCCCCTTCGGTGGACGCGATTCCGGAGGACCGCGTCACTCTCCAACAGTGTGTGTCGTCAGTACTTTTGCCTGAGCGTTCAGCCTTCGGCGGTCTTGCGACTCTCTCCTGACGCTTGAAGTCTAGCCACCGCCTGCTGGGCCGCCAACTGCGTCGCCTGCCAGAAGGCCACTGCCGCAGGCCAGCTGTCGAGCGTTTCGACGTGAATCTCGGCGGCGCCCAAGCCGCTCGCCTCATGCATCGCCCGGGCGACGAGCGCCCGCCCGACACCTCGGTGCCTGAACGCGGGATCCACGACGAGCCAGCCAAGCGAGAATCGCTCCGCGGGCGGCCCCGACACGATCACCAGCGTGACGAACCCCAGCACGAGCCGCCCGTCGGACGGGGCAACCGGACGTGCCACCCAGCCCAGCACGGCTCGACCGGGCCGCGAGCGGAGCTCTGCTGCCAGGCTCTTGGGCACCGGCTCCCCACTGCACGGATGGGCGGCGCAGCGGTCGCAGAGATCGGCGCAGGCCGCCCTGTCCGCCACCGGGTCTGCCACGTCCACGCGCGATCCCGGGCAGTTCGCTGCCGCAAAACAACCAACGGGAAGGGAAAATCGCCAGACACCCACGTCTCCTCCATGACAACCATTGCCGACCTTTGTAGCGGCAAAGTGGCACTCTGCGGGACCGCTACCGGGTGCAGACTACCAGTCTGCACCTACACGGCAGAGGCGGCCTCCAGCCCGTAGCCGCAGAGTTGCACTCTGCGGGATGGCTAGATGGCTAACGGATGCGGACTACCAGTCTGGACGTACGCGGCGGGGGGAGGCGATCAGCCGTTAGCCACCTGCGTGCCGCGGCCGCAAATTCCCCGCAATCGCCACAAGTTCATGGCCCGCATGGACTTGCGCGTTTCCGCTCCCTGAGCGATCGCGGATTGACAGATAGTTGCCACAAACCACTTACGAAACGCTTGAAAACGATAGGGTTTTGATCATAATAGGGCACGCAGGAAGCTGAACCGTGCAAAACCATGAACGCCGCAGCCGCCTTCTCGACCTCATCCGGATCCGCGGATTCGCGGCCCTGGACGAACTCGTGCGAGAACTGGGCGTGTCGGAGTCGACGGTCCGGCGCGACCTCGACGCCCTCGAAGAACAGGGCTCGGCGAAGCGCACGCATGGTGGCGTCCTCTATTCCGGAGGCATGCCCAGGCTCGCCGAATTCGACGAGCGGCAGCCGGCGAACTGGGCTGCCAAACGCGCGATCGCGGCCAAGGCAGCCGAGATCGTCGGCGACGGCGAGACGGTGCTCCTCGACGGCGGCACGACCACATACGAGGTAGCGCGACTGCTCGTCGGCCGCTCGCTCCAGGTCGTCACCAACAGCCTGCCCGTCGCGAATCTGTTCGCATCGGAAGCCCGTACCGACCTCGTGCTCCTCGGTGGCTACGTCTCGCCCCGCACCGGCGTGTGCCTCGGCCCTTACGCCAACGAGCTGCTCGGCCGGCTCCACGTCACCACCACGGTGCTCTCGGCGGCCGGCATCTCCGAAGAGGGCCTCTTCAACGCCCACCTCCTGCTCGCGGAAACCGAGCAGGCGATGCTCAAGGCGGCCGGCCGCGTGATCGTCGTCGCCGACAGCTCCAAGTTTGGCCGCAAGAGCCTGACCCTCGTGTCGGGGCTCTCCTCGATCAACGTGTTCGTTTCCGATGACGGACTCTCCCCCGCCTGGCGCGACACGATCGCCAAGGCCGGGGCCCAGCTCGTCGTCACGCCCGTGCCCGACGCCGATGCCATGCCGCCCGCGTCTCTTCCTCGCCGGAATCGTCCTGCATGACCACCATTTTGTCTTCCACCAGTTCCGCATCGCTCGCTCTGCCCGCCGGCCTCGACCGCACGGGTGTCGAGCGGATCGTCCGCGAAATCGTGCTGCGCTCGCATGGTGTGCCGCCGTCGCAGGCTGCCAGCCCGGGACAGACACGCGGCGCCGAGCCAAAACTCGTCGTCAGCATTTCCGCCCGGCACTGTCATCTCACCGACGAGCACGTCGAGCGGCTCTTCGGGCCGGGGCAGAAGCTCACGCCACACAAAAATCTTTACCAAGACGGCTTCTATGCCGCCGAGCAGACCGTGATGCTCGTCGGCCCCAAGCGGAAGATGCTGCCAACCGTGCGTGTGCTCGGGCCGACCCGCAAGGCGTCGCAGGTGGAACTCGCCTTCACGGACGGCATTTCGCTCGGCATCGACCTGCCGGTGCGGCCCAGCGGCAAGATCACCGGCACCCCCGGCTGCGTGCTCGTAGGCCCTGCCGGCGCCGTCGAGCTTGCCGAGGGTGTGATCCGGGCCGAGCGGCACGTGCATATGAGCTTTGCCGACGCCGAGCACTTCGGCGTCAAGGACGGCGACCGCATGAGCCTCCTGATCAAGGGCTCGTGCGGCACGGTGTTTCGCAACCTGCTCGTGCGGGCCGATGCCACGAGCAAGCTCGAGGTGCACATCGACACCGATGAGGGAAACGCGGCCGACCTCGATCATGCGGAAGGTGTCGAACTTTTGAAACAGACATGACACGGGTGGCGAGCCTCACGCTCGCCACGAAAGACATTCGACCGTCCTGCCGGCGCGTGCCGGTGCGGTCACCGCGGGGCAGCCTGCGGCGGATGATGGAGAACGAAAACAGGAGCGATGCAACAGATGGCGAAGAACGTGGAAGCCCTCGGCATGATCGAGGTGAAGGGGTTCGTCACGCTCGTCGAAGCGGTCGACGCGATGATGAAGGCGGCGAACGTCACCTTCATCGGCTGGGACAAGATCGGCAGCGGACTCGTGACGGCGTTCGTCTCGGGCGACGTGGCCGCGGTGAAGGCGGCGACCGACGCGGGTGCGGCGGCCGGCGGCCGGATCGGTGATGTGGTGAGCGTGCAGGTGATCGCCCGTCCGCACGAGGACATCGGCATCGTCCTGCCCGCCCAGGCGTAAATGGCTCGCAGCAGAACAACACGGAGTGCAAAACGGGTCGCGAAACCTCTTGCGACACGGATCGATAGTTCAACCTCTTTTTCACAGGACCATTTCATGAATACGGCGATCGGACTTCTGGAAACCAAGGGACTCGTGGGCCTCGTCGAGGCCACCGACGCGATGGCCAAGGCGGCCAACGTGAAGATTCTGAAGCGCGTCAGCATCGGCAACGCCTACGTGGCGACGGTCGTGCAGGGTGACGTGGGCAGCGTGCGGGCGGCCGTCGAGGCCGGTGCCAACGCGGCCCAGCAGGTGGGCGAGCTCGTCGCCAGCCACGTCATCCCGCGGCCGGCCGACTCGCTCGTCGCAGCCTTTTTTAGCTAGTTTCACGCCTTCCCCAGCCATCCATGGTGTGGGGGGTGGCCGGAAACGTTTGGAGTGATTGTGAAAGTCCTCGTCGCAAATCTCGGGTCCACGAGCTTCAAGTACCGGCTGTTCGACCTGCCTGCAACGGCGGGCTCGACCGGCGGTGAACGGGAGCTTGCGCGGGGGGGCGTCGAACGCATCGGCGCGGCGGAAAGCCGCGTCTATGCCACGGCCGGCTCCGCGAACCTGGAAACCGTGATGCCTGTGCCCGACCACGCCGTGGCCCTCACGGCGGCGCTCGAGCAACTGACGGCGGAGGGCGGTCCCCTGACGAGCGTCGACGAGGTGGCGGCGGTGGGCTTCAAGGCCGTGCACGGTGGCCGCGTGAGCGGCGTCGTGCGGGTCGGCCCGGATGTCCTCGCCGCGATGGAGGAGATGGCGGCGGTGGCCCCGGCCCACAACCCGCCCTATGTGAAGGCGATGCGGCTCCTGGGGGAACGCCTCCCGCAGGTGCCTCTCGTGGCGGCGTTCGAGACCGGCTTCCACGCCACCATTCCGGAACGCAACGCGCTCTACGCGGTGCCGACCGACTGGGTGGAGAAGCATCTCGTGCGGCGGTGGGGCTTTCACGGGGCGAGCCATCGGTTCGTGGCGACCAGGGTGACGGAGCTCGTGGCGGCGAAGCAGCCGCTGCGGGCGATCTCCTGCCACTTGGGCGGCTCGAGCAGCGTGTGCTGGATCAGGGATGGCAAGAGCGTGGGCACGTCGATGGGGATGAGCCCGCAGTCGGGCCTGCCCCAGAACAACCGGGCCGGCGACTTCGACCCCTTCGCGCTCCTGCACGTCGCCAAGCAGACGGGCCGGGGATTCGAGGAGTTGCTCGTGGAGCTCTCAGGCAAGGCCGGCCTTGCCGGAATGTCGGGCACGTCGGGCGACATGCGGGATCTCGAGGAGGCTGCCGCGGCCGGGAACCGCCGGGCACAGACGGCCATCGACGTCTACGTGGCGTCGATCCGGCACTGGCTGGGGGCCGGCATCGTGGAGCTCGGCGGGCTCGATTGCATCGCGTTCGCGGGAGGTATCGGCGAAAACTCGCGGCTGACCCGGGCGGCGGTGCTCGCGGGCCTGGCTGATCTCGGGATTGTGATCGATGCCGCGGCCAACGAGGTGAAGACCGGCGGCGAGCGCGCGATCGGCGCCGCGTCCGCACGGGTGAAGGTGTGGGTGATTCCCACGAACGAAGAGCTGATCGTGGCCCGGCAGACGCGCGATCTGCTGGCCGGCTCCGCAACAGGTTTGCACTCGGAAAGGAATGGTGGCTGATGTTCGTCGCCCTGGTGACCGGATCGGTCGTGGCCACGCAGAAGACCGCGTCGATGACGGGTCACAAGATGCTCGTCGTCGAGCCCTACCGGCTCGATGAGAAGAACCGCGACCGGTTCGTCTCGACCGGCCGCACGTTCATCGCCGTCGACACGCTCGGCGCCGGCGAGGGGCAGTTCGTCCTCGTCACGCAGGGCTCGAGCGCCCGGCTCACGCCCGAAACGAAGTCCCTGCCGATCGACGCCGTGGTCATCGGCCTCGTCGACACCGTCCGCATCGAAGGCAAAGAAATCTTCAAGAAGTAGGACGGGCTTCAGCCTGTCAGATCCCCGGAACCCACACCCTCATGTCCACCGCCACCCCCGATATCGCTCAAATAGTCCGCCAAGTCATCGCCGAACTGGCCGTCAACGCCTCGGCTCCGCCCGCCTCTCACGCATCCAGCCAGACCGGCTCGTTCACCGGGGCGCACGGCGTGCATGGCAGCGTCGACGAGGCCGTTCGCGCGGCCCAGGAAGCCTTCGAGCAGTTGGAGAAGCTCGGCATCGAAGGCCGCAAGAAGGCCATCGCCCACATCCGCCGGATCGCCATCGACGACGCCGAGGAACTCGGCCGGATGGAGTTTGCGGAGACGAAGATCGGCCGGCTCGACCACAAGATCGAAAAGCTCAAAGTGCTCGGCGAGAAGGTGCCGGGCGTGGAGTTCATGACGAGCGAGGTCTTCAGCGGCGACCGCGGCCTGGCCGTGATCGAGCACGCCCCGTTCGGCCCCATCGCCGCGATCACCCCGGTCACCCACTCGCTCCCCACGATCGCCTGCAACGCGATCAACATGATCGCCGGCGGCAATACGGTGGTGGTCAATCCGCACCCCAGCGGCCGGAAGATCGCCGCGGAGGGCGTGCGCCGGTTCAACCAGGCGATCCATCGCGACATCGGCATCGACAACCTGATCAGCCTGATCGCGGAGCCCACGCTCGAGTCGGCGGGGGCCCTGTTCAACCACCGCGGCATCAAGCTGATCTGCGTCACCGGCGGCCCCGCCGTGGCAAAGGCGGCTCTCCAGTCGCCCAAGCGAGCGATCGTGGCCGGCCCCGGCAACCCACCGGTCGTCGTGGACGACACGGCCGACCTCGACAACGCGGCCCGTTCGATCATCGCGGGTGCCGCCTATGACAACAATCTCCTCTGCATCGGCGAGAAGCAGGTGTTCGTGGTGGCGAGCGTGTTCGACAGGATGATGGCCGCGATGGAGAAGGCCGGCGCCCTGCAGCTCTCGGCCTCGCAGGTCGATGCCCTGACGAAGCGGGCCATCGTGATGACGGGCGAAGGCGCCCATCGCCACTGGGTGCCGTGCAAGGATCTGCTCGGCAAGGACGCGACGCTCCTGGCGCAGGCCGCCGGCGCGCCGGCCCGCGACGGGCTCGAGCTGGTGTTCGGCGAGACGGACAACGACAACCCGTTCGTGCCCACCGAGCAGATGATGCCGTTCCTGCCCTTCGTGCGTTGCAAGGACGTGGACGAAGCCATCGCACGGGCCCACGAGAGCGAGCACGGCTTCCGCCACACGGCGATCATCCACTCCAACAACGTCCGCACGATGACGCGGATGGGCCGGCTGCTCGACACGACCCTGTTCGTGAAGAACGGCCCGAGCGTCGCCGGCCTCGGCCTCGGCGGCGAAGGGTATTTGTCGTTCTCCATCGCCACGCCCACGGGCGAGGGCGTGACCACGCCGCTCACGTTCACGCGTCAGCGCCGCTGCACGCTCGTCGACGACCTCCACATCCTCGGCAGCGCGAGCACTTGACCATGCAACTCGCCCGCATCCTCGGCACCGCCACCGCCACCGTGAAGCATCCGTCGCTCACGGGTGCGACGCTGTTCGTCGTGCAGCCCCTCATGGCCGACCGCGCGACGCCCGACGGCGACCCGCAACTGGCCATCGACACCGTCGCCGCTGCCACCGGCGATCTCGTGATGATCACGAGCGACGGGCGCCTCCTGCGCGACGTGCTCAAGTCCGACGCCACGCCGGCCCGGTGGAGCACCGTGGCCCTCATCGACACCGTCACCACATGAATCACGATCCCGCAACCATCCGCCGCCTGGTCGCCGAGGTGATCGCCCGCCTCGGCGTGACTGCAGCATCCCCAGCCCCGACGCCCGCGGCCGTCTCGTCGTACGGCCAGCCGCAGGGCACCAGCGGTGTTGCGGTCGCAGACAAGGTGGTCACGCTCGCCGCCCTCGAGCGGCTCCCCACCGGCACGACCCGCGTCGTCGTGACTGCCGGGGCCGTCGTCACGCCGTCGGCCCGTGAGCACGCCCGCGATGCCGGCATCGAAATCGTCCGCGGCCAGGCGACGCCGGCGGGCCCGGCGTCCACACGGCCATTCATCATCGCCCATGCCGAGTGTGGCGGCGACGCTGCCGCCCGGTGTGCGTCGCTCGCACGCGGCATCCCGGCCGCGCAGCAACTCCCCGCCACCGGCCTCGCCGACGTCGTGGCCGCGATCGCTCTCCACGCCTCCCGCGACGGCGCCCGCGCGATCCTGCTCGCCGGCCGGCCCGCCGTGGCCGTCGTCCTCGCCAATCGCTCCGCAGGCCTCCGGGCAGTGACCGCCCGCGACGCGGCGGGCCTCCTGGCCGCCGCCGCCGAGTGCGGCGCCAACCTGCTCGTCGTCGACCCGAAGGCGTTTTCGGCCGTCAGCCTCGACCGAGTCTGCGGCGACTTCTCGCGCCGCGATCTCGGCGTTCCGCCCACGGAACTCGCCGCCGCCCCGACGCCCTGCGCCTGCAAGACCCACACCCACTGAGCCCCAGCCATGCGACTCGGAAAAACGATCGGCACCGTGACGCTCGTCGAGCCCCATCCCACGATGCGCGGCGGCGTGCTCAAGCTCGTCGTGCCGCTCTCCGGCGCCGACCTCGCCCGGGGCGACGGCCCTGCCGAGCCGCTCGTGGCCTGGGACGACCTCGGTGCCGGCGACGGCCAGCTCGTGGCCTTCAGCGAGGGGGGCGAGGCCGCGCAGCCCTTCCGCCCGCTCGACAAGCCGGTCGACGCCTACATCGCGGCCCTGATCGACCACCTCGACCTCGGATCGCAGGCCCGATAAGCCGCACAACCCCTCCGACACGAAACTTCCGCAGTCCGACCGCGACCCGAAAAGTGGGTCAGAATCAATACAGATACCCGGCGATTCAAACAGTCCGTCACCCAGCACGTCACCCAGGTTTTCCCGCAGGAGCAATCATGGCCACCAAGGTTCAGGGCACCACCAGCAGCAAGCCGCTCAACCAGCTCAAGGAAGAAATCTGCGACATCGGCCGTCGCATCTACAACAAGGGCTTCGCGGCCGGCAACGACGGCAACATCTCGTTCCGGCTCGGCCCCAACGAGGTGCTCTGCACGCCGACGATGATCTCGAAGGGGTTCATGAAGCCCTCCGACCTGTGCATCGTCGACATGGAGGGCAAGCAGATCGCCGGCAACCGCAAGCGGTCGAGCGAGATCCTCCTCCACCTCACGATCATGAAGGAGCGGCCCGACATCAAGTCGGTCGTGCACTGCCATCCGCCGCACGCCACCGCGTTCGCCGTGGCCCGCGAGCCGATTCCACAGTGCGTGTTGCCGGAGGTGGAGGTGTTTCTCGGCGACGTGCCGATCACGCGCTACGAGACCCCCGGTGGCCAGAAGTTCGCCGACACGGTCAAGCCGTTCGTGAAGCAGTCGAACGTCGTGATCCTCGCCAACCACGGCACCGTCAGCTTCGGCGAAACGGTCGAGAAGGCCTACTGGTGGACCGAGATCCTCGACGCCTACTGCCGGATCCTGATGCTCGCCAAGGACCTCGGCCGCGTCACGTTTCTCACGAAGCAGGAGACGAAGGAACTGCTCGACCTCAAGGCCAAGTGGGGCTACACCGACCCCCGGCTCGACAAGGGGATGGAGAACTGCGACATCTGCGCCAACGACGTCTTCCGCTCGAGCTGGGGCACGACGGGCGTGGACCGCAAGGCCTTCGACGCCCCGCCCCCGATGGGCGCCGAGCCAGGCACGGC
>JBAXUY010000059.1:0-17240 GCA_037129475.1 Planctomycetia bacterium | reverse complement strand
GATTTTAAGTCCCGTGCGTCTGCCAGTTTCGCCACTCGGCCCGAGTTGCCGCGATGGTACCAACAACGTGGGGCAAGCGTCTCGCTTGCCTGGCTCAACACGCCCAATCCGGCTTCGGGGCTGCCGATACTCCGTCACGGGATCGTAGGGCAGCAGATAACCACCCGCATTCGGAGCCGGCGGTAGGCATGCTCGACTACGGTCGTGTTGAGAGTACATGACTCGTGGGTTTTGATCAGACGCGAATAGTCCTCAACGACTCCCTTCGTCTGCGCGTGCCCACCGACCGACTCCGCCGAAAGTTCTTGGCGCTGTAGCGACAGGCCTCCAGGCCTGTCGATCGACAGAGCTGGAGCTCCGTCGCCACGAGGGAGGCTTCGGGCTCCCCCGAAGCCGGCGCCTCCGAATGCGGGGGGCGAGGAGCATGCTGTCCATCGCGAGCATCGGCCGACTACACTCCACGCCTCCAGGAGTCGCTTCCGTGACCATGCTCGTCGCCGCCGCTGCCAGCGCCGCCTTCGGGGGCATCGACGGATTTCTCGGCACGCGGGCGTCGGTGGGGATGGATGTCGTGCTCGTGGGGCTGTGGCTGCTCCTGCCGGTGCTGGCGTGGAGCATCTTGCTCGTGCGGCGCGGGAACTACGTGGCGCACAAGACATTACAGCTCGTGATCGCGAGCGCGCTGCTGGCGGCGATCGTCGTGTTCGAGATCGACGTGCGGCTCGTCAGTGACTGGAAGCTGCGGGCCCGGCCGAGCCCGTTGTGGCCGGGCGGCGTGCTGGCGATGCTGGGCGTGCATCTCGTGTTCGCCGTGTCGACGTTCGGGCTGCTCGTGTGGGTGCTCTGGGAGGCGCTGCGGCGCTTTCCCGTGCCGCCGGCACCGAACGCCCATGGGCCGCGCCACCGGCGGCTCGCCCGGCTGGCGGCCGTCGATCTCGTGCTCACGGCCGTCACCGGCACGGCCTTCTATTGGCTCGCCTTCGTGGCGAGCTGACGCCGTCCGGGCTCGCTCGGGGGCAGCCAGCGGCAGATCGCCAGGCCGCCGAAGTACAGGAGGCACAGGGGCACGGCGAGGAACAACAGGCTGTAGGGATCGGCCGGCGTGAGGATCGCCGACACGATGAAGATCACGATCACGGCAATTCGCCACTGGGCAGCGTAGGTCTCGACGTCGAAGATCCCGATCCGTTCGAGGAACAACATCACGAGCGGCAGCTGGAAGCCGAGGCCAAAGCCGATCGGGAGGATGAGCACGAACGAGAGCCACTCGCTGATCCGCGGATCGGGATCGAGCCCGAGCCATTCGTTGAACTGCAACAGATAGTCGAGGACGAAGTCGAACACGAAGAAGAACGCCAGCGACACACCGGCGAGAAACAGTCCGATGCTGACCGGCAGAAACAGATGCACCCAGCGCTTCTCGTGCGGATAGAGGCCCGCCGCCACGAACGTCCAGAGTTGGTAGAAGATCCACGGGCTCGCGAGCACCACGCCGACGAGCAGGGCGGCCTTCACGTAGATGCCGAATGCCTCCTGGGCCGAGAGCGTGGTGATGCTCACTCGCGCATCCTTGGCGAGCGGCTGCCACAGCAAGAGCGGCACGAGGGCGGCCGGATCGAAGCCGCTGCTCGCGGTCGGCCCGGCATCGTGACCGAGCACGCGGCCGAGGCGGTCGGCATGCACCTCCCGCAGTTCGAACGTCAGCCCGTGCTTCTCGACGGCGTCGACCACCTCCTCGCGGGAGTAGGGCAGAGCCGGCCCGGTGCCGCCCCGAGGCCGCCACGTGTCGAACGTCTCGATCGACCGCTTCGTGTAATAGTTGCCGAGCGCCCGGCGGAGCGGCTCCTCGATCAGTTTCACCACCGGTTGCGCGACCAGAAACCCGAGCAGCACCGCCACGGCGAGCCCCGCAGTGGCCCGCATGAGGCACGTCCGCAGTTCCTCGAGGTGCTCGCCGAACGTCATCGTCGAGCTTTGAAACAGGTCTTCGTCCTCGAGTCTGGGCATGGCGGGGCCGGCAGGGCGTCAAAACGTCGAAATTTCCTCTTCGACTTATACTTCACGCCCAGCCACCCTGCCGAAAAAATCGCCTCACTCGGGAATGCGTCGTGCTCTGGATCGCCTGGAAGATGCTGATCGGCAACCGTGTGAAGTACCTCGGCATCGTATTCGGGGTGGTGTTCGCGGCCCTCCTGATCGCCCAGCAGTCGTCGATCTTCTGCGGACTGATGCTCCTGACGATCAGCCAGATCCGCGACACCCAGGGGCCCGACATCTGGGTCATGGACAAGAACGTCCAGTACGTCGACGACATCAAGCCGCTCTCCGACACCGAACTGTTCCGCGTCAAGGGCGTGCCCGGCGTGGAGTGGGCCGTGCGGTTCTACAAGGGGATCGCCCGGGCCCGCCTCGAGGAGGGCACCTACGAGCAGATGATTCTGCTCGGCATCGACGACGCCACGCTCGTCGGCGCCCCGGAGGGGGTCTTCATGGGATCGATCGCCGACCTGCGAAAGCCCGACGCCGTGATCATCGACGCTGTCGGCTACAACCGGATCTGGCCGGGCGAGCCGCTGCGGCTGGGCCGCGTGTTCGAGATGAACGACCGCCGGGCGGTGATCGTCGGGATCACCACGGCGAGCAAGACGTTTCAAAGCTTCCCGATCATCTACACGCGGTACAGTCAGGCAGTGCTGTTCGCGCCGCGCGAGCGGAAGGTGCTCTCGTTCGTGCTCGCCGATCCGGTGCCGGGCGTGCCGGCCGAAGAGGTCTGCCGGCAGATCGAGGCCCAGACGGGCCTCCAGGCCCTCACGCGCCAGCAGTTCACCTGGAAGACCATCCGCCACTACCTGCAGAAGACCGGCATCCCGATCAATTTCGGCATCACGGTGTTTCTCGGCTTTCTCGTCGGCACCGCGATCGCGGGGCAGACGTTCTACCTGTTCACCGTGGAGAACATCCGCCAGTTCGGTGCGCTCAAGGCGATGGGCACGAGCAACTGGACGATCCTCTGCATGGTGCTGTTTCAGGCGATCCAGGTCGGCATCGTGGGCTACGGCGTGGGCGTGGGGCTGGCCGCCCTGTTCGGCGTGGTCACGAAGGGCTTCGGCCGCCTATCGTTCTTCATGCCGTGGCAGGTGCTCGCGATCACGGGCGTAGCCGTGTTCGTGATCGTGCTGCTGGCGAGCCTGCTCTCGATCCGCAAGGTGCTGGTCGTCGATCCGGCGATCGTATTCAGGGGGTGAGTCGTGCATGCGGTAGGAAGTATGTGCGGCTGGTGGGCCCGAACTCGCCCGAGCCGGCTCGGGGTTGGCCCATGCCATCTCGCCGGACGTTCGCTGCGGCCCTCCAGGCCTCCGCTCACTCGGATCTGCCTGCGCTGCGCCATCCATGGCTCCGCTGGTCCGATACGCCGGCTCCATGGCAGAGGCAACCCCTCGCCTCCCACGACGGGAGGTAAACAGTCATGACGTCCGCCGCGCTCGCCGTGCACTGCCGGGGCGTCACGAAGGATTTCGGCGCGGGCGACTCGCTCACGCGGGCGTTGCGCGGCGTCGATCTCGACGTGCCCTTCGGTGAGCTGCTGATGCTCGTGGGGCCCAGCGGCTGCGGCAAGACGACGCTCGTGTCGATCATCGCCGGCACGCTCGAGCCGACCGACGGCGCCGTCACCGTGCTCGGCGAGGATCTCGCCGCGATGTCGAACGGCCGCAAGGTCCGCTTTCGCCGCGACAACGTCGGCTTCGTGTTTCAGGCGTACAACCTGCTCCCCGCGCTCACTGCGGCTGAAAATGCCGCCGTGCCGCTCCTGATCGCCGGCTGGGGACGCGCCGCGGCCGTCGAGGCCGCCAGCGCCGTCCTCGATGAGCTCGGCCTCGGTGACCGCCTCACGAACCTCCCCAACGAACTCTCCGGCGGCCAGCAGCAGCGGGTGGCGATCGCCAGGGCACTCGTCCACGAACCGCGACTCCTGGTCTGCGACGAGCCGACGAGCGCGCTCGATGCCGAAAACGGCCGGATCACGATGGAGCTCATTCAACGGATCGCGGTGCAGCCCGACCGTGCGGTGATCGTGGTCACCCACGATTCGCGGGTCTATTCGTTCGCCGACCGGATCGCCTCGATGGAGGATGGCCGCATCGAGGCGATCGCGTCCGGCCCACACACCGCGCCCACCTGAACGCCCTGTCGGGCGACTCGCCGCGTGCCTGTTGGCCGCCGCGTGAGACCTCCTTTACCATACGTGCCATGGCCACGGCCCTTCCCGACGCACCCTCCGCTGCTCCTCCCGCCACCCGACGGCGCAAGCGTCGGCGTACGGTCGCCGACTTCATCACCCAGGTGGTGTTGCCGCTGGTGGCTCTCGGGATGCTCGCGTTCGCCGGCTGGTTCGTCTGGAAGAACCGCGTCGTCGTCGGCAACCCTTCGCCGCCGATCGCGCCGGCGCGCAACCCTTTTCCCGACTCAGTCTCGGCGGCGGGAGTCGTCGAGGCCCAGACCGAAAACATCGCCGTCGGTTCGTCGCTGCCAGGCGTCGTGGTCGAAGTGCTCGTGAAGGTCGACGACGAGGTCCAGCCGGGCACGCCGCTCTTCCGGCTCGACGACCGGGAACTGCGGGGCGATCTGGCGGTCAAGCGGGCGGCGGTGTCGCAGGCGAAGAGCGAGCTCCTGCGACTCGAGGCGGAGCCGCGGCAGGAAAAAATTCCCGTCGTGGCTGCGCAGGTGAACGAGGCCCGGGCGGCGGTGGTGCGCGAGACCGACGCCCTGCGCCGCACCGAGGAGACCTTCGCCCGCAAGGTGACGACGGAACAGGAACTGATCTCCCGCCGCGAGGCCCTGGCGGCGGCCCAGGCCGCGCTCGAGAAGACCGAGGCCGATCTCAATCTGCTCAAGGCCGGATCCTGGGAGTATGACACCGACGTGGCCCGAGCCGGCGTGGCGACCGCCGAGTCGGAAGTTGCCAAGATCGAAACGAATCTCGACCGGCTCATCGTCCGGTCGCTGGTGGCCGGCCGCGTGCTGCAGGTGAACGTCCGGCCCGGTGAGTTCGTCGGCACGCCGCCCGGCCAGGCGCTCATCGTCGTGGGCAACATCGATCGGCTTCACGTTCGTGTCGACATCGACGAGTTCGACATCGCGCGGTTCGACAGCCGGGCTGCCGCGTCGGCCGTGCCCCGCGGCAGCCTCCAGGAACGGTATCCGCTCACGTTCGTGCGGGTCGAGCCGTTCGTCGTGCCCAAGAAGTCGCTCACCGGCGACAACACCGAGCGGGTCGACACGCGCGTCCTGCAGGTGATCTACGAGTGCGATCCGACGGGCCGGCCGCCGCTGTTCGTCGGCCAGCAACTCGAGGTGTTCATCGAGGCCCCCGTCCGCTGACCAGCCCGACGGCCGGCCGATCGCGGATTTTCAGCAGGTTTCCCCGCGAAAATGCGTCTTGTCCGGACGGTGCACGGCTGGGACAGTCCTTGTCTCCCATGCCACCGACCATTCTTCCACGCCGCTATGCCGCGACGCTGCGTCCCTTGCTGCGTTGCGCCCGAATCCTTTCCCTGCTGTGTGCAGCCGGGTGGGCGCGGGGCGATGCGCTCGCTGTGGAATCGCTCGTGCCGAACGGCAGCGTGAAACCGTCACCGCGCGCGGCACCGGCCGACTCGGGCGGGATGTTTCTCCAGAGCGACGACGGCGCGACTCTCTGGAAGCAGACGGTGGCGACCGTTTCCGCCGACTGGCCGGTCGTGCGTGTCGTGGAGCCCGACTTCGCCGCCACGCCCCCCCGGGAGGGCCTCATCGAATCGGCATGGGTCGAGCCGCCCGCGGGGCGCCCGCCGTCCGGCGGGCTGCCGGTGACTGCGCAGGCGTGGCCGCCCCAACGCCAGCGTGTCATCGTGCGGGTCGTGCCGGCGGTACAGGGTGCCTGGATCGATGCCCTCGTCGAGACGCAATCGATCACCGATCTGGCCACCGGCCAGGGGCCGGGCAGCGTCGCGCTCACCGGCGGCTGGCAGACCGGCGCCGAACCCGGGAGCACGGAAAACATCACGACGCTCCTCGCCGCCCGCATGGCGCCGACCAGCGATCCCGTCTATGCGCTCCCACCACTCGACGACGCAGGCATGCCTGCCTCCCGAGACGAGCCTCCCTGGACGCGCAGCAAGCACCCACGCACGGCACGATTCGGCTACAAGGTGCTCGAGGACTACCGCAACTTCTATTCCTGCGAGAGCCTCGTCTGCCTCACGGCCGCCTTCGGCGCGGGCGCCCTCATGGCAAACACCGGCTTCGACACCACGATGCAGGCGGCCTGGCAGACGAGTGTCGAACCCACCGATCTCGGCAACTTCTTCACCAATTGCAAGCCGCTCGGGGAGGGCAAGTATGCGTTGCCGATCTTCGGCGCGGCGGCCCTCACTGGCCTCGTCTTCGAGGGACGTCCGGGGGGGGACCTCGTCGGCGAATGGGGATCGCGGTCGTTGCGGATGTTCATCGTCGGCGCCCCGCCGGTTTACGTGTTGCAATTGGCGACCGGCGCATCCCGGCCGCTCGAGCAGAGCTCGGCCGGCAGCCAATGGAAGCCGTTCACCGACGACAACGGCGTCAGCGGCCACGCCTTCGTCGGCGCGATCCCGTTCCTCGCCGCCGCCGACATGGTGGAAAACCCGGTGGCGAAGGGCGCCCTCTACGTCTGCTCCACGTTCGTGGGCTTCTCGCGAATGACGACCGACTCTCACTTTCCGTCGCAGGTCTTCCTGGGCTGGTATCTCGCGTGGGCCAGTTCCCGGGCCGTGAGCGGCACCGAGCTGCATTTCTCGGGGATGGAGGTGCGCGTCGTGCCGCTGCCGATGGCCGACCTGGGCGGCCTGGCGGTCGAAGGCCGCTGGTGACCCTCACGGGTGCCATCCGCAGAGGGCAGTGAAAGGTGCCGCTGCACCTCGTCAACGCTCCACCTCACTTCTGGACAGCCGCCCCCGGACGGCCACGCGACGGGCTTACCCTCGGCGACCGCCACAGCCGGCTCCTGGCACCGTCCACACGACCGGCGGAAGACGGTTGCCGCGACGACTCTCTGGGGCGCCAGGCCTGCCGCGGCGATTGTTCCACCGGAAGTGACCGCGCCTTCTCGATCTCGAGAATCCCGAAGTAGGGGTCGGGATACTGCCAGTCATTCTGGCCGCGACACGCCCCCCCGTATGCAAAGGCGACCGCCGCCATGATCGCGACGATCGTCGTTCGCACGAGTCCGGCCCTCAGCCCAGCATGAGCACTGCAATCGCCACCGCCGCGGCACTCACGCCGATCGGCAGCGTCACGAACGCACGGGTCGCAGGCGAGGCTTCGGTGAAGAGAACGCTGCGGTCCTCGGCATGCAGTCCGAGCAACCGCTCGAGGTCGCTGAACGTGATCGGCGGCGTGAGCGTGGCCTGGGCCCCGGACTCCACGGCATCCCGCTGCGTGCGTTCCCGGCGGGAGGATCCAGGTTCCGCCGTCTCGACCATCGCCAGGAGTGACGCTCCCGATTGGGAACGCAGCAGCTCGACGAAATCGTGGCCGGAAATGTCGTCCAACTCCGGCGCTACGAGCCAGGCATCGACCTGCATCCGGCGGGCGAGCTTGATCGCCTCAGCCCCGCTCGATCGAAAGTGCAGGATGAGCTTCCCCAAGCGGGCACTCGCCGCGAGCGGCTTGTACGAATCGAACCGCGGATCGACGACGACGACGCTGGGCACCCGCTCTTCGCCGCCGTTGTCCGTATCGCTGTCGTGGTAGGCCAGCAGTGCAGGAGGACTCATGGCGATCTTTCCCCTGGATTCCTTCGTGAGTTTGTCCCGATTCAGCACACCGTCGAATGATCGTCGAGCGTGGCGACCGTGTCGGGCGTGGCCGCGTCGCGGGTCGCCCTGATCACGTCGAGCGTGATGGGACGCACCAGGTATCCGGCAATGCCCGACACCAAGGCCCGCTGCTCGTCCTCGAGCCGATAGTCGTCTGCGACCATGAAAATGGCCGACCGCGGGCCTTCACCCAGCCGGCCGAGCGAAATCCGCGCCCCGGACAGCATCGGGTCGACATCCCCGTGAACGACATGCGGCGAGAGCATCTCCAACAGATCGAACCCCGACATGTCGGACAGCTCCATGCTCACGAGCCACACGTCCGCGCGAAACCGCCGTGCCATGCGAACGGCCGATCGGCCATCGCTGCAGAAATGCAACCCAACCTCACCAGCCCGGGCGGCCTTCACGAAGTCGCCGTACCGGTCGCACGCCGCATCCACGATCACGATCTCGTTGATGCCGAGCGCCCGCAGCGATGGAATCAGATCTCCGGAACCAGCCGGAACACCCGACACCGTCCGCACCTGCATTGCACGCTGATCGATCATGGAAGGAACTCCGAGAAAACGTTGTTTGTTCGAGGGATTACCGACGTCCGACACCAACTCAGATCTACTTCGCACCGACCGACCGGCCGGTCATCACCATCGGCATGGGCGTGGTCTTCGCCTGGCCGATGACGAGATCGCTCACGAGCAGTGGGAACGCCAACTTCGACACGCCCATCCACTCCTGGGAAGGACCGGCGCCCCGGTTCCGCGACTTCGAGGAAGACACCGACAGCGGCCGGCGGGAGATGAGCTGGGGCTTGTCCGCCTCCGCCCCGCGAGCCGGCAGCACCTGAACGGCCGACGCACTGGCCAAATCGAGCGCCGGATCCTCGACCCGCGAAACGAGCAAGAGGGCTGAGGTTGTTTCCGCCTTCGAGTCCCGCATGGAACCGATCGCCAGGACCAGGATCGTGAGCAGCGCCAAAGCAACCGTCACGGCGAGCGACGAAAACGCATTCGAAGCGCGGCTCAGGAAGATCGGGCGAACGGCAGCCATGGAATGTTCCTTTCCGAGGAGCGATGCACCGGCCGATGGGACACCCCGTCAGCCGACTTGCGGAACCGACCGGCGGACGTGTTCAGACGAGTGATACGATCGACAGAAACAGCGCGATCGGCACTGCACACAGCAGCACGTCGGCACGCGTGAGCGACCAACGACCGACAGCCACTGAAGGCGAAGCGGCAATGTTCACGAGCGAACTCCTTGCAATGGACGGACATCTCGACGCAACCAGGCCGGCGACGCCGACGTGGCAGATGCGGTGCCGGCCGCTGCCGACACCGGTACTGCGGACACCGGGGTGCCCGCCTCACGCAATAACGGATTTGCAACCGGTGTGCCAAACGATCGCCGGCGTTTCATCGCACCGCGAAAATCCGTGTGCGGCGGCCATTTTCTGGCTGAAATTCAGGCACAAAAAATTTTCAGCGGCAGGGCCGGCGACGTGCCTGCGCCCGCAGGGCTTCCGCGAAAACGGACCAGGGGGTGGGGCGAATCGCCCCACCCCCTGGTCACCATGCACCAGCGCCTGGTGCGAATCGCCCCAGTCGGCCCGGCACGATCAGGCTCCGAACTTTCCGAACCTTCCCGCGTGCGCCATCGCCAGCAGCATGAGGTGCTTCGCCGGGAAGATTCCGAAGCCGCCGCGCAGGCAGTCTCGCTCTGAAAACGCCGTGAGCCCATCCGGCCGGCACGTGTCAGCCACGAGCAGCGTGGGAACGGGGTGCCATGAATGGCTCTTGAGGCGGCTCGGCGTGGAGTGGTCTCCGGTCACGATGAGCACGTCGGGCCGCAGGGCTTCGATCCGCGGCAAGGCCCGGTCGAGATCCTCGATGCGCCGCACCTTCTCGGCGAAATTGCCGTCCTCTCCGGTGGAATCGGTGTATTTGAAGTGCAGAAAAAAGAAGTCGAACTCCTCCCAGTGCCGGGCAAGTTCGTCGATCTGCTCGTCGAGCGACTGGGCCTTCCCGACGAGCGTCATGCCGGCCAGTCGTGCCAACCCCTTGTACATCGGATAGACGGCGATCGCGGCAGCCCGCAGGCCGTAGAGTTCGGCATAGGAGGGCAGGGCGGGCTTGGACGCAAACCCCCGCAGCACCATGCCATTGGCCTTGGGCTCGTTCGCAAGAATCGCCCGCGCCTGCCGGACGAATTCCTGTGCGACCTCGGCAGTGCGGGCGGCAGCCGGCACCACGGGCGCGGGGGCGAGCGGTGCGACGCCCACGGCCTGCGGATCGGTGTCGGCCACCCCGCCGTCGAGGCCCTGACCGCGAAACACCACCACGAACCGGTGCTCCTTCACCGGCTTCACGAACGTCTCCACGCCCGGGATTTTCACCACCTGGAGCCGCTCCACCACCTTGAAACTCTCCTCCGAGGCGATGCGGCCCGCCCGCCGGTCGGAAATCAGTCCGGCGGCGTCGAGCGTGCAGAAATTGCCCCGGGCGGCCACGTCGTCGGGCCCGAGTTCGAACCCGATGCCGGTGGCCTCGAGCGCCCCCCGGCCGATCTTGAATTCCAGCGGGTCGTAGCCGAAAAGTCCGAGGTGGCCGGGGCCGGACCCGGGCGTGATGCCCGGCAGCACCGGGATGCTCGACCCGCTCGTACCCCGGGCTGCGAGCCGGTCGAGGTTGGGCGTCGCCGCCGTCTCCAACTCGGTTTTCCCGCCCGGTTCGAGCGGCAGGCCGCCCAGCCCGTCGGCCACGAGCATCACGATCTTCGACGACGCTTTCTCGGCGAGTTCCCGGACCAGGTCGAGTTGATTCACGAAAGACTCCTTCTGCTTCTGCGAGGGAAATCGTTGCTGCCGCGCGGTGCGATCGGCTACAGTTCGACCGCACTTCTATACCCTGATCCACACCACGACAACACCCGAAGCACTGCCATGAGCGTCGTCCGACCGAAGCCGCCCGAAGATCCGATTCACTACGACCCTTCCGCCCTGTTCGCGACCGGCGGCTGTTCCGAAGCCGACCTCGCGGCGCTTGCCCCGCGGCTCGAACAGGCGCGGGGCGAGACGCTCGCCGATCTCGATCGCTTCGGTGCCGGCCGGGCCCGCGCCGGCGAGTCGCTCGATCCCGCGTTCATCGACCTGCCCGACCGCCTGCTCGCCGCCTACAACACGGCCCGCCCCACGAGCGAACTGTTCGCCATCCTCGGCACGGCCCGGCGACTCCGCGAGACGGTCGACCGGGTCGTGGTGCTCGGCATCGGCGGCTCCTACATGGGCACGCGGGCGTTGTTCGAGGCCTGCTGTCACCCCTGTCACAACGAACTGCCCCGTGGCGAGCGCGGTGGCCGTCCCCGGCTGTCGTTCGAGGGATTCAACATCGACAACGACTCCGCGCAGGGGTTGCTCGACCTGCTGGGCGCACGGGGCCAGGGGAAGGCCCCCGACACCGACCTGCTCGACCGGTGGGCGTTGCTCGTGGTCAGCAAGAGCGGCGGCACCCTGGAGACGGCCGTGGCGACGCGGCTGTTTCTCGCGGCCTTGGCCGGCTCGGTCGGGAACGACCGCACGCGCCTCGCCGAACTGGTCGTACCGATCACCGGCAAGACGGGACGGCTGGCCGACCTCGCGCGGGCGATCGGCTGCCCCGACGTGTTCGACATTCCCGACGGGGTCGGCGGCCGCTTCTCCGTGTTCACCGCCGTGGGACTCCTGCCTGCGGCGACCGTGGGCATCGACGTGGTCCGGTTGCTCGAGGGCGCGGCCGCGATGAACCGGCGGTTCCGCGAGGCGCCTCCCGCCGAGAACCCGGTGCTCCGGTTCGTGGGCGCGTCGCACCTCGCCGAAGAGCGCATGGGGGCGACGATCCGCGTGCTTTCCAGTTGGAGCAACCGTCTCGAAGCCGTCGGTCTGTGGTACGACCAACTGCTCTCCGAGAGCCTCGGCAAGGCGGGGAAGGGGGCCACGCCCCTCACCACCGTCACCACCCGCGACCTCCACTCGCGCGGCCAGCAGCATCAGGAGGGCCGCCGCGACAAACTGATCACGAACCTGCTCGTCGGCGAGCCGCGCCGCGACCCGCTCGTCTTGCCACCGCTTGGCTCGTACGCGGCCAACGAGGACAAGCTCGACGATCTCGTGGGCAGGTCGTGGCCCGACATGCTCGCCGCCGCGGCCGCCGGCACCAACGAAGCCTACGCCAGCGACAAGCGGCCCACGGCCGACATCGTGCTGCCGCGGATCGACGAGCACACGGTGGGGCAACTGCTCCAGATGCTGATGCTCGCCACCGTCGTCGAGGGCCGCCTCGTGGACACGAATCCGTACGGCCAGCCGGGGGTCGAGGCGTACAAATCGTTGATGATGAAGCGGCTTCGGCCGTAGGGCGCTCGTCGTTGCAGCGGAGCTGCGAGTCATGAGGCGGCCGCTGAGCGCCGGTGCCCTGCCATTTGCACTCCTTCACAAAGAGGCGTCTTCATGCCCGTCACGCTCACTTGGACCGGCCACGCCACGTGGCTCGTCGACACCGGCAGTGGTGTGCTGCTCGTCGATCCGTTCTTCGACGAGTGCCCGACGGCCTCGATGAAGGCCAGGGACGTGCGCTGCGACGCGATCCTGATCACGCACGCGCACTTCGACCACGTGGCCGACGCGGTGGCGATCGCCAAACGGACGCAGGCCACCGTGTTCTGTAATTTCGAAATCGCCCAGTGGCTCGGGCAGCAGGGCGTCGGAAAAACACAGCCGATGAACCTGGGCGGCCGCGTGGCGGTGCCGGGGGGCACGGCGAAGATGGAGATCGCCCATCACTCGTCGAGCTTTGCCGACGGCACCTACGGCGGAAACCCGGCAGGCTGGCTCCTCGACGTGGGCGGCACGCGAATCTACATCGCGGGCGACACGTGCCTGTTTTCCGACATGCAGCGGATCGGCCGGCCCGATCATCACGGCCGCGGCCTCGACGTCGCCATCCTGCCGATCGGCGACCTGTTCACGATGGGCCCTGAGGATTCGCTCGACGCCCTGCGCCTGCTCGAACCCAAGGCCGCGCTCCCGAGCCACTACAACACGTGGCCGCCGATCGAGCAGGACGCCACCGCGTGGGCCAAGGCCGTCGCCGCCGCGAAGTTGGCCCACCCCCACGTGCTCGAGCCCGGTGAGTCGTTCGTGGTGAAGTGACAGGCTGAAGCCTGTCCTCCACGCCTGCCCTACGGTGCACGGGGAAGCTCGACCGGGCGGGCGGGGGGCACGCGGACTTCGATTCGGTCGTCGACGACGCGGGTTTCGAAGACGTCGACCTTGAGCTTCGGGTTGTCGCACCAGGCGCCGTCGGCGAGGCGAAACCGCCAGGCGTGCCACGGGCAGGTGACGACGCCGTCGCACAGCGGCCCCGACCCGAGCGAGGCGCCCATGTGCGGGCAGAGGTCGTCGATCGCCGAGTAGCCGGTGCCGTCGAAGAACACGGCCACGAGCCGGCCCGCCACTTCGAACGTGCGGCCTTCGCCCGCCGGAATATCGCCCGTCTTCGCGACGGACGTGAAGGGAATGTCGTCCATGTCTCAGGGTGTACCATACGAGGGATGTCCGACACACCTGGCGCCCCTGCAGATCGAGTGTTCCCGGATTCCGGGAACGGGCCCGGCGGCACGCGCATCAAGCTGCTCGCGCTCGACGTCGACGGCACGGTGTGCGACAGCCGGCACGAGGTCGCCGACGCCACGTGCGCCGCGATCGCCCGCATTCGGGCCGCTGGCATCCGGGTGATCCTGGCGACCGGCCGCCGCTATCGCGACACGCTGCCCGTGGCCGCGCGGCTGGGCATCGCTGCGCCGCTCATCACGGCGTCTGGTGCGCTCGTCAAGGATCCCGGGACCCACGCCACGCTCGTTCGAGCCACGTTCGACCCGGACGTGCTCACCGGCGTTCTGCGCGTCGTGGTCGACCACGGACACGAGCCGATCGTCTACACCGACAGTTTTGCCGCGGGGTACGACTTCCACTGCCGTCGCCTGCCCGCTCCCGACGTGGCCGGCCGTGGCGTCGACGTGTACCTCGAGCGCAACCGCTCGCTCGCCAACGTGCGGCCCGACCTCGACCGCGAGCCGCCGCCCGACGCGTTCGCCGGATTCGCGATGGGATCGCAGCAGGCGATGCTCGACCTGCAGGCCGCGCTCCTCGACGCATGGCCCGGCCGGCTCTCGCTCCACGTGATCCGCAGCCCGCGCTACCGCGACTGGATGTGCGAGATCGCGCCGGCCGGTGTCACGAAGTGGACGGGCGTGGTCGGTGTGGCAACCCGGCTCGGTATCGAACCCGGGGCGGTTTGTGCTGTTGGCGATGACGTCAACGACCTGCCGATGATCCGCGGGGCTGGGCTGGGCATCGCGATGGGCAACGCCACCGACGACGTGCGGGCCGCGGCTGATGTCGTCGTCGCCACGCACGATGACGGCGGAATCACCGAGGTGGCCGACACCCTCCTCGCCGGCCTTGCCCAGACTGCGTCGTCACGCGGTCCCAACCTGGGTTGAAGCACCGGCCGGCGTTCCCTATACGTCTGCGGTGATCCAGTGGTCCCGCCCGCCCCGGGCGCCGGAAGGCCGCTCGCATGGACCTGAAACTTCACCGCCCGCACGGCTGTTGCCATCATTCCCGACGGCCGTTCGTCCCGGGCGAGCTGTTCTATTCGGCGCTCGTCCGCAGCCCGACGGGGCTGGACCGCGTCGACTGCGCGGCGGAGTGTTGGCCGGGTCCACCTGAACAGACGCTGGCGTGGTGGCGCTCGACCTATCCGGTGGCGCAGGGCGGCGGACCGGAACTCGCCCCCGTCGACGTCCTGCTCGACGTGCTCGAACAACTCGACGGGCAGCCCGACGACACAGCGCTCCGCTACCTGCTCGCGCTCGAACTCGTGCGGCGCCGCGTGTTGCGCCTGATCGATCGGCAGGGCTCGGCGTCAGCCCCCGACGATCCCGACGTCCTCCACGTGGCCTGCCGGCGTCGCGACACGAGCTACGTCGTCGCCGTGGTGCCCCCGTCGCCATCCGGCATCGATGCGGTTCAAACCAGGCTCACCACGCTCCTCTGGTCGGGAGGTGCCGCATGACAGGCCGCCTGGGAGCGTCGTTTGCGGCGATCGTGCTGGCCGTCGCCGCCAGCGGCGCGAGCTGCCCGCAGGTGCTGCGCGGCTACCAGGTCGGCACGATGCCCCTGCCGCGCACGCTGCCGCCCCAGGCCACGCTCGACCAGGTGATCGCCGGCGTCCACGACAACACGCAGCGCGTGCGCAGCTACATGGCGCCGCAGGCGGTGCTCGCGGCCCGCGGCGTGCCGCGGCTCTCGGCGCAGGTGGCCTGCGAACCGCCACGCCGATTTCGTTTGCGGGCACAGACATCCGTCACGGGCAGCGAACTCGACATCGGCAGCAACGACGACCTCTTTTGGCTCTGGATCCGGCGCCATCAGCCGCCGGTGATGCTGTTCTGCCGTCACGACCAATACGCGCAGTCGTCGGCCCGTCGGCTCCTGCCGCTGCGGGCCGACTGGATGCCGGAACTGCTCGGGCTCGTGAGTTTTCGTCCCGAAGACAGGCACGAAGGGCCGTTCCAGTTGCCCGACGGCCGGCTCGAGATCCGCAGTCGGATCGCGGCCCCGGACGGGGAACTGCTCAAATCGACGATCGTCGACGCCACCACGGGGCTCGTCGTCGAGCAGCATCTGTTCACGCCCACCGGCGAGCGGCTGGCGAGCGTCCGGACGTCGAAGCACCGGGTCGATCCACCTTCGGGGGCGGCGCTCCCACGGTTCGTCGAGGTCTCGTGGCCGGCCTCGGGAGTCGACTTTCAACTGGAACTGACGTCGATCACCACGAACACGCCGTCGACCGACCCCGGCCAACTCTGGCAGATGCCGGCCTACGAGGGCTACGAGCCGGTCGACCTCGCGGATCCGTCGGTGGTGATCACGCCGCCGGCCGCGCCCGCCGGCCAGTGACGACTCGCCGACGACTCGCCGTCCGAGGGCCCGCGGGCGGGGCATCACGAGACGGCGGTTCCCGCAGCGTGGTCGCGCATTTTTTGCCGGGCCTTGGACAGAGCCGGTCCGATCGATCCCACGGGGAGGCCGGTGAGCCGGCTGATCTCGCCGTAGCTGCGGGCCTCGAGATGGTGAAGCCGCACGAGCCGGGCCTCGGTCTCGTCGAGCGTTTCGAGGAGCACCTCGACGGCCTCGCGATCGGCGAGCGTGTTGACGCCGTCGTGCCGATCGGCCGCGTGGGTGCCGTCGCCCATCGGGATCGGCCGGCGGTCGCGAGCCCGCTGGAGCGAGCGCACCGCCACGCGCCGTGCGATCACCGTCAGGTAGGTGGGCAGGCTCGCCCGCCCGGCGAACGCCCGCAGCGCCGCGGCGTCGTTGCGCAGCAACTCGACGAGAATCTCGGCGATCACGTCGTCACGCTCGCCGCTGGGAAGCGGCATGCCGTGCTGGCGACTCGTGCGATCGACGACGTAGCCGAGCAGCCCCGCAAACGTGCCCACGAATTCGTCCCACGCCCCGGGGGCCGAAGCGAGGCAGGCCCGCACCAACTCGTTGTGCAGGGCAGTGCGGGCGGTCACCGCGGCAGGGACACCGCCTTCCGGCCCGTGGGCCGTGCCGGCGCCACCGGCGGCGATCGCGGCGGCGGGTGTGAAAACGCTCGAATTCATGGCTGGCGATTCATCGGGCACCCCTGCCGCAAAAATCATAGGGGCCTGGGGCCGCGGCCACCAACGCCAGTCCCGCGAAACTCACGAAATGCCGGCAAAATGCCGATGCCTGTTTCGTTGACAGGGGGCGTTCGTGCACCTAGGATTCGCGCAGTTTGACGGGCTGCACGCGGCAGCGGCGGCCCGGCACACGACCGTTCCTGGTTTCCCCGACACACCCTGCCGGACATCGTAATCCGCCGCCTTCGAGGAGTCTTTCAATCATGACGCACGTCGTCGCCGAGCCCTGCTTCGCCTGCAAGTACACCGACTGCGTGGTGGTCTGCCCCGTCGAATGCTTCTACGAGGGCGACAAGATGGTGTACATCCACCCCGACGAGTGCATCGACTGCGAGGCGTGCGTGCCGGAGTGCCCGGTCGAGGCGATCTTCCACGAAGACAACCTCCCGGCCGAGTGGAAGGACTTCAAGGCGCTGAACGCCGAGATGGCCACGCAAACCCCGGTGATCACGGAAAAGAAGGAACCCCTGTGCTAGCTTCACGGGACGGCTCGGCATCCTGCCGACCGTCCCTTGGCGGGCCTCCGCCCGCTGGTGTGTACCCGGCCCTCCGGGCCTGGCGCGTTCGATGAAGCCTTGCGCTCGTTCACGGGACGGCTCGGCATCCTGCCGACCGTCCCTTGGCGGGCCTCCGCCCGCT
>JBAXUY010000058.1:0-17819 GCA_037129475.1 Planctomycetia bacterium | reverse complement strand
AGCATGCCGGGGATCGACGGCATCGAGACGGTGCGCCGGCTGCGGGCCCGCCATCCGTCCGCCCGGCTGCTGATGCTGACGTCGTCGGAGGATTGGGACGACGTGATCGCGGCGCTCGACGCCGGGGCGAGCGGCTACATCACGAAGTCGGTCCGCTACGGCGACCTCGTGGCGGCAGTCCGCGAGGTGCATGCCGGCGGGCGACCGATCGGCGAAACGGTGGCCCGCAAACTTGCAGCCCGCGACCGCGACAGCCCGCTCACGCCCCGCGAACTGGAGGTGCTGCGGTTGCTTCGCGAGGGGCTGTCGATCGACGAGATGGGCCGGCAACTCGCGATCACGGAGCGCACCGTCCGCGCCCACGTGACGGCGATCAAGGTGAAGCTCGACGCCGCCAACACTGCCCAGGCCGTCGCCCGCGGCTTCGAGCGGGGCCTGCTCGCCGCGGGCGTGCCCAAGCCGCGGTCCTGAACTGCCGCGGGGTTGTCGAAATCGACAATGGTCGGAGCACGGGCGGATTGCTACCGTTCACTGGTACGATCGAGCTAGGATTCGGGGTGGATCGGCCGCCTCGCGCGTGCCGACATCGGCGAGGGAACCGCGGGAACAGGCTCATGCGAACGCGTTGCTTTCGAAAGCCGGCGTTTACCCTGATCGAGCTGTTGGTCGTGATCGCGATCATCGGCCTGCTCGTCGGCCTGCTCCTGCCGGCCGTGCAGGCGGCCCGGGAGAGCGGCCGCCGCTCGCAGTGCACCAACAACATGAAGCAGGTGGCCCTCGCACTGCACAACTACCACGATGCCAACAAGGTGCTGCCCCCTTCGGCGACCGACAGCCGCGTCGATCGCCAGGCACGGGAGGGCTGGAGCTGGATCTTTTTGGTCCTTCCGTTCATCGAGAGGAATGAGCTCTTCGACGCGTGCATGAACCAGTCAGCCGCCTGGCGCAAGACGAATCCCCAGTGGATGGACACCGCCACGGCCGCACTCGCGCGGGCTCCGATCCCGCCGCTGATCTGTCCCACCGACACCGTTGCCGTGCTGGCCCCGGAGGCCAAGTACAACTCGCTGAACACGTGGAACACGTACACCGCGAGCAAGACAAACTACGCCGCCAACGGCGGCTATCTGCAAAACTGGTGCGGGAGTTCGGGGAGCCCATGCAGCCTGGATCAAAACATGAGGGCATCGACAGGCGCCATGCGAAAGAGCAGGGGCGTAAACTTCAAGGACATCACCGACGGCATCTCGAAGACCTTTCTGATCGGCGAGGCGGGAGGACTTCCGGCTGTCGCGAGTGATGCCGACCGGATGCCCGGCATCTGGGTCGGGGGGGGCGGTCAAGGCTATCAGTCGGACTGCGTCCGCTACGCGGCCAACAAACTCAACAGCGGCGCGGCCGAGCCTGCCTTCGGCAGCTTCCATCCGGGCGGTGCGAACTTCGCCCTGGTGGATGGGTCGGTGCGGTTCGTCTCGGACACCGTCAATTCCAATTCGCACACCATCTGGGGGTACGACGCGTCCGTCGATGCGACTATCACGGCGACAGTGAGCCAGATGACGAACTCGAGCCGCGGCGTCTACCAGCGGCTGAGCACCCGGGCCGACGGCCTGACGATCGGGGACTTTTGAGCCATGTCAGGGACGGATTGCTGTCGATGGCTCGGGGCCATCGCCACCCTGGCGGTCGTCGTCGGCTGCGGCCCGCCCGGCGTCGGTGCCACGGCCGAAGGTGTATTGATGATCGACGGCAAGACCGCGCCCGCCGGCATCCGCATCGACTTCCAGCCGCAGGGGCCCGGTGGGTCGCCCTCGACGGGTGTCACCGATGCGAACGGAAGGTACGAACTCTTCTTTACGCCGGCCCGGAAGGGCGTCATGCCCGGAGAGTGCCGCGTGATGCTGCAGCCTTCGCGCGAGTATGGGCCTGACGGGACCCCGCGGATCCCCGAGGCGCTGAAGAGCCTGCGCCTCCCTGGGGACTACGTCGGCGACCGGTCGCCGCTCACCCGCACCGTGAAACCGGGACGGAACCAGATCGACATCGCGATCGACACCACTTCGACACCGAACAGCCCGAAATGACCTTCTCGAGATGGTTGCCCTCCATCGTGGCCGTCCTGGTGGCCACGCGGATGCCGCCCGCCGTGAGCCTGGCCGAGCTGCCGCAGGTGGCCGCCGCCACGCCGCCGCTGCTCGCGGCGCAGTGCCTTGACTGTCACGGACCGGACGACGCTCAGGCCTCGTTTCGCATCGATACGCTGACGCGGACGATCGACACCGTCGAGATGGCCGAGCGGTGGCAGAAGGTGCTCAACGCGCTCAATTCGGGCGAGATGCCCCCCAAGGATGCAAAACAGTTCGAAGCGGCCGCGAAGATCGAACTGCTCGACGACCTCTCCCACGCCATGGTGGCCGCCCGGAGAAGCCTGGCCGAACAAGGCAGCGACACGCTCCTCCGCCGGCTCAACCGCCGCGAATATCAAAACACGCTCCGGCAGCTCTTCGGCGTGGAGATCGAGGTCAACGAGCTGCCGGCCGACACGCGCTCCGGCGGCTTCGACACCTCCGGCAGCAATCTCTTCATGTCGGGCGACCAGTTCGACCAATACCGGGCCCTCGGCCGCGAGGCGGTGCGCGAAGGCTTTCTGCGGCACGCCGCCGCCGGCGTCGAGAAGAAGCTGCGGGTGGAGACGGAGCGGCTCCACAAGTGGTTCGTCACGACCCACGAAAAATGGCTCGACGAGCACCGGCGGGCGAAGCAGTGGTGCGACGCCGTCCTCGAGGCGGCGAACCGACCCGAAAACGCCGCCGCGCTCGCCGAGGTGCGGAAGCGGGCCAAGAGCGACTGGCAACTCGTCCACCAATGGAAGCAGTTTCCCGGGGCGCCCGGGCCCGATCAGTTCGGCTGGCCCAAGGACTTTGGCGAGCAGGTGCTCTGGGAATTGAACATCAACACCGAGTTCATCGCCTACGAGAAGCGGTATCTCGAACAGCCGCATCTCGACACCGGGGCGTATTTGACGCTGCCGGGTGCCCACCGCTCGAGCCGCAGCAACACCTTCTTCACCATCAAGATTCCGGTCGACTGGCCGCCGGGCGACTATGTCGTGCGCGTGCGGGCGGGCGCGACGCCCCAGGCGGCCGCCGAGCGGCGGTTCATCGAGTTTGGACAGTCGCATTGGCCGCTCGGCGTGCCGGCCTCGAGCACCCACCAGGTCGTCGGCACGCTCGACGCGCCGGCGGTGATCGAGATTCCCTACACCGTCCTCGCCAAGCACGACGCCCGCGCCCGCACGCTCTTCGTGCGGGAGCGGGATAGCGGGCAGGAACCCGTCGCCGTGGCCCGGTTCAAGGAAGCGCAGAAGGCCAATGGTGTCGGCCCCGATCTCGCCATCTGGATCGACTGGCTGGAGGTCGAGCGGCTGACCGACGCCGATCGGGAGCCGCCGCCGGGCATCCGGGCGCTCGGTATTCCGCTCGACGACCGCGGGGCCTCGCTGCCACCCGGGGTGATCAAGGCGGCGCTCGGGCGGTTCGTGCTCGAGGCCTACCGCCGGGTTTCGGCGCCGCCGGGCTACCTCGACCGCCTGATGGCGAGCTACTCGGCCCGCCGGCGGGCTGGAGCCACGAACGCCGCAGCCCTCGAGGAGACGCTCGCCTCGGTGCTGGCTTCGCCCCGGTTTCTCTACCGCGCCGAGCCCGAACGGCGCGGCGAGGACGGCGATGACACGCTCGACGGGCAGAAACTGGCCTGCCGGCTCTCCTACCTGCTCTGGGGCGAGCCCCCGGACGCGGCCTTGCGTCAGAAGGCCACGCGGGCCGGCCAGACCGCCGCGCTCGTCGATCCGGCCGTGCTCGACGCGGAGTGCACGCGGCTGCTCGACGACCCGCGGGTGCGCGGGTTCGTGGTGCCCTTCGTGTCGCAGTGGCTGTCGATGGAGCGGCTCGACTTCTTCCAGTTCGACCGCCGCAGGTTTCCCCAATTCGACGACGCCGTGAAGGAGGCCGCCCGCCGCGAGGTCTACGAGACGTTCGCCGATCTCCTGCGGACGAACGGCCGGCTGGGCAGCTTGCTCGATGCCGACTTCGTCGTCGTCAACGGCCTGCTTGCCGGGTACTACGGCATCGACGGCGTCGAAGGGGACGAGTTTCGCAGGGTGCCGGTGCCGCAGGGAAGTCCGCGGGGCGGGCTGCTCGGCATGGCCGCGATCCACGCGATGGGGAGCGACGGCGAGCACACGAGCCCCGTGGAACGCGGTGTGTGGGTGCTCCGCAAGCTGCTCGATGATTCGCCCCCGCCGGCGCCGCCGAACGTGCCGCAGGTGGCCCGGCTGGCGGGAAAAGCGCTCACCACGCAGGAGCGGCTCATCGCCCATCAGGAGGAGCCGCAGTGCGCGAGCTGCCACCGTCGGATCGATCCGGTGGGCCTCGCACTCGAGAATTTCGACGCCGTCGGCCAATGGCGTACGGAAGACACCTACACGCCCGTGGACACCAATGGCTGGGCCAGTCCGGCCATGAAGGCCTTGAAAAAGACCTGGCCGATCGAGCCGGCGGGCAGCTTCCACGGCGGCCCATCGTTCACCGGCTTCGAGGGCTTCCGCGACGCCGTGGCGGCGCGGGAACGGGATTTCGCCCGCAGCTTCGCCAAGGCCCTCGTGGAGTATGCCCTCGGTCGCCCCTGCGGATTCCGCGATGAGCCGCTCGTGGAGTCGATCATGCGCCGTGCCGAAACGAAGAACTTCGCCCTCCGCGAGTTCATCCATGCGCTCGTGCAGAGCGAGGCGTTTCGATCGAAGTGACTGCCGGCCGAGTCATCATCTCTCGGAGACGATCCACCATGAAGAAGCACCCGCTCGACCGGCGCCGGTTCCTCGAGACCGCGACGTCGCTCATCGCCCTGCCCGTGCTCGAATCGCTCGGGTTCCGCCGGTTCGCGGCCGCCGCTGAGCAGCCGCGACCCAAGCGGCTGGTCTTCCTGGGCTTCGGTTGGGGGGTGACCAACGACTCGTGGTATCCCGACGCCAAGAAGCCTGGCCGCGACTATCGGCTGCCGCCGGGCCTCGCGCCCCTGGAAAAGCACAAGGCTGACTTCTCGATCGTGCAGGGGCTCTGGCACCGGCATACGGCCAACGGCCACTACGGCAGCACGTTCTGGCTCACCGGAGCGAACGAGTTTGGCCAGCCGGGGCAGATCTTCTCCAACGCGGCGTCGGTCGATCAGGTGGCGGCGAGCCGGCTCGGAGCCGCCACGCGGTTCGACTCGCTCTGCCTCGACTGCGGCGACGCGGCGAGCGGATCGGGGCACGGGCCCGGACTGTCGCTCTCCTGGGACTCCCGCGGCAAGCGGCTGGGCGGCCCCCGCAACCCCGTCGAAGCCTTTCACAAGCTGTTCGCCCGCGACTCGACGCCGCTGCAGCAGCAGCAGGCGCGGCTCCTCGAGCGGAAGAGCATTCTCGACGACGCCCTCGAAAATGCCTGCGAGCTCGGCCGCCGGCTGGGCAAGGCCGACCGCGAGAAGCTCCGCGAATACTTCGACGGCATCCGCGACCTCGAGGCGAAACTCGCCCGCGATACGAAGTGGCTCGGGGTCGAGCGGCCGCAGCCGCGGCTCGCGGAGCCCAAGCCGGGCCTCGCCGGAGTGGAGGAGATCCGGATGATGTACGAGATCCTCACGCTCGCGCTCGAGACCGACAGCACGCGGGTGATCACGTATCGGCAGCCGGTGAGCACGCTGGTGGCGAGCCTCGGGATCAAGGTGGAGGCTCATACGATGAGCCACTACCACGGCCACGCGGGCGAGAAGCAGGAGGCCTCGGAGCGGCGCGATCTGGCCCAGAGTGAACTCCTGGCCGGACTGATCGATCGGCTCAAGGCGACGCGCGAGCCGGATGGCAGCACGCTTTTCGACCACACGACGGTCGTCTACGGCAGCAACATCCGCACCGGCCACAGCCTCGACAACTGCCCGACGCTCGTCACCGGCCGCGGCGCGGGGCTCCGGCTCGGAGAGAACATCGTGGTGACCAAGGGCACGCCCCTGTGCAATGCCTGGCTCACGATCCTCGCGGGATCGGGCATCGACGTGCCGGCGTTCGGCGACAGCACGGGCGTCGTCGAGGGGCTCGTGCGTTCATGATGAGTAGCAGAGGGCGTGCATCGCGGGATCGGGCTCATGCGAAGCCACTCGTCGCCGCCCTCCTGGCCCTGATCGCGGCAGCGCCGGTTCCGGCTGCAGCGGCCGAGTGGGAATTGGCCTGGGCCGACGAATTCGACACCGACGGCCCGCCCGATGCGAGCAGGTGGTTGCCGGAAACCGGCTTCATCCGCAACGACGAGCTGCAGTTTTACACGGCAGGCCGTCTGGAAAACGCGCGGATCGAAAACGGCCACCTCGTGATCGAGGGCCGCAAGGAACGCGTCCCCAACCCCGCCTACGATCCGAGTGCGAAACAGCGGCAGCGGCGATTCACGCAGCCGTTTGCCGACTACACGTCGGCCAGCCTCACCACGGAAGGGAAGGCGAGCTTCCTCTACGGCCGGATCGAGACGCGGGCGAAGCTGCCCGAGGGCCGGGGCGTGTGGCCCGCCATCTGGCTCTTGGGCGCGAACCGCCCCCAGGTGAAATGGCCGAAATGCGGCGAGATCGACGTCATGGAGTTCGTGGGGAAGGAGCCGGACCGCGTCCATGCGACCGTGCATTTCTGGAAGGAAGGTCGGCATGCTTCGCAGGGCGGCCGGCTCGAGACGTCTCGTCCGTCCGGCGAATTCCACCGCTACGCGGTGGAATGGTTCCCGGATCACATGGAGTTCTTTTTCGACGACCGCCCGTATTTCAGCTTCCGGATCGACGACGCCGGAATGGGGCCCGACAACCCGTTCCGCCGGCCGCACTATCTGCTCCTGAACCTCGCCCTGGGCGGCACGTGGGGAGGACCGGTGGACGACGCCCCCCTCCCGCAGCGGTTCCTGGTCGACTACGTCCGGGTCTACCGCGAGAAGAAGTGATCCGCCGGGCCAGGTCTGCGGGGACGGAAATGGCCTGAAAAACAGGCATATTGTCGAAATCGACAATAGCGGGCCCCCGAGCCGCGACCTAGTCTCCAAGAGACTCTGGGTCAGGTGAGTCGTGGGAACAGAACCATGAGCTCGTTCAGCGGATGGTTATCGAACATTTCCGGTCGGTCGCAGGTCGTGCTGCGTGCCGCGGCGGCCGCGCTCGTCGTCTTCTCGCTGTCGCCGGCGGCGCTCGCGGTGGACTACACGTGGTCGTCTGCCTCGACGGGCGGGCTTTGGTCGGGCACCACGAACTGGACGCCCAACGGCACGGTCACCGGCACCGGGAACACCGCGACGCTCGGCAACGCGACGGCCGACCGGACGGTGACCTACGACAACAGCGGGTCGATCACGACCATCGGATCGATCATCTTCTCGCAGACGTCGGCCTTCACGAATCTTCTCGAGGTGCAGAAAAACCTGACCGTGAGCAACACGATCACGCTCGGGGCCTCCAACGGCGGCCTCGCGAAGCTGCTCGTCAGTCCGGTCTCCGGGACGACCACCACGAGCGGCACCCTGTCGGCCAGCGTCCTCATCAACTCCGGTGGCCAGTTGTCGCTTGGAGCCTTCAACCCCACCGGCACCAATGCGTCTGGCGTTGGCGTTCTCTCCGGCAACGTGACCATCGCAGGAGGCTCGCTGGTGATCGAGCCCCTCACCAAGCAAGGCACCGCGACTGGAGGAAACGCCACGATCAATGGCGCAGTGACGATGACGAGCGGCACGCTCGCGTACAACACCACCGGCGGAGTAGATCGCCGACTGGGCCTCTACGGCGACGTTTCGATCACCGGCGGTGCTGTGACGGGGACAGCCGGTGTATTTGAATTCAACAACAACACGAACATCGTGTTCGCGCCGCAATCGTTCGATACGAGAATCGGTTTATCGCTCTACGGCACCCAGACGTTCTCCGGCTCGACCGCGATCGGCACGCTGATCATCCGCGGCAGTGGAACGAAGACCGTTTCGACCACGGCCTCCGTCGGCAGCCTGCAGTTGATGGACGGCAGCCTCACCGGCACTGCTGCGGCTCCATTGAAACTGGCCTCCAACATCACGACCGGATCCACTCCGATCGCCGCCAACTATGGCCAGACCGTCGATTCGAACGGTGGCCTCGATTTCGCCATTGATGCCGACCGCTACACGCTCGATTTCTCATCCGCCAACGTTGTCTGGGCGCCCACGAAGCAGCCCACCAGCAACCCCGCCAACACGAACACCACGTGGACGCTGACCGGCACGGCCGGCACGCTCAAAGCCACGGGCTTCAATTTCTCCACATCCGGCACGTCCGTGCTCACCACGAACGTCGGGCCCGGGCTCGTGCTCCTGGCGACCGGTGGGACGAGCGCCAACGTTCTCAGCGGCTCGGGCACGATCGACCCGACGAGCATCTTCAGGTTTTCCGGGACGACGACGGTGTCGGGCACACCCGCGACCCTGGCCTCGACTCGCACCATCGGCGACGTCGAGGTGGCCAGCGGCGCCCTGCGGATCACGAGCCTGGCGGGCGCTCAGGCCCTGCGGGTGACCGGTGGCGCGCTCGATCTCAACAACTCTGGCTACACATTCACTTCGGCCCGACTGGCCGGCGGGTCGATCCAGAGCGGCACGCTCACCACGGCGGGACTCTTCGACCTGCAGTCGGGCACCGCGACGGCTGTTCTCGCCGGCTCCGGCAGCGTCTCCAAGACCACGACGGGCACGGTCACGCTCTCCGGCAACAACACCTACGGTGCCACGAGCATCGGCGGCGGCGTGCTGCAGGTCGGATCGGGCGGCACCACCGGATCGCTCGGCACGGGGGCCGTCACCAACAACGCCAATCTCACGTTCAGCCGCACCGACAACTATGGCGGCCCCGTGTCAAACGCGATCGCGGGCACGGGGTCGCTGACGCTGGCCTCGGGCACCCTCACGCTCTCGGGCTCGAACGGTTACACCGGCCCGACGAGCCTCAACGGCGGCGTGCTCGCACTGGGCACGTCGAGCGCCCTGGCCGGCGGCGGCACGATCTCCTTCGGCGGCGGCACACTACAGTTTTCGAGCAGCAACACGCAGGACTACTCCGGCCGGATCAAGTCGAGCGGCAGTGCCATCTCGATCGACACCAATTCCCAGGCGGTGCCGTTCGCCGCCGCCCTCGACAGCACCAACACCGGCGGCCTCACGAAGCTCGGCTCGGGCACGCTCACGCTCTCGGGCTCGAGCGGCTACCTCGGCACGACGACGATCAGCGCGGGCGTGCTGCAGATCGGGGCGAGCGGCACCACCGGCTCGCTCGGAACGGGGGCCGTCACCAACAACGCCAATCTCACGTTCAGCCGCACCGACGACTACGGCGGGGCGGTGTCGAACACGATGTCGGGCACCGGATCGCTGACGCTATCCTCCGGCACGCTCACACTCTCCGGCGGCACCGCCAACACCTCCTCAGGCCTGACCACGGTCAGCGCGGGGGTCTTGCAGCTGAACAAGACCGCCGGCGTGAACGCTATCGGCGGCAATGTGCAGGTGAACGCGGGCGGCACGCTCCGGCTCTCTGCCGCGAACCAGATCGCCGACACCGGCACCGTCACGCTCACCGCCGGCACCTGGAATCTCAACGGCCAGAACGAGACGATCACGAGCCTCTCTGGAACGGCCTCCGGCGGCGTCGCGCCCACCGTGACGCTCGGAAGCGGCACGCTCTCGCTGAACTCGATCAGTTACACGGGCGCAGCCGGGTCGGCCAGCACGTCCTTCGGGGCCGGCACCCTGCGGTTCGTCCCCAATGGCGCCACGCAACCGACCTTCGCGACAAACTACAACGCCACCGTGGATATCAGCTCTGCCGTTCAGATCGACGCGGCGAGCGTGTCGTTCAACCTCAGCACGTATGGCTCAACGATCAGCGGCAGGATTTCCGGCACGGGAGCGTTGATCAAAAACAACCAGGGCGGCTCGCTCACCCTGAGCGGCTCCAACGACTACTCGGGCGGCACCCAATGGACGGGATCCCCTACGGGCGACTACGGGCAGTTCTATGCCAACGCCGCAGGCGCGCTCGGCACCGGCACGGTGACGCTCAGCGGCGGCAGCCAGGTCACCTATACGAATCAAACGGCGAATCCTTCCGCCTTCATCTTCGCCGGTGGCACGACGACGCAGGCCAACGCCTTCAAACTTGCCGCCGCGTCCGTGATCTCGGTGAGCGATCCCAAGGGCAGCCAGGCGTCCACCGACGCCGTCCTGCTCACCGGTGGCTTCGACCTCGGCGGCAACACGCTCTTTGTGCGCGGCCGTGGCACCGGCACCATCAGCGGCCCAATCTCGGGCTCCGGCGGAATCACGAAGATCGACGCGCTCGGCACCTGGGCCCTCACGGGCACCAACACGTTCTCGGGCGCCACCACGATCTCCAACGGCATCCTCTCCTTCGGCGGCACGAGCGCCCTCGGAAGCACCTCCGGCGTGACGATCAACGGCGGTGCGGGCCTCACCTACACGGGCGGAGCCGATACGTTCTCGAAGAACGTCACCGTCACGGCCGGCAGCGGCACCGGCACGATCCGGAACTCCGGCGGCGGCCTGCTGACCCTCTCGGGCAGCCTTTCCAAGGACAACAGCATCCTGCGGCTGACGGGCGGCCGGTTCAACGTCACCGGCGTCATCAGCGGCACCACCGCCAACGCGAGCGACCTCCTCGTGGACGGCACGTCCACGGTCACACTCTCGGCCGTGAACACCTACAGCGGACCGACCTTCGTGAACCAGGCGAGCAACCTGCTGCTGGGGGTGGACAATGCCATTCCGAACAATTCCACCGTCACGCTCGGCAATGCGACGACCACCGGCACGCTCACGCTCGGCTCGTTCTCCGATTCGATCAGCCAGCTCGTCTTCTCGGGCTCCGGCGGCACGCTCGCCATGGCGGCCGCCACGACGGCATCGGTGCAACTGGTCACCGGCTCGTCGCTCACGCTCGGCAGTAACGCCCGGCTCGACCTCACCGGCAGCGGCACGGCCGCGGGGCTCTATCGGCTCGTCTCGGCCTCGTCAATCACCGGCACGTTCGCCTCGGTGACGGGCCTCGATTCCAGGTACGTGCTCCGCTACGGCACGGTGAACGCCAATGAGATCGACGCCCAGCGGAAGGCCGATCAAGCCGCCACGTTCACGATGACGGCCCCTGCCCGCGCCCTCGTGAACACGAGCGTGGCCGTCAGCGGCACGGTCACGAATTCCTCGCCCGCGAATTCCACGGCTCTCACGCTCGGTCTGGCCTCGACGGGCCTGACGGGGAGCGGCTTCACGACAGGCAGTGTCTCGGGAGGCTCGAGCCTCGCCGTGAGCGGCACGCTCGGCGCCGGCTCCATCGCAGGCACGCAAAACTGGTCGATCACGAACACCGACAACAGTGCGATCACGACGCTCTCCACCGCCACGGGTAGCCTGCAAGTCGTCAACCAGCGCGTGTTCACGATCACCGGCGGCACGATGTCGCTGGGCACGTTCCTGCGGCCGGTCGGCGCCACGGGCTCGGCCACGATCTCGAGCAGCGGGCTCTACGCCTCGACCGCGACCGCTTCGCTTGCCGGCTTCAGCGGCACGAACACCAACGGGTTCAGCCTGGCCCTCACCAGCGGCTCGGCCACCTTCGCCGGGGCGGAGGTGACCCAGCAGGCCGTCTACGCCCTCTCCGGCTCGGCCGCGTCCGCGGGTGTCATCAACGGGAGTTTCACGTCGAGCGTGACCGCGGAGTTTGGATCGATCGCGCCGCTGTCCGTCCTGCTCACCGGCACCGCCCTTGATCCGGCCACGGCCCAGCTGGCCTACGGCGGCACGGCGGACGGCATGAACTGGACGATCAATCTCGGTGAATTCAACCAGAGCTCCGGCACGAGCAGCGCCGTCTCGTTCGGCATCTCGAACCTCACGCAGACGGCGGGATTCACCGCCGACCTCTTCCTCGCGTCGCTCTCGAATCCCACGAATTCCGGGGCGATCTTCACCGATCTCACGGGCACGTCGGCCTTCGCCACGCTCGTGGCGGGCGGCACGAACTCGTTCTCCGCCTGGATGTCGCTCGCCACGACCGGCTCATTCACGAACGTCTACAACCTCGCGTTCAACAGCTCGAAGAACGAAGCGTCCCTCGGCGGCACGCCGCAAAACGTGACGCTCACCGTCACGGGCGTGATCGTCGTGCCCGAGCCGGGGGCGCTCGCCCTGGCCGGCATCGGCGTGGCCGCCGCGGCGTGGGCCCTCCGCCGCCGCCTTCGCGCCGCATGACCATTCGGCTGGTCGTATAATTTGATTCGTGCAGGTGGGGTGGCGTGATGTACACCACGGGATGTCGCCGCGGTTTTACCCTGATCGAGCTGTTGGTCGTGATCGCGATCATCGGTGTCTTGGTCGGCCTGCTCCTCCCGGCCGTGCAGGCCGCACGTGAGAGCGGCCGCCGCGCGCACTGCATGAATAACATGAAGCAGCTGACTCTCGGGCTGCACAGTTACCATGACGCGAAGAAGACTTTCCCTCCTGCGGGGCTGGCCAGGTACAACGCCGGCTGCCTGACGACGGTCCGATTTCAGACGTGTGGCTGGGGACCGCCCCAGTTGGTCCTGGTGCTGCCGTACGTCGAACAGGATGCCCTGTACAACACGAAGTTTCCGGGAAAGACATTGACCGTGGCGGCCAGCGTCGGCCAATACCCGACGAATGGCGACAGCGACTGGCGAAGCATCGGCGCGACCACGATACCGACGTATCTGTGCCCCTCCGACATCGGATCGAACACACCCTTCAACCCGACGGGCGTCTCGGGTGTGAGCGGCATCTTGTGGGCCCGGGGAAATTATGTCCCGAACGCCGGGCCAGGGGAGTACATGGAGGGGACGGGCAAGGCGGTCAGTCTGTCCAGCAGCACGTTTGGTGACGGAAATCCGACGATCTCGGCCGCGGGGCTTGGCGGCAGCTTTCCAGGCGGAGGGCCGGTCGGATGCAACTTCGGCATGACGCTGCCGAAGCTCAGCAGCATGGACGGGGCGAGCAAGACCATCATGCTTGATGAGGTCCGCATCGGCGGCGGCGTCACCGACCCTCGCGGCACGTGGGCCATGGGGCTGGCCGGCGCCGGAATCGGAGCCGGTCATGGCCGCGACAGTTCCGCCGGGCCGAATATCGGCACTTCAGGAGGCTTCAGCCCCGACAACCCCTGGATGTGCGTCGACGATCCGGCGAACGGGATGGGATGCAACAACTCCGTATGGCCATTCAACACCACGCTCGGGGCGAAAAGCCGTCACCCGAACGGCGTGACGGCGGGCTTCTGTGACGGCAGCGTTCGGTTCATCACCGATGGTGTCCAGCAGAAAGTTTGGTTTTTCCTGCACAGCCGCAACGACGGCCAGGCCATTCCCGATGGGTACTGATGCCACACCCGCCGGTGTGCCGGCCGGGCATGCCACGATCGCGCCCGGGAGTCTGATCGGAGCGCTACTCGCCACGGCGCTCGTGCTTGCCGGATGTCGCGAACCGAAGGCGTCGGTGGAAGGGACCGTGACGTTCGAAGGCCAGCCGCTCCGCAAGGGGGCGATCCAATTCCTGCCGACCGACGGCAACTACCGCAAAGCCGCGAGCGTGGCGGTCATCGACGGACGATATGGCATCCCCGCCCTGATGCCCGGTGAAAAACGGGTTTCAGTTCAAGGCGTGAAGAACGAGTCGTACGGCCCTGAACCGCAGCCGCTCCCCGAAAACCTCGAGGGCAACAGGGCGACCGTGGTCCTCCGCCCGGGCCACAACACGTTCGACGTCTCCCTCGAGACAAAGTCCGCGGCCGCCGGTCCGAAATGAACGCGGCACCGGTACGCCGTATTCCGTCACTGTCGATGGTCCGCCCCGCCCGTAGCGTCGCCAGGACGCCTTCACCGGCCATGGATGCGCTCTCCGAGCCGGCGGGCTTTGAGCATCCGAATCTTGGCCGCAGTGGCGTCGACGTCAGCGGGCCGTGAGCAGCTCGGCCGAACGCCATGACGTGCCGTCGCGCTCCACGCGGTGGTAGAGCGTGTCGCGTTCCACCGGCTCGCGACCCGCTTCGCGGATCAGCCGCTGGATGTGCTCCACGGAGAGCACCTCGGGCGTGGTGGCCCCGGCATCGTGGTAGATGAGTTCGTGCCGCACCGTGCCGTCGATGTCGTCGGCACCGTAGGCGAGCGCCGCCTGGGCCGTGCCGATCCCGAGCATGATCCAGTAGGCCTTCATGTGATCGAAGTTGTCGAGCACGAGCCGCGCGACCGCCATCGTGCGCAGGTCCATCGCCGGCGTCGGCTTCGCGATGTGGGAGAGCCGCGTGTTGTCGGGGTGGAAGGCGAGCGGGATGAATGTCTGGAAGCCACCAGTCTGGTCCTGCAGTTCGCGGAGCCGCAGGAGATGGTCGGTGCGGTGGAAGGCGTTCTCGATGTGCCCGTAGAGCATCGTGGCGTTGCTCCGGAGGCCCAGCTCGTGGGCGGTGCGGTGCACGGCGAACCACTCCTTCGTGTCGGCCTTGTGTTCGCAGATCTTGTCGCGGACCTCCGGGTGGAAGATCTCGGCGCCGCCGCCGGGCAGGCTGCCCAAGCCGGCGTCTTTCATCTCCACGAGGATGTCGCGGATCGAGCGCTTCGTGAGGTGGCAGAACCAATTGATCTCGACCGGCGTCCAGGCCTTCAGGTGGAGCGTGGGGTAGGCGTCGTGCAGGAGGCGGATGACGCTCAGATACCAGTCGTAGTCTTTCTGGTGGTGGAGGCCGCCGACGATGTGCATCTCGGTCGAGCCCGATTCCACCGCCTCGCCGCCGCGGGCCAGGAACTGCTCGTCGCTCATCACGTAGCCGCGCTTGTCGCGCAGGTCGGCCCGGAAGGCGCAGAACGTGCAGCGGTAGACGCACACGTTCGTGGGATTCAGATGCGTGTTGATGTTGTAATAGCCGACGTTGCCGTTTTTCCGCTCGCGGACGAGATTGGCAAGTTCGCCGAGTTCGTGGAGGTCGATCCGCTCGTCCCACAGCGACTCCGCCTCGGCAGCATCGAGCCGCTCCCCGGCCTCCACCTTCTCGCGGATCGCGTCGAGCGACGGTGTCACGGCACGAATCATGGGGGGGTCCTCGGCGGGGCTGTGGGCGGCAACTGGTTCGGCATTACGAGAACCGCAGCGGGCCGATTTTCGCAACCGTTCCCGAGAAAAAGGCCCCATTCGCCGGGAAAAGGCAACAGCCGGCCCTCGGGCCGAGTGTGGTGGGGGGGGGGCGTGTTCTGCATGGGCGCACACGGAGACCACCGCCTCGACATTTCGTACACTGGTCATGTACAGTAGTCGTATGAAGATCAACGCCGCCGATTTCAAGGCCCGATGCCTCCGACTTCTCGACCAAGTCAGTCGCACCGGGGAGGAACTCGTCATCCTCAAGCGGGGCCGGCCGGTGGCCCGGGTCGTTCCCGCCCGTGACGAGAAACCGTGGGTCGTACTTCGCGGAAGGGGTGAGTTTCAGGGCGATCCCTTCGCCAGCGTCATCGACGAGGGCGACATCGAAGCGCTGCGATGATGAAGCCGCCGCTCCTCGATACGCACATCTGGGTCTGGTGGATGATCGGGGATGCTCGCCTCTCGATGCGGGAGCGCAAGGCCTTGGACGACATGCCGAGCCACCGTCGGCCCGTGATCTGCGACATCAGTCTGTGGGAGGTGGCCCTGCTCGTGCAGGTGGGGCGGCTGCGGCTGGACGACGACTTGGAGGCATGGCTGCGGATTGCGGCCGCGCCCGCGACCGTAGAGGTTCTTCCCATCGCCCCTGCAGTGGTCGCGGAAATGACGCGGCTGCCGTCCACATTTCATCAGGATCCGGCCGATCGGCTGATCGTGGCGACAGCGAAGGTGGCGGGCCTCCCTCTCGCCACGCATGACGCCCGCATTCGTCGGTCGAGGCTCGCACCGCTGTGGACGGCTTGATCGAGTGACGCGGATACCGCCGCTGTGCGATACTCAACCCGCACCGAACAGTGCCTGCGGCGTTTCCGTCAACGGCGCCCCCCGCCGCAGATCGAGCTGCGAGGAATGCGGCACCAACGGCATGAACGGCATGAACAGCGTGAACAGCGTGAACCTGCTCCTGCTCCTGATGCCGCTGGGCCTGTGCGGCGGCATGATCGTGGCGGCGGTGGCGGGGCACCGTCTGGCCGTGGCCCGACGGCAACGGCTGGATGCCGAGGCGACGGTGGGCACGAGCGCCATCGATGCGGCCGTGCTCGGCCTCCTCGGCCTGCTCGTCGCCTTCTGGTTCAGCTCGGCCGGCACCCGTCACCAGGCCGCCTTCGACGCGCACACGCCGACGGCCATCCTCGTGCTCCTCTTGGCGGTCGGCATCCTCTCCGCCCTGCTCGCCGGCCACGACATGGGCTGCCAGGGCACCTTCAACCGGCTGCACGTGGTCGTATTCGCCGGCGTGGTGTCGCTCACGATCTGGGTGATCTACGACCTGGAGATGCCGCGCTACGGGCTGATCAGGGTCGACAACTTCGACAAGACGATGCTCGACGTGCGGGCCGACTTCCAGTGGCCCGCCGCGACGCCCGCCCCCTGAAGCCCGTGCGCGACCCGGCCGACGACATTGCCAGGTTTCGGTGCGGCGAGGCAGCGGGCTCGTCATCCGGAATGCGCACGGCGACCGTCAGCACCTCGTCGCTGCCGATAACCGTCGTCAGGTGCCCTTTGCCCAAGGGTGTCCTCGAGCAGGCAGATACTCCCCGCCCGGAGGTCACGTTGGCCGGGTTGCGTCAGGCCCGCTTGCGACGGCGGAAGACCGAGTAGCCACCGCAGGCCAGCCCGGCCAAGGCCATGGCGTATGTCGAGGGCTCCGGAACCGCGACGGCGTCACTGATTGCGATGGTATCGAGCGTCAGCGATGAACCGGAGAAGTCAGCCACGCTGAGATACTTCAGCGCGAAGCCGCCGACATTCGTAAACGCGAATGGCACCCAGTTCGCCGTATCGGATCGAGCCTGCCCCGACTGGGTGGCCGGATCAAGGTCGATGGAGTACGTGTGAGACAGCCCGTCGATGGAGTGGAGAACGTAGTTCTGCTCGGAGCCCCCATTCTTGCCTTGGAGAACGATGTTCCCGCCGCTCGTGACGATACGAATCGAGTTTGTGTCATCGTTCGCAGTCGGCGCTAACTCGATGCCGCCAAAAGCAGAGGGAATGTGGGCGACGAAACTGATCGACAGCGTGCCCGTAGCAGAGGTCACAGAGGTGGCGAAGGGGCGGTATGAGCGGCCGGTGTCACCCGCGGCCGTCGTCAAGACGCCGCCCACGACCGTCGTGGATGCTGGCGTCGTCCACGTCCCGGTGAATCCGAGGGGAACAGGCACTCCCGCCTGACCATTGAGCGACGTTGGAGCCTGGGTATATCCACTGAAATCATCCATGGCGATCAGGGTCGCAGAGGCGGGTGCGGACAGCGAAGCAATCAGGGCAGCGACGCCGACGGCAAAGACGCCGCGGGCCTGGACCGTGGTCGAAAACGCGAGAGGCTTCATGAGCGAAGTTCCATGGCGGGATTGGCAACGCATTGGAAAACGGAACGGCGTGAGAACGAAACACCTCACCGACCGCATTCCAGCGGTTTTTCGGGATCCGTCAACGCCGCTCCCACGGGCAAAATGCCGAATCGGGACTGGCGCGCACGAATCGACACCGGCGCGCACGAACTGGCGCGCCGGCGCGCACGAA
>JBAXUY010000057.1:0-18166 GCA_037129475.1 Planctomycetia bacterium | reverse complement strand
AACGGACAGAGCTGGAGCTCTGTCCCTACGGGTGTCGAACGGACAGAGCTGGAGCTCTGTCCCTACGGGTATCGAACGGACAGAGCTGGAGCTCTGTCCCTACGGGTGTCGAACGGACAGAGCTGGAGCGCTGTCCCTACGGGTGTCGAACGGACAGAGCTGGAGCTCTGTCCCCACATGACACGGTGAATATCGATCTGGCAGCGAGGCGACAGGTTCGGCACAATCCCATCTCGCATGGATGCCACCTCTCGGCCGTCGCGGCCGCTTGCCACCCGAGTCGTCGACGCCGTCGCCTACGCGGCGGTGCGGATCGCGATCTGCGTCATCCAGGCGCTGCCGCGGTCGTCCTGCGAGCGGTTCGCCCGCAACTGGGCCGACTTTCTCGCCAATCGCGTGAAGATCCGGCGGCGGGTCGTCCGCGACAACCTGCGGATCGCGTTTCCCGACTGGTCAGGGCAGCAGTGTCGCGAAGTTGCCCGCGGCATGTGGGAGCACCTGCTGCTCATGGTGATCGAGATCGCCCATGCACCGCGGGTGATCAACAAGACGACGTGGCGCAAGCACCTGCGCATCCACGGGATGGAGGAGATGGTGCGCACGCTGTGGCTCGATCGGCCGAAGGTGATTCTTTCCGGCCACTTCGGCAACTTCGAGCTCGCCGCGTATCTCTTCGGGGTGTTCGGACTGCGAATCTTTTCGGTGGCGCGAGAGCTCGACAATCCGCTGCTCGACGACTTCGTGACGGCGTTCCGCGAATCGCGCGGGCAGCGCATCCTGCCGAAGAAGGGGAGCAGTCCCGACGTGGCCGTCGTGCTCGCTGAGAACGGCGCCCTCGGACTGCTCGGTGATCAGGCGGCCGGCCCGCGCGGCTGTTGGGTGGATTTCTTCGGCCGGCCGGCCAGCGTGCACAAGGCGATCGGCGTGTTCGCACTCTCGTCGCAGGCACCGATCATCGTCTGCTCGGCGACGCGTCGGGGCAGCCGGCTCTTCGACTACGACCTCCGACTCGAGGGCACGGCCGACCCTGCCGCTGGTGGGGGCGAAACCGCCGACCTCAAGGCAGTGTCGCAGTGGTACACGGCCCTGCTCGAGCAGGCGATCCGCCGGGCCCCGCCGCAGTACTGGTGGGTGCACCGCCGATGGCGGGGACAGCCGGCACAGGCTACAGTGACGCGCTCCGCCGCGTGACGATCGTCTCGGCGGAGCCCTGCGGTGCCCGCCCATGACCAACCGGCCCGACCAGCCCCACTGGTTCCGAATCGCCTCGGCTTCAGAGTGCCCTCCCGGCATGAGTATCGAGCGCGTGGTCGAGGGGCGGATCGTCGCGCTGGCGAACGTGGCAGGCGCGTGGCATGCGATCGACGGCCTGTGCCCCCATCAGGGCGGCCCACTCGGCACCGGCCGGCTGTGCGGCACGGTGCTCACCTGTCCGTGGCACGGGTGGCAGTTCGACGTGACGACCGGGGCGCACCGAATTTCACCGACGGTTCGGCAGGAGGTGCACGACGCGGAGGAGCGCGACGGCGACGTGTTCGTGAGGTTCGCCGTGGGGTCGGACGGGGCGAAGGCGGCACAGGCATGATCGAGATCCGCTGCTTCCGCAACGCCGATCCACCCCGGCTGGCCGACGTGTGGCGGTCGGCCGACCTCGGTCCGGCGGCGATGCAGCCGATGACCGCGGCCCTGCTCGAGGCAAGCGTGTTCTCGAAGCCCTACTTCGACCGCGAGGGCCTGATCGTCGCGGCCGACGACGACCGAGTGGTCGGGTTCGCGCATGCGGCGTTCGGGCCCACGAAAGACCGCTCCTCCGTCGACACGCTGGTGGGCACGACGCTGCTCGCGGCCGTCGTGCCGCATCCGCTCCAGGAGCAGATCGGAGACGAATTGCTCCGCGGCTGCGAGGCCTACCTGCGCCGCCGCGGCGCCCGCACGATCCTCGGCGGTGGCTCCGCGGAACTGCGCAGTTTCTACCTCGGGCTCTACGGCGGATCCGATCTGCCCGGCATTCTCGATTCATCCACGGCGATGCGCCGAATGTTCGAACGCGCGGGCTACGAGACGGCCGACCGGGTCGCGGTGCTGCGCCGGAACCTCCAGGGGTTCCGCGCACCGGTCAATCGGCTGCAGCTGGCGATCCGACGGAACACGGTGCTGCGGGCGATCGACGAGCCCACCCGTCGCACGTGGTGGGAGGCCGCCACGACCACGGGCATCGCGCTGCGGCGCTACGAGTTGCTCAACCAGGCGGACGAGCGGCTCGGCAGCGCGTCGTTCTGGGACATGCAGCCGCTGGCGGGTACGTGGGGCGTGCAGGCCGCGGGGCTGCTCGACGTGGAGATCGAAGGGCCGCGGCGCCGGCAGGGGCTCGCCCACTATCTCGTCGCCGAGGCGCTGCACGATCTTTCGCAGGAGGGCGTGGCACTCGTCGAGACGCACGCCTCGGCTGCGAACACGCCGGCGATCAGCCTGTTCACGAAACTCGGCTTCGAGACCGTCGAGCACGGCACGATCTTCCGGAAGCCGTGAGGCGGCGTGGGGCAAGCGTCTCGCCTGGCGTGGCAACCCGGACGGTCGTCCCACATGGCACGCTCACAATCGCGGTCGCCGCCGAAAAGCGGCATCCCCCTGCGACGGCAGGATCGCTACGATCTCGACCGATCGCTCCCATCCGCGAGCCTTTGGAGGTGCCATGAGGGATGCCCGGCCGAAGCTGTTCGTGCTCGACACGAACGTGATCCTGCACGATTCCGGATGCATCCGCAATTTCGAGGAAAACGACGTCGCGATCCCGATCACCGTGCTCGAGGAGCTCGACCAGTTCAAGCGCGGCAACGAGGATCTGAACTTCCAGGCCCGTGAGTTCCTGCGCCGGCTCGACGCGCTCACCGGCGACGTGCTCTCGGAGCAGGGGAGCCCGCTGGGGCCGGGGCTCGGCTCGATCCGCGTGATTCTCGGCGGCGGCCGTGACGACCGTCTCGGTGAATCGTTTCTGCAGGACACGCCCGATCATCGGATCCTCGGCCTCGCGCTCAGGCTCAAACACGAGCATGCCGATCGGCCCGTGATCCTGGTCTCGAAGGACACGAACCTGCGGATGAAGGCGAAGTCGCTGGGGCTCAAGGCGCAGGACTACACCTCCGACAAGGTGGAGAGTTTCGACAAGCTCTACACGGGCAAGCGCGTGGTGGAGGGCATCGAATCGGAAACGATCGACCGCTTCTATGCCGAGGGGGCGGTGCCGGCCGGCGAGTTCGCACACGTCTCGCAGCCGCTGGCCAACGAGAACTTCATCCTCCGGAACGGCAGCAAGTCGGCGCTCGCCACGTATCGGCCAGGCCCACGGGCCTTCACGCGCGTCGAGAAGCAGACCTGCTACGGCATCGCGCCGCGCAACGCCGAGCAGTCGTTCGCCCTGCGGGCCCTGCTCGACGACGACATCAAGCTCGTCACGATCGCCGGCACCGCCGGCACCGGCAAGACCCTGCTCGCGCTCGCCGCCGCGCTCGAGAGCCGGCAGAAATACCGCCAGATCCTCCTGGCGAGGCCCGTCGTGCCGCTGTCCAACCGCGACCTCGGATTCCTGCCGGGAGACGTGGGCGAGAAGCTCGACCCCTACATGCAGCCGCTCTACGACAACCTCACCGTCATCCGCCACCAGTGCGGTGAGAACACCCAGGCGGCCCAGCGTGTGGTCGAGATGCGCGAGTCGGAGAAGCTCCAGATCACGCCGCTGGCCTACATCCGCGGTCGCAGCCTGCAGCGGATTTTCTTCATCGTCGACGAGGCGCAGAATCTCACGCCCCACGAGATCAAGACGATCATCACCCGGGCCGGCGAGGGGACGAAGATCGTATTCACCGGCGACGTCTGCCAGATCGACCAGCCCTACCTCGACGCGCTCTCCAACGGCCTCTCGTACGTCATCCACCGGATGATGGGGCAGCCGCTCTATGCCCATGTGACGTTGGAAAAAGGTGAGCGTTCGGCGCTTGCCGATCTTGCGAGCGAACTGCTGTAATCAAGGCATGCCAACCGCGCCGACACCGCCGGGACCGTCGCGCGACTCCGGGCGGCCATGCGGGCTGTGGCTCGGGCCTGCGTCCGGGGCGGAGTTGGGCTTCGTGCTCGACTGCCTGCGCGGCCGACTGGAGCTGGTGGAGTGTCGGACGGTTGCCGACGCGGTCGCGTGGGAAGCTGCCGCCGGGCGGCGGCCCGGGGTCGTGTTCCTGGCGGCTGATCGACCCGGGCGCTGGCCGCTCGACGCGGTGGTGGAGGCCACGCGACGGTGGCCGTTGGCGACGCTCCTGGGAGTGATGGCGAGTCTCGGAGAGGGGCGCCGACGCAGCGGGCCGGTGATTGGTGGCATCGAGGAGGTGGCCTGGCACGAACTGCCCGGTCGGCTCGAGTGTTGGCTGGCGGAACTGGCCGCGGGGCGTGCAGGGGCCTTGGCGGCGCCCGCCACCGCCCGGCGCGAGGACCGGCTGCTCGGCGCCCTCGACTCTGTGATGACGGTCGAGCGTGGCGATCTCCGGGCACCCGTGTGGCTCGCCGGCGGCCGGGGAGCCGATCTCGAGGGCTTGGCCGACCTGCTCGCGCTGGCCGGGCGCCGCGTGGCGGGGACGACGTGCGGACGACCGCCGCTCGATTCGGTGTCGCCGTTGATCGTGTGGGACGTGGTGGCGATCGGGCTCGACGACCTCGCGTGGCTGCGGATGGTGGCTGCCAATCGTCCCGGTGCGGGGATCGTCCTGCTGGAGTCGTTCCCCCGTGGCGACTCGACCCAGGCGGCCCTGCGAGCGGGGGCCAGCGCGGTGGTGGGACGGCCGCTCACGCTCGAGGCCCTGGAGGGCACGCTCCGCCGCCTGGAGCGATTGACCCGCGAAAGCCGGGCCGCGACTGGCCTTGGTGTCGCTCAGCGGCGCCGCTAGCCTCCCCCCCCCGATGTACACACTCCGGTACCGCCGCACGTTCGCCCATCTCGCCATCTGCGCCGGCTTCGGAGCCGGCTGCGCCCAGATCGCGGTGCTCACTCCATCCCGCATCGCCAATACGTCGCTCGCACGTGCGGCCGCCACCACGGGCTGGTCCGACGCGACCGAACTGCCGCGGCGTTCGGAAGTGGTGGCGGGGCAACTCGTGATCCACGCCGACTTTCCGCTCGCCGAGCAGCATCGGCTGGTGCGTGACCTCGAAACGCTGCGAACCGACGTGAGCCAGCGGCTCGGCTTGCCGATATCCGACGAGCCCGTGCACCTCTACCTGTTCGAGAACCAGGAACGCTACGACGCCTTCGCGAGCCGGTACTTTCCGGGCTTTCCGGTGCGGCGTGCCTTCTTCATCGAGACCGACACGAGGCTCGCCGTCTTCGCCCCGTGGCAGGATCGGATCGCCGAGGACCTGCGGCACGAGACGACGCACGGCTACGTGCACGCGGTCGTGCCCGGTGTGCCGCTCTGGCTCGATGAAGGAATCGCCGAATACTTCGAGCTTCCCCGCGGTGAGCAGGGGCGACACGCCGAACACATCGCCCATCTCGCCGGCCGGCTCCTCGAGGGCACCTGGCGGATCGACATCGAACGGCTCGAGTCGCTCCAGTCGGCGGGCGAACTCTCGCAGGACCACTACGCCGAGTCGTGGCTGTGGGTGCACTGGCTGCTGCACTCGTCGCCCGAGCGCAAAAAGATTCTCCAGGACTACCTCGCCGACCTCCGCCACGACGCGAAGACCGCCCCGCTCTCTGCCCGCCTCACGCACCTCGACGGCGGCGCCGTCCAGTGCAACGCCGCCCTCCGCGCCCACCTGGAAAGCCTGTCGCCGCGCTGACGGCCCCGGGTGTCTTTCGTTTGAAGACAACGAGCATGACTTGCCCCATCCGGCTCGGGGCCGCCCGTGCTCCGTCGCCGGACGTTCGCTGCGGGCCTCCAGCCCTTCGCTCACTCGACTCCGGCTGCGCTGCTCCATCCATGGCTTCGCTTGCCTTCATACGCCGGCTCACGGAGCGACGGGCAGCCCCTCACCTCCCCCGTGGGGACAGAGCTCCAGCTCTGTCCATCCGACAGGCCTGGAGGCCTGTCGCTACAGCGCAAGGACCGACTCCGAATGCGGCTCGTTATCGAGTTTCAGGCCAATGGGCAGGGCAGGGCAGGCGGGACAGCTGTCTCACGGCGAGGCATGGGGCCGCAGTCTGGGAAAGCCAGGTGGAGAGATTTTGGGGTTGACCTCCGAAAGTGGCAAAAACGCCACGAAATGCAGATTGACCGGGTTTTGATGCGGCGCACAATTCGCCTCGTTCCGTGGTCATGGATGACCGTGGGCGTGGATCGCGATTCGGCAGGAGGCCGTCATGTTCGATGCGAAGGCGATGGGGAGCGGTGCGGGCACGGCGGGGGTGTCGCTCGCCGCGGTGCTGCCCGGGGCCCGGTTCGTGGGCTGCGACGACATCGTCGCGTTCCGGTGCTCGGGAACTGCCGATCAGTGTCGTCCCGGCGACGTGTTCGTCGCCCGGCTCACGGGCGACGGTGACGGGCATGAAGCCATCGACCGGGCTGTCGCCCGTGGCGCCGTGGCCGTGGTGGCGGAGCGGATCGTGCCCACCCATGGCGTGCCGCTGTGCATCGTGCCCGATACGGCCTGGGCTTTCGCGCGGCTTGCCCATGCATGTGCCGGCGATCCGGCACGCGTTTTGACCGTCGTGGCCGTCGCCGGCACGAGCGGCAAGACGACGACGGCCTGGCTGGCGGCGTCGGTGCTTGCCGAAGCCGGGTTGCGGGTCGGCGTGCTGTCCGATCTGGGCTGCCTCGATGCTGAGAGCTCACTACCCGAGCTGGCCGATCTCGACCGACCGGAGGTGCTCGCCTGCTGGCTGCGCCGACTCGTCGTCTCCGGGTGCACCCACGCCGTCGTCGAGGTGTCGAGCCGCATGCTGGCCGACCGGGCGCTGGCCGGAATCGTCTGTGGCACCGTCGTGATCACGAACCTGGCGCCGGCGCATCTCGATGCGCATGGCACGAAGGCCGCCTACGAGGAGATCACGGGCCGCATGCTCGACAGCATCGCGCCCGACGGCTGCCTCGTGTTCGATGCCGACGATCCCAGGCTGCGCCGGCTCGCCCGGCGCCATGGCGGCGCGACGATGTCCGTGGCGCTTCGTGCGTCGGCCGACGTGACCGCCGTGCCGGTGGAACGTTCGCTCCATGGCCAGACCGCACTCGTGATGGCGGCCGGTCATACCGCCGCGATGTCGGTCGCGCCGCCCACGGCCTCGTTCGTGCGCGACGCGCTGCTGGCGACCGCCATCGGCCTGCGGCACCGCGTGCCGCTCGAACGCATCTGCCGCGGCATCGAGGCGGCCGGCGGTGTGCCGGGGCGGCTCGAGCGGATCGACCGCGGCCAGGACGCCGCCGTGTTCGTCGATCACGCGACCACCGGCCACGCTCTCGCCCGCACGTTGTCGAGCCTGCGGCGGCTCACGCCCGGCAGGCTGATGCTCGTGGCCGAGGAGCCGCTGGCCGCGATCATCGACCCCACGCCACGGTTCATGTCGCGTGCAGCCCGGTGGTGCGACGAGACGCTCGTCGTGCCCGCGACCGTGCTCGACGAGGATGCCGACGGCATGGCCGTGGCCGCGTATGCACGGCTCGACCGGCTCTTGTCGAACGCCGGTGCGGGCGACTGCGTGCTCGTGCTCGGCCGGCCTCCGGCGGGCGGCGGAATCCCCGGGGACCCGGGCGATCCGGCTGCGGCCGGCATGCTCGCGACGCTGGTCGACGGCTGGCTGCAGGTGGCGCACCCGCCCACGTGGGGCCGGCGGGCCGCGTGACGGGTGGCGGAATAGGCGCGTCGACGAGACGTGGGGCAGAATGATCGCTCCGCGACCGAGGATTTCGACTGTATGACGTCAGGCTCCAAGCCCACCGTGTCCGAGACGCCCTTCGACGACCTGGCGATCGCCGTGTCGTGCCACGAGCCCCTCGCGCACCACACGTGGCTCGGCATCGGCGGCGCCGCCGCGTTCTTCTGTGAGCCTGTCGACGTGGATGCGCTCGGCCGACTCGTGATCCGCTGCCGGGAACGAGGCATTCCACTCCGGGTGATCGGCGGAGGCTCGAACATCCTCGTACCCGCCTCGGGTTTTCCGGGGATGGTGGTGCGGCTCTCGGCGCCCGCCTTCTCCGCGATCGAGGTGCAGCGGCCCGCAATCGTCGCCGGGGCCGGCGCCAAGCTCGTGCACCTCGTGGCGGCCGCCGTGCAGGCCGGACTGTCGGGCCTGGAGACGCTCGTGGGCGTGCCTGGCACCGTGGGCGGCGCACTCGTGGGCAACGCGGAGGGGCATGGTGGCGACATCGGCGGCCGCGTGCGGGCGGTGCGGATCATGCTGCCGAGCGGAGACGTCGAGGAGCGGAGCGGCGCACGGCTGGCGTTTCGGTCGCGCTGGAGCAATCTCGACGACGGCATCGTGATCGGCTGCCGGCTCGAACTCGACGAGGAGAGCCCCGCCCAGTTGACGAAGCGGATGCAGAAGGAATGGATCGTGGAGCGTTCGGAACAACCGTCGGGCACGCGCAGCGTGGCGATGATGTTCAAGGATCCTCTCGGCACGACGGCAGAATCACTCGTCGCGCAGTCCGGAGCCCGCGACCTGCGGGTGGGCAACGCGACCGTGTATGCCGCCCACGCGAACTACGTGGTGGCCCATCCGGGCTGTTCGAGCGACGACGTGCGCGGCCTCGTGGAGGCGGTGCGGGCACGGGTGCGGGAGCGGCTCGGTGTCGAGCTCACGCCCCAGATCGAGATGTGGTGAAGGGCGGGCCATGAACGTCCCCCAGCGCCGCAAGCCCGTCGTCGAGCCCACGCCGAATGGTTCCACGGTCGGCGCGTTTCTCGGCCGAAGGCGTGCGGGGCTCGGCGCATTGGCCATGGTGCTGGCGGCGGCGGTCGGCATCGGCTGGCTGTGGTGGCGCTACGGTGACGCCGTCGGCTGGGCAGGCGACAACCTTCTCGAGCCGGCCCGGATCGAGGTTCGCGGCGTGGCGCCCTGGGTGCGTGCCGACATCAAGTCGGAGGCGATCAAGGCGGCGAGTCTCGACCGCGGCCTCCCGCTCACCGATCCGGAACTGGCCAACCGCCTCGCGCGGGCGTTCGACACGCACCCGTGGGTGAAACGGGTGATCGAAGTACGCCTCGCCCATCCGCCGGCGGCAGTGGTCGAAATCGTCTGTCGTGAGCCGGCCGCCGTGGTGGCCGTGAAGGGCGGCCTGCTCGCCGTCGACACGGAGGCTTTCGTGCTGCCGAGCACCGACTTCAGCCCCGAGACGGCGGCCGAGTATCCACGGCTCACGGGCATCGAATCGAGCCCGCAAGGCCCCGAAGGATCACGCTGGGGCGACGTCGTGGTCGAAGAGGGCGCTGCCGTCGCTTCGGTGATCGGCCCCGACTGGCAAGCCCTCGGGCTCGTGGAATGCAAACCCGTCGTCGAGGCGGGCGTGCGTCGCTGGGACCTGATCGGCCCCGAAGGAAAGACGATCCGCTTCGGCTCGGCTCCGGGCCACGAGCGCGAGGGCGAGCCATCGGCGGCCCTCAAGGCAGCCGCCCTGCGCAAACTCGTCGGCCAGCCGCTGCCCGACGCCGGCGTCGATCTGACGACGTACGGTGGCTCGGAGTAGCGATCATTCCGGCTCGGTGCTGCACCGTACTCAGCGTGGGGCAAGCGTCCCGCTTGCCATTCGTTACCGGACGGAAGGGCAGGCAGATAAATGCCCGCATTCGGAGCCGAAGGGAGGCATGCTCGAGGGATGCTTCACGGAACGGCACGGCATCCTGCCGTCCGTTCCTTGGCCGACCTCCGTCGGCCGGTGCTGACCCGGCCTTCCATGCTTGGCGTCAAAGAGTCCTCAACGACTCCCTTCGTCTGCGCGTGCCCACCGACCGACTCCGCCGAACGTTCCGAGCGCTGTAGCGACAGGCCTCCAGGCCTGTCGGGAAGTAGCGACAGGCCTCCAGGCCTGTCGAACGACAGAGCTGGAACTCTGTCCCCACGGGGCAGCCCCTCGCCGGCGTTGATCCCTCGAGGTGCCCGTGCCTTCGTGTCACTCGAGTACGAGCTTCTGGACAGCCTTGAACTGCGGGTGCGCGGCTTCGCGGAGCCATTCGAAGAGGATCGCTTCGGTCGTCGTGAGCACGGCGCCGGCGGATTCGAGGCGCCGCAGGGCGATCTCGTGGTCGATCGTGTGTCGTGAGGCGACGGCGTCGGCGGCGATGAAGACGCGTTGACCACAGGCGAGGAGGTCGAGCGCCGTCTGCGCGATGCAGACGTGCGTCTCGAGGCCGCAGAGGACCACTGCATCGACGGTGCGGGGCGGGGCGTCGACGAGCGCGGCGAAGGCGTCGCAGCCGCAGCAACTGAAGGCCGTCTTCGTGTGGGCCGGCGGCAGGAGGCTCGCAAGATCCGGCGGCGTGGGGCCGAGCCCCTTGGGATACTGCTCCGTGAGCACGGCGGTCGCGTCGAGCAGCCGGGCGGCCCGGGCCAGGCGGATGGCCCGCGTGAGAACGCCCTGCGCGGCCGGCACGGCGGTGATCAGCCGCTCCTGGATGTCGACGAACGCGACGAGCGTGGTGGATGGGTCGAGACGCATCGCCCGAGAGTGTAGCGAAAACGTGTCTGGAACGCGGGGCACGTTCGGCGGTACGATCCGCACCCATGGTCCGTGAACCGTTGACGATTTCGACCCGGCGGCTCGATGCCCAGCGGCTGCTCGTGTGCGACATCGTGCGGCTCTCGCGGCGCGTCCCGATCTTTCCGGTCGATCGTGTCATGCAGCTGGGTGCCGTGGAGGAAGCACGGCGGCGATGTGCCACGCGCATCGGCTGGGCCGCGGTGTTTCTCAAGGCCTATGCGATCGTGGCCCGCGAGCGGCCGGCGCTGCGGAGCTGGGTCGCATCGCCGCGGGTGCCGGTGCTGGGCCGCCCGCGCTGGGCCACGAGCCCGGTCAGCGTGGCCTCGCTCGCCCTCAGCCGGCCACGCGGGGAGGAGACACCCGCAGCCGATCGAGACCTCGACCCGGATGCGATCTGGTGGGCCCGCATTCGGGCGCCGGACGAGATGCCGCTGCTCGAACTGCAGGCCGAGATCACCCGCTTCGTGACCGCCTCCGTCGACGAGGTGTTCAAGCGGCAGCTCGAACTGCGGATGGTGCCCAGGCTCCTGCGACGGTTCGTGCTCCGCTGGAACCTGCGGTCGGCCTCGGCGAAGCGGGCGCTTCGCATCGGCACGTTCAGCCTGTCGACGCTCGCTGGCGAGGGCTGCTCGAATCGCGGCCACCCCACGTTCCTGACCACCAGTCTCTCCTACGATCCGCTCGACGAGACGGGGCGAACGCGGGTGACGCTGCTTGCCGATCACAGACTGCTCGACGGCGTGCCCGCGGCACGTGCGCTGGCGGCGCTCGAAAGCACGCTGACCGGCGAGATCGTCCGCGAACTCGTCACACTCGCGGACGGGCCTCGAGCGCCCGCATGAGCGGGGCGTAGGCCGGCGAGTGAGCCGCGAACGAGAGCGTGCGGCCCGTCTCGGAATCGATCGTGATCGCGACGTCGAGCCGGTCGGCGGGAAGCAGGGCTGCGATCCGTCCGGGCCATTCGACGAACACCCGGCAGCCGCGGCCGGGCTCGCCCGCGATCGCATCCTCCCAGCCCGTTTCACGGAGTTCGTCCGGCATGGCCAGCCGATAGAAGTCGGCGTGGACGAGCCGGTCACGGGGGCCCTCGTGGACGTGGATCAGGCCGAATGTCGGGCTCACGACGGCGGTTGGATCGATGTCCCACGCGGTGGCGAGGGCCTTCACGAACGTTGTCTTGCCGGCACCGAGTTCGCCGTCGAGGGCCACGAACGCGTGCGGGGGCAGCGTGGCGGCGACCACGGCGGCGAGCCGGGCGAGCGCGTGCTCGTCGGCCACGCCCACCGCGATGCCCGACGGAGGTTCAGGCATCGAAGTCATGCACGTATCCACGTGGCTCGAGGAGGCTGCGGCCGGTGGCCGTTTCGGCGACGAGACCGCTCCCCGCCTCGACCGCGCCGATCACCGTGATCGGCAGATCGAGCGGTGGCGATCCGGCTGCGGCCACGAGCGCGTGCGCGGCCTCGGGAGGCATGGCCAGGATGAGCTCGAAGTCCTCGCCGTCTCCCAGGGCGTGGTCGAGCGCCGTCCCGCCGTCGCGGGCGGCACGGCGGACGGCGTCGGGATGGATCGGCACGTCGGCGAGCCGGACCACGCCACGCGTGCCGCTCGCGGCCATCATTCGCGAGAGGTCGAGCGAGAGGCCGTCGCTGCAGTCGATCGCGGCATGCACCGGGAAGCGGCCGGCGATGAACAGCGCTTCGCGGACGCGCGGCTCGACGGCGAGGTGCCGGCCGAGCAGGCTGCCGCCGAACGCGCCGGTGACGACGAGCAGGTCGCCGGGACGAGCCCCGTCGCGCCGCCAGGCCGCCCCTGGCGCCACGCTCCCGACCGCCGTCGTGCTGATGACGAGCGGGCCATTCCAGGCGTTCGTGTCGCCGCCGGCGAGCGCGACGCCGTGTGCCGCGGCCAGGGCCTCGATCCCCAGCTCGAGTTCCCGACCCAGTGCGTCGCCGCCATGCCGGGGCAGCGCGACGGCCACGAATGCCGCCTCGGGACGGGCTCCCATGGCGGCCAGATCACTCAGGCTCACCGCGAGCGCCTTGTGGCCGACGGCTCGGGGAGGGCAGCCGGCTCCCAGGACGAAGTCGGTTCCCTCCATGAGCATGTCGACCGTCACCACGGTGCGGCGGCCTGCCGGCGGACGAAGCACGGCGGCGTCGTCTCCCGGAGGCACCTCGAGCCGCCGGTCGGCAGGAAGCCGCGACACGAGCCACGCGACAAAGTCAGTTTCCATCGGCGGCATGGCCTCGCGGCTCGCGTGGCCGACGGCCGACGCGCACGGAGAGCGTGAGCGATTCCGAACCGCGGGTCAGCTCGATCGGCACCACGGTGCCGACCGGGGCCCGCGTCAGAAGCAGGACGAGCGCTGCGGGATCGCGAATCTCGATGCCGTCGAACACCGTGATGACGTCGCCGGGCACGATGCCGGCGAGCGCAGCGGGAGACCGCGGCTCGACCGCGGCCACCACGGCACTCGATCCACCGGGAAGCGTGGGCGGCCTGGCCTGGAGCGCCAGCCCCAGATAGCCCCGCTCCACGTGGCCGGTCCGCAGGATTTCCTCGGTCACGCGGCGGGCTGAATTGCTCGGAATGGCGAACCCGATGCCGGAATAGTCCTTCCCCACGATCGCGGTCGTGATTCCCATCACGTGCCCGTGGACGTCCACGAGCGGACCGCCGGAGTTGCCCGGGTTGATCGCGGCATCGGTCTGGAGGAATTCCTGGAGCGGGTTTTCGAGCACCCCGCGCCGTCCGACGGCACTCACGATGCCGTACGTGAGCGTGCGGTCGAGGCCGAACGGGTTGCCGATCGCCCACACCATCTCGCCCACCTGCATGGAGTCGCTGTCGCCCCACTCGGCTTTCGGCAGGTCGGTGGCGTTGATCTTGAGCACGGCGATGTCGGTGGCCGCGTCGGCGCCGACGAGGTCGGCCATGAATCGCCGCCCGTCGGCGAGCGCCACGTCGATCTCGTCACTGCGGGCGACGACGTGATAGTTGGTGATGATCGTGCCGTCGCCCGCGATGATCACTCCGGATCCGACCGACTCGTCGTTCGCCCCCTGCGGCGATGCGCCGGCCAACGCTGCGATCTCGTCGGCGAGCGTGATGACCCGCCGCTTCGACGTGACGTTCACCACGGCCGGGCCGATCACGCGGGCGAGCGTCGTGAACAACTTGCCGACGGGGGCGAGCTCGGCACCGATCGCAGCGTCGCGGATGGCGGCGAGCTCGGCCCGCGTTCGGGCGTAGTGCACCCGGGCCACGAACGACGGCCATGCGATCAGCCCCACGAGCGCCGCGAGGCCGAGCGACAGAAACAGGGTGCGGCGGGAGGCGGCTGACATCGTCGAGAGGGCGGTCATGGTCGGGGGTGAACAGGCGATTGTACGGTCCTGCGGACGAGATCGATCGCGGTCTTCGCCGCCCGCGACATTCTGACGCTCCCCGCCCCGCCAAGGCGATGTTCGACCACGCGCACGCCCCGCGGCCCCGCCAGCGCGATCTCGATCGATTCGACGCCTTCGGCGGCGCGGATCGGGCCGACGCCCAGCCCATGCTCCGCCCCCGTGTCGCGTCGGGCCCGCTCGGCGAGCGGCGTCGCCGCCGCCGTGTCGGTCGCCGGGAGCACGAGACCGCCCCTGACGACGGCGTGGTGCCCGCGAGCGGCGGCCCCCACGAACAGGGCCGCGACCTGGCCGCACGTGGCGATCTCGGCCGTGGCCAGCGTACTGCCCGCCGTGGCGATCGCCGCCAGCGCGGCGTCCTCGATCTCGTCGTCCTCGACCCCGTAGACGAGGTCGCCGAGCGCCTCGCGGATGATCGCCTCGGTGGGAGTGATCTTCGCCCGACAGGCCGACTCGTCGGCGCCGCGTGCCACGATCCGCAGCGTGATGGTGGCATCGTGGGCGGTGATGCCCACGAGTGGATCCCGCCCGCGACGGATCAGGTCGGGCAGCATGGCCTCGATCGCGCTCTCTCCGGCACCGAAGCACTTGATGCGGCGAAAGCAGATCGTGGCGGCGTCCGGCTGTCCGGCCGCAAGCGCCGGCAGCACCGTGGCGGCCCACATCGTCTTCATCTCGGCGGGCACACCCGGCAGGGCGAAGACGCGGCTCGTGCCGCGCGACCGGCGCGGGATCTCGATGTCGATGCCGGGGGCCGTGCCATCGGGATTGGGGATCACGCGGCTGGTGCGGGGAAACATCGCCTGCCGGCGGTTGCTCTCCGGCATCGGGACGGCACGCCTGGCGAACCGCGCCTCCACGGCGGTGAGCGCGGCGGGCGAGAGTTCGAGCGGCTCGTGGGCCACGAGCGCGAGCACGTCGCGGGTCAGGTCGTCGGCGGTGGGGCCGAGCCCGCCGGTGGCGATCACGATGTCGGCCCGTTCGACGGCCTCGCGGAACACTGCGACGCCGTCGTCGAGCGAGTCGGTCGTCGTGGTGTGGAACGCCGTCTCGATTCCGAGCACCGCCAGTTCGCGGGAGATCCACTGGCTGTTCGTGTCGAGTCGCTGGCCCGTCGTCAGTTCGTCGCCGATGGCGATCACTTCAGCTCGCATGCGTTGCCTCTCTCGCCGGATGACAGGGGCAGCCTACCCGATGACGAGTCGCCGGTTCGGGGCTGGTCGGTTTTGTGGTCACACCCAACAATAGGGGAATGAAACTCGGGTTGCTCGGGATCGATGACCAGGTCGCGGACGTTCTGGCTGCGGCCGTCGCACGCGGCGACCAGATCGTGCTGTCGTGCGACGTGGCGGAAGGTGTCGGCGGTGTGCCGGCGACGGCGCGACGTGCGTCCTGGGAGGCGTTGATGGATGCCCAGGCGTGCGACGCCGTGCTCGTGGGCCGCGACCAGTGGAACGAGACGCGGGCCGAGGCCGTGCGGAAACTCGTACAGGCCGGCAGGACGCTCGTGCTCTCGCAGCCGCTCGATCTGTCGATGCTCTGGGCGTACGAGCTCGACATGATCCGCAAGGACTCGGGCGCGAGGCTCGTGCCGATCCTTCCGAACCGGCTGCATCCGTTCGTGACGAGGCTGCGGCGTGAAATCGAGGCGGGGCTCGCAGGCGGGCGGCTCGGTTCCGTCGAGACGATCGAGATGACCCGGCGCCTGGCCGATCGATCGCGAGATAACGTCCTCCGGCATCTGGCCCGCGATGCCGATCTCGTGCGGACGCTGGTCGGAGATCCCGAGCGGCTGTCGACGCTCGGCGGAGCCGCACCCGATGCGGGCTGGGCGACCCTCGCCGTGGGGCTCACCGGTGCCGCGGCTGTGCCGGTGCGGTGGCAGGTCGCCCGGGGCACGCCCGAGGGGCTCACGATCACCGTGGTGGGGGCCGGCGGCAGCCAGACCGTGGAGATGCCCGAGGGGCCGTCACGGGAGGATACATGGTCGACCCCGTCGGGGCCGGAGCGGGCGCGGTTCGACCGCGGGGCGGCGATCCTCGGTGTGCTCGACGGCTCCGTCGCGTGGGACGACGGAATCCGCCCGGCCGGCTGGGACGATGCGGCCCGGGCGATCGAACTTGCCGAGAGCGTGCCGCGGAGCCTGGCGAAAGGCCGGGCGATCGATCTCCACCAGGAGGAGTTTTCCGAACTGGGAACCTTCAAGGGCACGATGGCGTCGCTCGGCTGCGGCCTCGTGCTCGCGGCGTTGTTCGTGCTCCTCGTGGCGACGCTCGTGGGCGGCATCGCCCGCGAGTCAGGCTGGGATCTCGGCGAACGGATCGCCGGGATCTGGCCGATCGCAGTGCTCACGGTCCTCGGACTCTTCCTGGCCCTCCAGGTGCTCCCGCTGCTCGTCGCCCCGGCGGCCCGACCGAAGAACGGGGGGGCGGGGGCCACGCCCGACTCGCAGCGTGAGGAAATCCGGGCCTGACGGCACGGTTTGCCGGTTTTTCAGCCGAAAGACCCCTCGGTGCGGGGGTCGGGCGTCCGTGGCTGGGAAGTTGTATCGGGACCGATGCACGCGGTGAATCGTGGGGCAATCCCGTCCGATTCAACACATGGTGGGTGGCAGCGCACGGATGCGAGGCCGGCCTGCGATGGCTGTGCCTCACGGCAGGGCCTTGCCGGGGTGGGAGCAGGGTTCGCCTCATGCAGTGTATGCGGATCATCACTCTGATCGTGGCCGGCGTGTTCACGGCCGCGATGATCCGTCCGGCGACCGCCTCCGAGTCGCGACGCACCGCGATCGTGCGGGCCATCGAGAGCACCCGCGACTCGGTCGTGAACATCCATGGCCAGAAGCTCGTCGCCGCCAATGACGACACCAGTGGCGAGCAACGCAAAGTGAACGGCATGGGCACCGGTGTCGTGGTCGATCCGAGGGGTTACGTCGTCACCAACTACCACGTCGTCGAAGGCGTGCGGCGCATCGAAGTGACGCTGGCCTCGGGCAAGACGGTGTCGGCAACGCTCGTGTCGCACGATCCGCGCACCGATCTCGCGGTGATCAAGGTGGCGACCGACGCGCCGCTTCCGGTGATCACGATCGGCACGTCGAGCGACCTCATGATCGGCGAGACGGTGCTGGCGCTGGGCAATGCCTTCGGCTACGAGCACACGGTCACCCGGGGCATCATCTCGGCCCTGCATCGCGATGTGGAGGTGAGCCGCACGCAGCGCTACGACGACCTCATCCAGACGGACGCCAGCATCAATCCGGGCAACTCGGGCGGCCCGCTTCTCAACATCAACGGCGAGATGATCGGGATCAATGTCGCGGTGCGGGCGGGTGCGCAGGGTATCGGCTTCGCGATTCCGATCGACAAGGCGCTCTGCATCGTGACGGAGCTGCTCTCCGTGGAGCGGGTCGACCGCACCTGGCACGGCATCGTGTGCAAGGGGGACGGCCATCACGGTGTGATCGTCGAAGTCGTTCACGACGAGAGCCCGGCGGATACGATCGGCGTCAGGGCCGGCGACGTGATCACCCGGATCTGCGATCTCCCGGTCAGCAGCCAGCTCGACCTGGAACGGGCGCTGCTGGGTCGCAAGGCGGGTGACAGCGTGCCTGTGACGATCCTCCGGGCCGGCGCCGAGGAACGGCTCGAACTGCCGCTCGCCGCCGTCCGCGAGCAGGTGGTGAGCGTCGAGGATCGCTGCTGGCTCGAGCTCGGTCTGCGGGTGGATTCGATGCCGGCGACGAAGGTGCAGAAGCTTCAGTCGCGGTATCGTGGTGGCCTGCTCGTGCAGGAGGTGCGTGGCGACGGGCCTGCGGCCGACCAGGGAATCCGCGTGGGCGACATCCTCGTGGGGCTTCACGTCTGGGAGACGATCACGACCGAGAACGTGGCCTACGTGCTCGACAAGGCCCGCGAAGACAACCTCGGCCCGATCAAGTTCTACGTGCTCCGCGGCCGCGAAACCCTCTTCGGCCACCTGACGAGCGACACGATCCGGCGGTAGGGATGCGTCGGCTCCGCCGCACGTTCTTGGCGCTGTAGCGACAGGCCTCCAGGCCTGTCGATCGACAGAGCTGGA
>JBAXUY010000056.1:0-18525 GCA_037129475.1 Planctomycetia bacterium | reverse complement strand
CACTTCTTCGAGCGGATCCAGAAGAAGTTTCCGTCGATGCGGAAGTTCTACTGCCGCGACAAACGCGACTACGTGCTCGAGGAGGACAAGGACCAGGGCCGCTACCGGTGGGCCGCCGTGGAGGCGAAGCGGCTCTGCTCGGGGCAGGTGAATCCGCCCTCGGTGGAGTCGGCACTCGAGCAGCACCGGCTCGTGCTCGACCTCGCCCCGCCGCTGCTCTCCGTCAGCCCGCTCGACTGCGAGGCTCTCGACCTGCTGTTCGGCTTCGATTTCGCCTATCGGGGCAACCACAACGCCCTCCTGGCAGAGGCCCTCGGCGTGGGGTCGGCGCTCGATCGTGTCGCCGACCTTCCGGGCGGACGCGTGATCAATTACGAGCCCTCGCTCACGATCGCTCTCGACGAAGACTGCCGGGTGCAGGTTCGGGTGAGCACCGAGACCCGGACGAACGCGTTTCAGGTGCGGACGGGTGAATTCGCCGAAGAGCAACTCAGCGTCTACGTGACGGCCCGCCAGTATGGAAGCCTCGATCCGCAGACGAGCTACGTCGACATGATCGACCGGCTCGCCCAGCTTGCCCGCGAAGTGGTCGACTCCTGCGTGACCGAGCAGATTCTCAAGCCGCTCGCCCGCACGATCTCGCTGAAGTAGCGTTGGGAAGGATCTCCAGCGCTGTCCATCCGTAGGGACAGAGTTCCAGCTCTGTCCATTCGTAGGGACAGAGTTCCAGCTCTGTCCATTCGTAGGGACAGAGTTCCAGCTCTGTCCATCGACAGGCCTGGAGGCCTGTCGCTACTGGCCTACCGGCGGCGGCGGTCGTCGTCGCCACGGTCCGACCGGGGACGGCTGCGGGCGTCGAGGTTGCCGGCGATCACGATCCCGATCGCCTCGACCCAGCTGGGCACGTCCCGCACGGCGTTGAGGCCGCTTTCCACGAGCACGTCGTCGTCTTCCACGTGACGCTGCTCGCGCCGGGGCTGCTCCTGGCCGGCCTCCTCGAGGCCGAGGAACTCGAGGCCCTCGTCGTCCTCGTCGTAGCCTCGTGACACCGGGGCGAAATCATCCCGACTCCGCCGGGCGAGGCTCGAACTCGACGAGGTCCGTTCGCTGTCCGCGCTGCGCCGTCCGCGGCGGCCGCGCCGCCGCGACGAATCGCCACTCGTCTCCGCTGCTGGCCGGCGGCCGGTGTCGTCGCCCCGGCGCCGGCGGCGGCGGCGTTCACCGCCTTCTGGCCTGGTTTCCGAAGCACGTGATTCAGGCTGCCGCGACGTCTGCGGGCGGCCATATCCAGCCGGCAACGGCTCGTCGTCGAGATTGCCCCCCGTGCGGTCGGCCGCGGACCGGGGAGCCGCGATGTCGCCGCCCGCATCACCGGTTCTCTCGCCCGCCGCCCCTTCGCGCCGTCCGCCGCGTCGTCCGCGGCGACGTCGCCGCCGACGTGGACGGCCGTCTTCGTCGAGCAACGGTTCGGCCGGCTCGCCATCGCCGCGACGGTCGTCGCCGAAATCTTCGGCCCGTTCGGGCGTGCGTTCGGGGAAAGGCACGACGTCGGCGTCGGCGTCATGTGAGCGCGGCTCGTCACGACGTGGCGCCGCCGCTGTTCCTTCGTCGCGTCGTCCACGGGCGCCGCGTCCGCGTCCACCGCGTCGACCGCGTCGGCGTCGCGGCCGACCTTCGCCGGTGCCCTCGTCGCCGTCGCCGCGAGCTTGTCCTGCATCGCGAGCTTGTCCGGCGTCGCGAGTTTGTCCGGCGTCGCGAGTTTGTCCGGCGTCGCGGCCCTCTCCCTGGCTGACGCCGCCGCGGTCACCCCTCGGGGCTCGTTCGGCATGGTCCGTCCGTGCAGGACGTTCGGCGCGTTCTGCCCGGTCGACACGCCGGGGTTCGTCGTCAAAGCCAAACTCCCGCCGCTCCGGCGGCAGCGGCCGCTCGACCGGCCGAGCGGATTCCCGCGACGGCTGCAGGCCAAGACTCGTATCGAGTTCGTCCCAACCCGGCGTGGTGCGCGGTGCGGACGTCTTGGGGGCGTCGGCCCGGGGTGGCTGCCGCGGCTTTTCCGGCGGAAGCCGAGCGGGCGGAGGCGACGCATCGCGGTTCGGCGACGCATCGCGGTTCGGCGAGGCGCCGAGCGAGTCGGCGAGGGAGGCCCAGGGATCTTTTTCTTCCGACATATGCAATCCGTAGGGGGGCTTCGGGGTGAGGACCGCTCACCGCAGAAAGATACCAAAAACCCCGCTGGGCGTCGCCAGGGCCCCGGACGTCCCCGCGGATCAGGGCAGGACGAGCGAGCGGATCATGTTGCCGTTGTCGGCCACGTCGAAGAGGGGTCGGTAGGGGCTCGCCAGGCTGCGCCGCGACCGGCCTGCGGGATAGTAGACGAGATTCACCGACACGTTCCAGGCCGCCGGACCGAACGAGGAGACCGTGCCGATGTTGTCGAGCACGGCGCGCTCGGTCTGCTTCGGAATCAGGTAGGTAAACGTGCCCTCGAGCGCGAAACTCCGCGACATCGGGGCCCGCATCGACGAGCCGACGATACCGTCGCCGTTGCCCGACGCGCCGCCCCACACCCGCCATTCGTTGGCATCGCCGAAGTGCAGCCGGTAGAAGCCCGTGTAGAGGTCGAGCGTAGTGCCGGTGATCCGGGTCGCGCGGCGGGGCGTGAAGACGCCGAGCTGCTCGGTGACGTTGTGAGCGCCCCAGTAGCCGATCTCGTGGTAGCCCCACACGTAGCTGAGTTCGCTGCGGACCTGGGCCACGTTCATGTCGGTGTACCAGCCGTCGCTCAGGTAGTCGTACACGGCCCCGCCCTGCAGGCCACGGCCTTCGAAGGCCCGCGTGAAGAAGCCGGTGGTCACGAACACCTGGTCGCGGGAGCCCTTCGTGAACTGCGTGCCGTTGACCGTGAGCGTGGTCGGCTGGAAGTTCGTCTGCACGCCGCGGGCGCCAATCTGCCAGCCGACGCCGAAGGCGTTCCAGAACGGCATCGCCCAGTTGAGGTATTCGTTGACGCCGTAGTTGCCGTTGATGCCGAGGTCGGTGGGGTTGGTGAAGCTCGTCACGCCGGCACTCGCCGTGAAGTCGCGATACCACTTCCAGCCGTAGTACGGGCGGCCGAACCGCCGCATCCAGGCACAGAAGCGGCCGTCGAACTCACACAGCGGCAGGCACCCAAACGGCTCACAGTCTTCGTAGGCGTAGGGGTCGTCGAAGAACGAGTCGACATGCACCTGGGCCGGATACTGCCCCATCAACATGCCCTCCTCGGACGGCTGTCCAGCGAGGGCAGGATCGAACGAGCCGTCCATCGTCATGCCGGGCATGTCCGCGGGCATCCCCCCGAAGTCGAGGTCGGACATCGTCGACGGGTCGGAGGACGAAGGCCCAGGGCTGGGAAGGGTCTGGGCGACCGGAGGCTGGGCCGCGGCCGGCAGGCGGCCCGGCACCGTGGCATCGTCGAGGGCGGCTGCCTGCGGTGCGCGAGTCATCACCGACGGGATGCCGTCGACGTTCATCGCGATCCGCTCCCGCGTCGGCCGCGGTTGCGGTGCGGCCGCGTTGAACCGCGGTGCGTCGCCGCCGTAGGGGGGCGCCATCGCGGCGACCTGCTGCGGCCCGGGGCGGCGCGACGCTCCTTCTTGGGCGAGGACGGGGCGGCCCCGCTCTCCCTGCGGAGCCCGGATGATGTTGATGCCGAAGACGCTGTCGGGGTCGGCGGGCGTGGATGTCCGCAGGCTGCCGGCGAGTCGGTTGTTGCTCATCCAGTCGCCGAAGCCGGAGCCCAAGCGCCCGGGCATGCTCTCCCGCAGAGGCGCGTAGTTCGGGGACGCAGCGGGTGCGATCGCGGGCACGTCGGCGGGCAAGCCAACCGAAGCGGTGGCGGATGGAGCAGGGGTGCGCGGGGCGGCGGGCGCGGTCATGGCCTGCGAAGCGGCCGGGGATGCCTGGGCAGGCTTGGCGACGGTGGCCACGGGCGCCGCTGCATTCTCGGCCGGATCCTGCGGCGCCGATGCGGCGCGGTGCGGCGTCCAGCGGAGCTGATTGGAGCCGGCAGCAGGGGCTTGCGAGGCCGAGTCTTGCGCCGCGGCATCCAGCGTGCCGGTGATGGCGACGAGCACTGCACCGGTCAGTTCCAGCAAACCGTTCCGCACGTTCATGGCCTCACTCCTCCAGGAGACTGCGGGGCGATCCTCGCCCGGCGCGGCTCTCCAATCGGAAGAGGTATCGGCATCGGCACGCACGGAACTTCCGCCAAATTCGACGCGACAGGCAGTGTCTTCCCAGATTGCCTGGATTACGCGAGGGCGGAGGCGAGATCGTCGCGGAGATCCTCGAAGGCCTCGAGGCCGACGGCCAGCCGGATGAGGCCGTCGGCGATGCCCACGGCCCGGCGGGCTGCCGGCTCGTAGGAGCCATGCGACATCACGGCGGGGAGTTCGATGAGCGATTCGACCGCGCCGAGACTCACGGCAAGCTGGAAAAGCCGGGTCGACTCCACGATGCGGCGGGCCGTGGCCGCGTCGCCATCGAGTTCGAAGCTCACCAGGCTCCCGAAGCCGCCGTTCATCTGCCGCCGGGCGACGGCGTGGCCGGGGTGGGACGCGAGGCCTGGGTAATGGACGGCCTTCACCCGCGGATGGGCGAGCAGCCATTCAGCGAGGCGGAGTGCCGTCGCCGACTGGGCGTGCACGCGCAACTCGAGCGTCTTGAGCCCGCGTGAGCAGAGGAACGCCTCGAAGGGACCCATCACGCCGCCGGTCGCATTTTGCAGCCAGTGAAGCCGCGTCCCCAGTTCCGCGTCGCGCACCACGAGCGCCCCGCCGAGCAGGTCGCTGTGGCCGCCGATCGACTTCGTGGCCGAGTGCATCACGATGTCGGCGCCGTGGTCGAGCGGCCGCGAGAGGGCGGGGGTGGCGACGGTGGCGTCGCAGGCGAGCAGACCGCCACGGGCGTGGGCGATCTCGGCACAGGCGGCGATGTCGGTGATCGAGAGCAGCGGATTGCCGGGCGACTCGATCCAGAGCAGTTTTGCGGTGTCGTGCGCCATCGCCTGCCGCACCGCGGCGAGGTCGGTGGTGTCGACGGCTGTGATCGTGATGCCATGGCCGGCGAGCAGTTTGTTGAACAGCCGCCACGTGCCGCCGTAGATGTCGGTGCCGGTGACGATCCGGTCGCCCGGCACGAGGAGCTGGCTCACGCAGTGCGTGGCCGCCATCCCCGACGCGAAGGCCAGGGCCCGCGTGCCGTTGTCGAGGGCGGCGAGCGTGGCCTCGAATCCCCCGCGGGTCGGGCTCGCCGTGCGGGCGTAGTCGTAGGCCGCCGTCATCGAGGCGTCGGGCTGCACGAACGTGCTCGCCACGTGGATCGGCGGCACGATCGCGCCGGTGGCGGGATCGCGTTCCTGGCCGACGTGGATCGCGCGGGTGCGGAACTGCATGGGAAGCTCAGCCCAGGGCCTGGGCGAGGTCGGCCACGAGGTCGGCCGGGTCTTCGATGCCACAGGCGAGGCGGATCATGGAGTCGGGGATGCGAAACGCCGCCCGCTCCGCGGGGGAATAGTTCCAGTAGCTCATCACCATCGGCTGCTCGATGAGCGACTCGACGCCGCCGAGGCTCGGGCCGATCCGCGGAATCCTTACGGCATCGACCACCCGCGCCGTCTCGCGCCAGTCGGCGTCCTTCAAGAGGAACGTGACGAGCCCGCCGTAGCCCCGCATCGTGCGGGCCGCGACGGTGTGATACGGATGGCTCTCGAGGCCGGGGTAGAACACCTGCTCCACCCGAGGGTGCCGCTCGAGAAACCGGGCCACGGCCAGGCCGTTGGCGTTGTGCCGCTCCATGCGGAGCGCGAAGGTCTTGAGGCCGCGCTCGAGGAGGTAGGCGTTGTGGGGCGAGTTCACGCCCCCCATGATCCCGCGGAGGTGCCGCACCGGCTCGAGCTTCTCCTTCGAGCCCACGACCACGCCGGCGAGCAGGTCGTTGTGGCCGCCGAGATACTTCGTGGCCGAATGGAGCACGAAATCGACCCCGGCCTCGAGCGGCCGCAGGTTGTAGGGGGTGCAGAGCGTGGCGTCGATGAGCGTGAGCACGCCCTTGCGGCGGCCGATGTCGGCGAACCGCTCGATGTCGACGACGGAGAGGTGCGGGTTTGTGGGCGACTCGCTGACGATGAACTTCGTCCGCGGCGTGATCGCCGCCTCCATCGCGGCATAGTCGCAGGCGGGCACCTCGCGGAACCCCACGCCGAACCGCGAGAGGTGCTTGCGGCAGAACTCGCGGCTGCGGTGGTAACACTCGTCGAAGAACACGATCTCTTCGCCGGCGGCGAGGTGCGCCATGAGCAGGCCCACGAGCGCCCCCATGCCGCTGGCAAAGAGCACGGCCATCTCGCCCCCTTCGAGGGCGGCGAGCTTGCGCTCGACGACCCGCTCGCCGGGATTGCCGTAGCGGCCGTATTCCTCGCGGGGATGCTCCTCCTCGATGAAGTCGACGATCGCCTGTGTGTCGACGAACGTGTAGGTGGAGGCCGCGAAGATCGGATCGGTGATCGAGTGGCCCGGCTTGTGGCGGGCCTCGCCCGCGTGGACGGCGGCGGTCGAGGGCCCGAGGCCGGCGGTGTCGAGCGGCGCGGCGGGATCGGTGTCGTGGGGCGACGGTGTCGGAGTGAGCATGCCGAAGAGCCGCAAATGGCCTGAAAGAGCCGGTTCGGAACCGAGTCTCGCGAGTCTAGTCGAGCCCGGGAGCAGTCACAAGGAACGCGACGCGAGGCATGGTCGCCGCGCTCGACGGCCGCGCGACGCGACCGCTACACTCCGCACGACCGTCGTCACCCCGACGCCGAGCCGCGCCAGCATCCGTTTGGAAAACCGTGTCATGCGCCCTGACCAGCGTTCCCGCTCGATCGCCCCCTCGGCTGCCCGGCCGCTGTGGCCCCCGCGGCGGGTGCTCGTGTCGCTGGCGTCGCTCGCCACCGCCACGGTGCTCGTGCGGGCGGGGCTGCTCGAGCCGGTCGTGGGCAGCATCGTCGATCAGGCGGTGCGGAACATCATCACGCTGATCCTCGTGTTCGCGGCGCTCGTGTCGCTGCTGCTCTGGTTCGTGCGCGAGAGCGGGCATGCCGCCTGGCTCAAGCAGATGGTGTTTGGCGGGCTGCTCGGGGCCGTCGTGGTCGCCGCGGGAATGCTCCGCATCGAACGCGTGTCGGGCGATCTCGTGCCAGAGTTCGCCTGGCGGTGGGCGCCTTCGCGCGACCGCCTGCTCACGGCGCGACCGGCCGCCGCTCCCGCGGCCGACGCTCCCGCCTGGGAGCCGACGTCCACCGACTTTCCGCGGTTCCTCGGTCCTGCGGGCGACCTCGGCCTCGAATCGCCCACGCTCGACGCAGACTGGGCCACGCGGCCACCGCGCGAGCTGTGGCGGCGGCCGATCGGCGCCGGCTGGAGCGGGTTCGTGACGTGTGGCGACCACGCCGTCACGCTCGAGCAGCGCGGCGACGACGAAGTCGTGGCGTGCTACGCAGTCGCCACGGGAGAGCCGGAGTGGGCCGTGAGCGTGCCGGCGCGGCACGAGACGGTGCTTGGCGGCGTGGGGCCGCGATCAACGCCGACCATTCGTGACGGCGTGGTCTACACCACCGGCGCCACCGGCTTGCTCCACGCGATCGACGGGGCGACGGGCCGCGTGCTCTGGAAGAAGGACGTCGTCGCCGACCTCGGCATCGATGCCGCCGCCCACGCCGCCGCCGTCGCCTGGGGCCGCGCCGGCTCGCCGCTGGTCATCGATGACGTCGTGGTCGTGCCGGGCGGGGGGCCGCGAAGTGCCAAGCCGGAGTTCGTGTCGCTCGTGGCGTACGACCGGGCCACGGGTGAGCAACGCTGGACCGCCGGCGACGAGCAGATCAGTTATGTGACTCCGCACCTCGCCACGCTCGGCGGCCGCGAGGTCATCCTCGCCGTCAACGAAGCGCGGGTCGTGGGCTACGACCCGGCGACCCGCGACGTCGTCTGGCAGTTCGATTTTGCCGGCCATTCCAACTCCGACGCCAGCTGCTCCCAGGCCGTCGTGCTCGACGACCGGCGGGTCTTCATCTCGAAGGGATACGGCATCGGCGCGGCCGTGTTCGAACTCGGCGACACGGGCGCCGCAACGCCCTGGACGCTCCGGGAGGTCTGGCACGAGACGGGGAACCTGAAGACGAAGTTCACGAACGTGGCGATCCACGAGGACCACGCCTACGGCCTCTCCGACGGGATCCTCGAGTGCGTGCGGCTCGCCGATGGCAAGCGCATGTGGAAGGGGGGCCGCTACGGTCAGGGGCAGGTGCTCCGCGTGGGCGTGCTCTTGCTCGTGCAGGCCGAGTCGGGCGAGGTGGTGCTCGTCGATGCCGCGCCTGCGAAGCACGTCGTGCGGGGCCGGCTCGAGGCGCTCCGTGGTCAGACGTGGAACAACCTCTGCCTGTCGGGCCGGCGGCTGCTCGTGCGGAATGCCGAGGAGGCCGCCTGCTACGAACTGCCGGTCAAGGCTGCCGATGTCGCGGTGTTCATGGCTCCAGCCCAGAGCAGCCTGCGATGACGGAGCTTGCCGGACGCACCGCGCTTGTCACCGGCTCGACGAGCGGCATCGGCCGGGCCGTCGCCCTCGAACTCGCCGCCGCCGGCGCGCGGGTGGCCGTGCACGGGCGGTCGGCGGCCCACGCCGCGGAGGTCGCCGCGCTGCTCGGCGACCATCATGCCGGAACGTTCCTCGCTGATCTGACGGACTCCGAGGCCGTGGCCGGGCTCGTGCGTGACGTCGAGGCGCGGCTGCCGGAGGTCGATACGATTGCGCTTGTGGCGGGCGCCGACGTGCTCACCGGCCCGCCCGCGAAATGGCCGTTCGAGCAGAAGCTCGCGCAACTGCTCGCCGTGGACGTCGTGGCCACGATGCAGCTTGCGCGGGCGCTCGGCCGGTGGATGGCCGAGCGTGACGGCGGCTCGATCGTGACGATCGGCTGGGATCAGGCCGACGTGGGCATGGAGGGGGACAGCGGCGAGCTGTTCGCAGCCACGAAGGGCGCCGTGATGGCGTTTTCAAAAAGCCTCGCGCGGTCGCTCGCGCCGCAGGTGCGCGTGAACTGCGTGGCCCCCGGCTGGATCAAGACGGCCTGGGGCGAGCACGCGAGCGAGGCCTGGCAGAAGCGGGCCGTGCGCGAAAGCATGCTCGGCCGCTGGGGCACACCGGAAGACATCGCCGCCGCGATCCGTTGGCTCGCCGGGCCGGACGCCGCGTTCATCACGGGCCAGGTCGTCAACGTCAACGGTGGCTTCCGCCGCGCGTGACGCAATGTGGGGACAGAGCTCCAGCTCTGTCCATTCGACAGGCCTGGAGGCCTGTCGCTACCGTTCGCTCAAAACGTGACGATGCGATCCGTGGTGGGATCGCTGTCGATGCGCCCGGGCACCAGTTGCGATTCGAGCGAGGGGATGTCGGTGTGGTGCGGAATGCCGGCGAGGTCGAGGAAGTTCGCGAGGAGGCGGAAGCCGTCGGGGGTGAGGATCGATTCGGGGTGGAATTGCACTCCGTAGAGCCTGTCGGCGGCGTGCTCGATCGCCATCGCCGTGCCGCTCTCGTCGCGGGCCGTGATGGCGAGGCCCCGGGGGAGCGTGGCTGGATCGACGACGAGCGAGTGGTAACGCGCGGCCGTCATCGGGCTCGCGATGCCGGCGAAGAGATTGACCGCGTCGTGATGCACCGGGCTCGTGCGGCCGTGCACGGGCTCACGGGCCCGCACGATATGTGCGCCAAGGGCCGCGGCGATCGCCTGGTGGCCGAGGCAGACGCCGAGGATCGGCACACGGCCCCGGAACGCCTGCACCGCCGCGATCGAGCAGCCGGCTTCGACCGGCGTGCAGGGGCCGGGGGAAATGATGATCGCCTGCGGGGCGAGCCGCGCGATGCCTGCCACGTCGAGCACATGGCTCGCCTGGACGGCCGTCTCGACGCCCAGCAACTCGACGTAGCGAGCGAGGTTGAAGACGAAACTGTCACGGTTGTCGAGGACGAGAATCATGATGGTGGGATGGAAAAAGGTGTCAGGCACCTTTTTCGAGTGCGAATGAGTCGAGGACGCGGAGCATGCCTTCCGCCTTGTGGAGCGACTCGGCGTGCTCGGCCGCGGGATCGCTCGCGGCCGTGATCCCACCGCCGGCGGCGAACGTCACGAGCCCGTCCGTCGCCACGAACGTGCGGATCAGAAGATTGAAATCGGCCGTGCCGTCGAAGCCGATGTAGCCGAGCGAGCCACAGTAGGCGCCGCGGGCGAAGCCCTCGAGCTCCGAGATGATTTCGCAGGCGCGGTGCTTGGGAGCACCGGTCACGCTGCCGCCGGGGAGGGCCGCGTCGAGCGCGTCGACCGACGTGAGGCCGCGCCGCAGGCGGCCGGCCACGATCGACACGAGATGCTGCACGTAGCGGTAGCGCTCGAGCCGGCAGAGGGCCTCCACCTGCACGCTCTCCGGCACGCACACACGCGACAGGTCGTTCCGCACGAGATCGACGATCATCACGTTCTCGGCCCGGTCCTTCGCGCTCTCTTCGAGATCGTCGCCGGCGTAGAGGTCGGCCTCGGGGCTGGCGATCACGCGGCGCGTGCCCTTGATCGGATGCATCCGCACGGTGCCGCGGGTCACCTGCAGAAAGCGTTCCGGCGACATGCTCGCGATCCGGCAGGTGCCGGCATCGAAGAAGCCGGCGAACGGGGCGGCGTTGAGCGCGCGGGCGCGGTCGTAGAGCTCGACAGGATCGATCGCCGTCGCCACGGTGAACCGCTGGGCGAGGTTCACCTGAAACACGTCGCCCGCCCGCACGAACTCGATGCCGCGGTGCACCATCTCGCAATACGAGTCGCCCGAGTGCGTGGCCAAGACATGCGGGTGCGTCGGCAGCGGATGCGCGGCTCCCGGCGGAAGCGGCGCGGGGGCCGCAGGCTGCGGACGGCCCTGTTCCGGAGCGGTGAGCCGTTCGAGCAGGGCATCGAGCCGGGTCGTCGCCCGCTCGCGGCGTGCGACCGGACCCTTCGCGGGCACGCCCTGCGAGATGATCCAGCCGCGTCCGGCGTCGTGGTCGAAGGCGACGACGACGTCGTAGACGTGAAGGGCAAGGAGCGGCACGCCGGTGGCGGGCGGAGAGGGTGGGGCGACGTCGAGCCGGGCGAGGCCGCATTCGTAGGCCACGAGCCCGGCCACGCCGCCCTGGAACGGGGGCAGGGCGGGGATCGGGGCGCAGGCGAGGTCGGCGAGGAGACCACGGAGCGTGGCGAACGCGGCCGCGATGTCGGGGGCGCCCTGATCCGCAGGCACGATCACCGAGTGAATCGGATCGGCCGCCACGAACGAAAATCGCCCCAGCCGTGGCAGCTCGACGTCGGGCTCGTCGTGGGGCCGTCGTTCGTCGAGCGCGGCGCTGTCGAGAAACAGGAGGTGCGGCGCGCCGGCGAGCTGGCGGAACACGGCGGGAGCCGCCACATGCGGTGCGAGCTCGGCGACCACCGCGCCCGAGGCCGTGGTGAATCGGCGGGTGACGAGCGGGGCGGCATGGAGCGGGGTGAGAGAGGTCATGACGAGCGCGCGACCTCGTCGGGCGTGGTGTCGGCCGCCGTCGTGGGGGCCCCCGCCTTGCGGGCCACGTCGGCGGCGGCTCGCGACGGGCCGTGGCCGATTTCGGGCTGCGTGAGGTGACCCCAGTCGAGGGCCTGGTCCTGGCGATAGTCCTTCGCGAGCGTGAGCGCGGTCACGGCCTTCGCCATCTCGTAGCCGAGGTAGAAGGCGTGGCTCGGGTCGATGTCGGGGCGGGCCGACTCGAGTTCTGCGAACAGCGCAAAGGGATCGCGGGCGGCGATGTGCAGCCCCGCGCCCACCACGTGCACCTCGCCCCGCTCGGCGAAGATGCGGATGTTGGGGTCGCGGATCGCGTGGGCAAGCGCCTCGAGGGCATCGGGCCCATGTTCCTGCGGTTTGCCCGATCGCAGCGTGACGAGCCGTGGCTCCACGTGCTTGGGGAGCGTGCGGTGCTCGACGGCGTGGTGCACGAGCGCGCGTCCGAGGGCACACTCGCGGACGCTGCTCCTGGCCCAGTGGATCACCTCGGTCGTGAGCACCGAGCGGATGCCGGCTTCCTGGCAGAAGCCGAGAAGCAGCGTGTTGATGCCGGCCGAATCGACGTCGGTGAGCTCGGTGAGGTTGCCGATCCCCATCATCATCGCGGCGTCAGGGTGGCGGCGGCGCACGTCGAGGTAGCGGCCGAGGCTCGCGGCGAACCCGAAGCCGATCGGCTCGAGCACGGGATCGAGGCGCACGGGAACACCCGCGGCGGCAAGCCGCGCGGTCGTGTCGTCGAAGCCGGCGAGCGTCGCCGGCACGTCGGGCACCACGACGACCTCGCAGCCCCAGTCGGCGGCGGCTGCCACGTTCGACGAATTCACCGAGAGCACGAGGCTCGCCCCGGCCCGGACGGCCGCCGCGATCTCGGCTGCGTTGAAGCTGTCGATCGAGACCTTCATCCCCTCGTCCACGAGCATGCCGACGGCGTCGCCGACGCCCGTCCACGTGTCGCCGGGATCGCAGCCGACGTCGATCCGGTCGGCGCCGTCGGCCACGAGTCGACGGGCCTCGGCCAGGAGCGCCTGCCGTGAGAGCCGCGGGGCGTGGTTGATCTCGGCGATGATCTCGATGTCGTAGGCGCCGTAGTCGGCGAGGTCGCGCGACTGCTGGCCGAAGAATTCGTCGAGCCTGCGCAGGTCTTCGGGGCCGCGCTCCACCGGCACGTCGGTCACGCCTCGTACCACGTCGAGGGAGCCGCTACAGGCCCCGGGCAGGATCACGCGGGTGGTGCCCTCCGGCACGACGAGCCGACGGGCGATCCAGGGCGTGGTCATGAGCGCCGCCACGGTGATGTTGAGCACCTGCACCGTGGCGTCGAAGCCGACGCGGGGCGCGAGGGCCTCGAGCACGTGCCGCAGCGAGTGCTCCGCGAGCTTGCCGGTGACGAAATGGATGCGTTCGCGGGCGTGGGTCACAGCGAAAGAGCCGGCAGGGCGGGCGGGGGGCGGCGGGCTGCCGACCGGAGGGTATTGTAAGCGAGGCCGGCGACGGGGCGTCGCGGCTTCGATCTCCCACGCGATGCCGCCATGATCCTCGAAGGGCTCGTCACCACCTGCGACGGCGACGGCCGCATGCACCTCGCGGCGATGGGGCCGGAGGTCGACGAGGCCGCGGTGGCGGCGGGCACGATCGACCGGCTCGTGCTCAAGCCGTTTGCCACGAGCCAGACGGCCGTGAACCTCGCGCGGCTCGGGGCGGGCGTGTTTCATGCCGTCGACGACGTGCTCCTGATCGCGCGGGTCGTGACGGGGGCGTCGGCCCCGCCACCCGCGTGCCTACCGGCATCGACGGTGCAGGGCTGGGTGCTCGACGGCGCATGCCGGGCGTATGAATTCGAGGTCGTGGCGGCCGACCGGTCGGCGGAGCGCGAGCGGCTCGAGGCCCGCGTGGTGGCGACGCACGAGGGGCGGCCGTTCGTGGGGCTCAACCGGGCGCGGCACGCCGTCGTGGAGGGGGCGATCCTCGTCACGCGAGTGCATCTGCTGGGGGCCGAGGAGGTGCGGCGGCGGCTCGCGGAGTTGCGCGTGCTCGTGGCGAAGACGGGTGGCACACGCGAGCACGAGGCGTTTGGGTTGTTGGAGAGAAGCGTGTAGGGACGGGGCGTAGCGACGGAGCTCCAGGTCTGTCGTTCCGACAGGCCTGGAGGCCTGTCGCTACGGTCCGGCAGGCCTGGAGGCCTGTCGCGACGAAAACCCCTTCGCGCTCGTTGCCGGCGTGGGTCTACTTGCATCATGTCACAGGAACGCCGACCTGCGAATCGACCGCCGCGGACCGTGGAGGTGCGGGCACCCGCACGGCTGCACCTCGGGATGCTGTCGTTCGGCGATCCCGAGGTGCGATCATTCGGCGGCGTCGGCGTGATGGTCGATCGGCCGGGCGTGCACGTGCGGCTGCGGCGTGCGGAGGTGTTTCTCGGCCGCGGGCCGCTCGCGGAGCGGGCGGTGGCGTTTGCCCGGCAGGCGGCGGCGGCATGGGGCCTCCCCGAGCGGGCGGCGTGCGAGATCGACGTGGTCGCGACGCCGCGGGCACACGTCGGGCTCGGCAGCGGCACGCAGCTGGCGCTCGCGGTCGCCGCAGGCATGCATCAGCTCTATCGCGCGTCGCAGGACCGTTCGGGTGACGTGGAGCCGGGCGATCCGCTCGACGAGGAACGCTCGTTTGAGATGGCCGACGCGTTGGAATTCGCCCGGGCGGTCGGCCGAGGCAGGCGGTCGTGCGTGGGCATCCACGGCTTCAGCCGCGGCGGGCTGATCGTGGAGGCGGGCCGATTCGTGCCGCCGCGATCGCCGGCGGAGGACGGCGAGTTTTCGCCACTGGTCGCCCGTGTGCGGCTGCCCTCAGCCTGGCGCTGTGTCGTGATTGTCCAGCGCGACTCGATCGGCCTCCACGGCGAGCCGGAGAAGCAGGCGTTTCAGTCGCTTGCGCCGGTGCCCCGCGAGGTGGCGGCGGAACTGTCCCGCATGGCCCTGATGGAGATCCTGCCGGCGGCGGTCGAGGGACGGTTTGCATCGTTCTCGGAGGCGGTGCGCCGCTACGGCGACTTGGCCGGCCGGCCGTTCGCACCGGCGTCGGAACGGCTGCCGCACGCGGCGTCGACGGCCCACCTCGTCGAACTGCTCGATGAACTCGGCATCCGGGGCGCGGCGCAGAGCAGCTGGGGCCCGGCCGTGATGGCCTGCTGCGAGTCGCTCGAAGCGGCCGGGCTGCTCGTGGAGCGGTTCGACGCGCTCAAACTGCTGCCGCAATACGAGCCGATCGTCGCCCGATTCGATGCGCAGGGGGCGGCGTTGCGCGTGATTGAGTAGCGACGGGCCTCCAGGCCTGTCGATGGACAGAGCTGGAGCTCCGTCCCTACGGATGGACAGAGCTGGAGCTCCGTCCCTACGGATGGACAGAGCTGGAGCTCCGTCCCTACAGCAAGCCGTAGGCCTTGAGCGCCGTGCGGAGTTTGTCGGCGAGCGCGGGCTCGAGGGACACGAGCGGCAGCCGCACGTCGCCCGTATCGCGGCCCAGCATCGCCATCGCGGCCTTGATCGGGATCGGATTGCTCGCGAGGCCGAGCAGGTCGCGGCAGAGTGCGAACAGTTTGTGGTGGAGCGCCCTGGCCTTCGCCAGGTCGCCCGCGTCGAACGCGTCGCAGAGGGCCTTCATGTCGGTCGGCACGAGGTTGGCCACCACGGAGACCACGCCCCGGCCGCCGATCGAGAGCAGGGGCAGCGTGAGGCTGTCGTCGCCCGAGAGCACGGTGAGGTCGGTGGCTGCGAGAATCTGCGAGGCCTGGTCCATCGACCCGGTGGCCTCCTTCACCATCGCGATGCCGGGCAGGCCCGCGAGCCGCACGATCGTCTCGGGCTCGATGTTGCGGCCGGTGCGGGCCGGGATGTTGTAGACGCAGATCGGAATATCGACGCTCTCTGCGATCGCCTTGAAATGCTCGTAGAGGCCCTGCTGCGTCGGCCGGTTGTAGTAGGGGCCGACGACGAGGGCCGCATTCGCGCCCGCCTTCGCGGCGTACTTCGTGAGCCGCACCGCCTCGGCGGTGGAGTTGCTGCCGGTGCCGGGCATCACGAGCACGCGGCCGGCCGCGGCGTCGATCGTCTCGGCGATCACCCGCTCGTGCTCCTCGTGCGAGAGCGTGGGCGATTCGCCCGTCGTGCCCACCGGGCAGAGGCACTTGACGCCGGCCTTCGCCTGGAAGTCCACCTGCTCGCGGAGCCGTGGGTAGTCGATCTTGCCGTCGCGAAACGGGGTGACGATTGCGACCGACAGGCCGGCGAACTTTTCGGCTCTCGTGGGCATGCTGCGCGCGACTCCTGGCTCTCGGTGGGCGACCCGTACGGTTTTCAAAACCGCACTGATCCGGCGAGAATACGGATTCGCCCGTGCGGCGGCAAAGGGTGCCGGCCGGCGCGGCGGGAAAGCGTGGAGGAGACACGGGTGCGGGAGTCGGGCAGAGCAGTGATCGGTCGCAGACCGCGGACCGGAGCGGTCGAGGCGGCGGCGCGGATTCGCGCGGCTGGCGGGTTCGACGCGCCGCTCGGTGTCGTGCTCGGCACGGGCCTGGGCGGCCTCGCCGACCGGCTCGACGACGCCTGGGCGATCGCCTCGCGCGACACCGGCTGGCTCGCTTCGAGCACCGCCACGGGCCACCGCGGCCGGCTCGTGTGCGGACGGCTGCGGGGTCGGCCCGTCGTCATGCTCCAGGGCCGCGTGCATGCCTATGAAGGATTCGCGCCGGAGACCCTCACTCGCGGCATCGAACTCCTCGCCGCGCTCGGCGCGCGCACGCTGCTGCTCACCAACGCCTCCGGCGGTCTGCGGCCCGACATGCAGAGCGGTGAACTGCTCGTGATGAACGATCATCTCGACTTCGTCGCCCGGCCGTGGGGCGACGCGCTCGAGCCGGCGGAGGGCGTCGTGGCGCCGACGCCGGGCCGCTGGTATTCGCCTGCCCTCGTCACCCGGGCGCTCAAAGCCGCGTGGGCCGCCGGCGGGCCGGCGCGGCAGGGGGTCTACGCCTATCTCCTCGGGCCCAGCTACGAGACTCGGGCCGAGTATCGAATGCTCCGGCTGATGGGGGCCGACGCCGTCGGGATGTCGACCGTGCCGGAGGTGGTGGCGGGCCGGCTGATGGGGCTCGACGTGGCGGCCGTATCGGTGGTGACGAACGTGGCCCGGCCCGACGCGCCCGATCTCACCGACGCCGAGGAGGTGATCCGGCTCGCGGCCGACGCCGCCGAGGGCGTGTGGGCGATCGTGCAGGCGCTGCTCGATCACACGGGCCCGGTGGATTGAGCATGATGCGCGTGTTGCTCACGAATGACGACGGCATCGATGCCCCCGGCCTCGCCGCGCTCGCCGAAGCCTGTCACGGCTGGGCCGGTCAGGCGATCGTGGTGGCCCCGAAAGATCCGCACTCAGGCTGCGGGCATCGCGTCACGACCGATCGGCCACTCGTGCTCGAGCAGGTGGGGCCCGACCGCTACTTCGTTGACGGCACGCCGGCCGACTGCGTGCGGCTCGCGCTCGCGACGCTCTTCACCGCCGGCCCGGGGCCCGACTGGGTGTTGTCGGGGATCAACGCCGGCGGCAATCTCGGCGTCGACATTCACCATTCGGGCACCGTGGCTGCGGCCCGCGAGGCTGCGCTCCACGGGCTGCGGGCGGTGTCGGTCTCCCACTACCACCGCCGCGAGGCGCCGATCGACTGGGAGCGGGCGGCCCGCTGGATGCGTGCGGTGCTCGCCGGTGTGGTGCCGCGGCCGCTCGGGTCCGGCGAATTCTGGAACGTCAATTTTCCGCATCCGCTCGACGATGGGGAACACGTGCCGGAGTTCGTGGACTGTGTGATCGACCCATCGCCGCTGCCGCTCGGATATGAGCAGGCGGACGACGGCTGGCGGTATCGCTCGCGGTATCACGAGCGGGCGCGGGTGCCGGGGGGCGACGTCGAGACGTGCTTCGGCGGCAAGATCGCGGTGTCGCGCGGGCGGGTGGTGTGACGTAGCGACGGGCCTCCAGGCCTGTCGGTTCGACAGAGCTGGAGCTCTGTCGCTACGCGGCGTCGGTTCGACAGAGCTGGAGCTCTGTCGCTACGCGGCGTCGGTTCGACAGAGCTGGAGCTCTGTCGCTACGCGGCGTCGGTTCAACAGAGCTGGAGCTCTGTCGCTACTTGCGGGCGGCGATGTCGACGTCGAACACACGCACCTTCGCCCAGTTGGGCGCCTGCTCGGCGATGAACTGGTGGTGACGCTCGGCGGTCTGGTAGACGTCGTGCGCCGCGTGCGACTCGAACACGATCTCGAGCGCCACGTCGAAGTCGCGGTCGTTCACCTGCCGGTCGTACGGCGCGGCCGTGCCGACGGAGAACGACACCGTGCCGGGATGGCCTGTGAGGGAGTGCTCGCACGCAGCGACGAGGGCCTTCACGGCGGCGGGGGAGCGGTCCTTGAGCGAGAAGTAGACGGCGTGGGAGAGCATGGACGGAGATCGTAGGGACAGGGCTCCAGCCCTGTCCAGCCAACACGTAGCGACGGAGCTCCAGCTCTGTCGAATCGACACGTAGGGACGGAGCTCCAGCTCTGTCCTCAGAAAGCCGACAGGCCTGGAGGCCCGTCGCTACGGGTGATCAACCCGTCTGAGGGCCGCGGGCGGCTTGTGAGGGCGATGTCGCTTCGGCGGTCGCCGCGTCGCCGGGCCGGCGCGGCACGGCGGGCCCGATGATCCCGACCACCTCGACGTCGTCGAGCATTTCCTGCTGCTCGAGCGCACCGGCGAGGGCATCGAGCTTGCCGCGGTTGTCGGACAGGAGCTTCGTGGCCCGGTCGGCGGCTTCGTTGAGCATCCGGGTCACTTCGTCGTCGATGATCTGCGCGGTGTGTTCGCTGAACTC
>JBAXUY010000055.1:0-18954 GCA_037129475.1 Planctomycetia bacterium | reverse complement strand
GGCAGTAGAACTTCCGCATCGACGGAAACTTCTTCTGGATCCGCTCGAAGAAGTGGAGCACGGTCTCCCGCTGGCCGGGAAGCTCCATCTCGGTGGCCAGGTTCATGTTGATGTAGAAGTCGTCGGCCAGCGAGGCGTAGGGCGTCATGCAGGGCAGGCTCCGGAATTCAGCGACCCAGAGCGAGTATAGGGATGATTTTCGAGGGGTGTCAAAATGGGGGGACTGCCACGCGGAGTCTGCCCGCACCCGGAAACTTGCATGCCCTTGTCCGTGACTTATGCTTGCATCACCGGCACGGACGATCCCGCGATCATGCCCACCCAGACCGAACCATCCGCCATCCCCGACGAACGGCTGACGATCGAGAAGCGCGCCGACGGTGCGATCGTCGTCCGGGTGCGGTCTGCAGGCGATGACCGTACCCGTCTGCCCGACGCGGTGTTTTCGTTCCGCTGCGGCGATCCGCAATACGCCTACTGGCTGGCCCGCTGTCAGCCCCGTTAGCCAAGCTGCTCCGCGTCAGCCTCGCGGTCACTCCCGCGAACTGGCGATCAGCGAGATGAACTCGCGGTTGCTCTTGAACTTGGCCAACTGCTTCGTGAGCTGCTCCATCGCATCGACGTGATGCATGCTCGAGAGCGTGCGCCGGAGCATGTTGCAGGCGTGCAGCGTGTTGGGATCGAGCAGCTTCTCTTCGCGCCTGGTGCCCGACTGCGAGATGTCGATGGCGGGCCACACACGCCGATCGGCGAGCTTCCTGTCGAGCACGAGCTCCATGTTGCCCGTGCCCTTGAACTCCTGGAAGATCAGCTCGTCCATCCGGCTGCCGGTGTCGATGAGGGCCGTCGCCACGATCGTGAGCGACCCGCCTTCCTCGAACACGCGGGCCGTGGCGAAGAGCTTCTTGGGAATGTCGAGCGCCTTGATGTCGACGCCGCCCGACATCGTGCGGCCGGTGTTCCCGACCCACTTGTTGAAGGCCCGGGCCATGCGGGTGATCGAGTCCATCAACAGGAACACGTCCTTGCCGGTCTCGGCCATTCGCTTGCACCGTTCGATCACCAGTTGCGACAGGCGCACGTGGCTCTCCACGTCGCAGTCGAGGCTGCTCGCAAGCACTTCTCCCTTGACGCTGCGCCGCATGTCGGTGACCTCCTCGGGCCGCTCGTCGATGAGCAGCATCACGAGCGATAGCTCGGGATGGTTTTCCGAAATGGCCTGGGAGACCTGCTGCAGGAGCACCGTCTTGCCGGTGCGCGGCGGGGCCACGATCAGCGCCCGCTGGCCCTTGCCGAGCGGTGTGAGCAGATCCATGACCCGCGTCGTGAGCGGCTGCTGCCCCGTTTCGAGACGAAGCCACGTCTCGGGATTGATCGGCGTGAGCTGATCGAACGATTTGACGGATGCATAATCGTCGGGCGGCATCCCTTCGACCTCGAGAATCTCCTTCACCCGCGGCCCCTGCTGCCGCCGGCCGGGCTGCACGAGCCCCTTGATGAACACGCCCTCGCGCAGCCGATACCGCTCGACCATCGTGCCGGGCACGAAGGGATCGGTTCGCTCGCGAATGTAGTTCGTTTCGACGCTGCGGAGGAACCCGTAGCCATTGGGATGCATCTCCAGCACGCCGTGCCCGGGCTCGAGCGGGATCGGCTCGCCATTCTCGGCGACGTCCGACTCCATGTCCGGCGGACGCATGCCCTCCCCTTCCATGTCGACGGCACCGGCGCCCGCCATGCCCGCGCCCGGGGGACCGCCACCGCCGCCACCGCCGCGACGATACCGCCGCCGCCGGCCGCCGTAACCGCCACCACCGCCGCCGCCACCGCCCCCGTAGCCTTGGCCACCCTGCCCCTGCGGGCCCTGACCGAATCCCCCGGGGCCACCCTGGCCGCCAAAACCTTGGCGACCCCTCGACCGTCTCCGCTTCGACATGGAACAACACACTCTCAAAAGGAAAGCAAGCCGTGCGTCCGCCGGCGGCGGATGATCACAGAACTGCCGGCTGCCCCTGGACGCCGCCCCTGAGAACGCCCCGGATCACCGGGGCCTCTGCCGTCAGGGCTGCAAACCGTACACCGAGGGAGCCGAAGCTCGCCCCACGAAAACACTCCCACCACCGAACGCGGCCAAAAACCGTGCAGAAACACTGCAAGACCGCGTGGGTCGGGAGCACCCGTGGGAATCGTTCAACTGAGAAAAACTCGGGAACAATTCCTATCAGCGTTGGTCCGACCAACGCTGCCGAGCCACCACTCCGCGGAAACCTGAATGAGCCCGCGGGACCGTGACTCCAATCACCTCGGAGAGTATCTGGACGCGGGGCGGGAATGTCAAGCGGCGGGCTTTTGGGGAGTCCCCGAGAGTCGTGGGACGGCAGCCTGCGGAGCCGCGGGGCCCTGGGAGGCCGGCGTTGACCGGGGCGGCAGGCATTTCGATGCGAATCGCACGACCGTTTCGACCGATACATCTTTCCGGGGAAAGCGGGCCCCAGGCCCGGAGGCCTGGCCCTCAACCCGTTCCACCCGCCAACGACCCACGGATCAAGCGCAGGTGATCACGATGTCCTCAGGCTGCTTCCGGTTTCACGGTCTCTGGTGCGTCGCACTCGGCGCCTCGCTGGGAGCCATGACGGCGCCGACGACGCGGGCCGACGCGCCGCCACCTGCGACGCTCGTGGCGGATGCAGCCGTGCCCTGGCACGGTGACCTCACTGCCGCGACCCAGGCAGCCCTCGTCAGCCACCGCCCGGTGCTCGTGGTGTTTCTGGCTGGTTCGAGCGAGTCGGGAGCCTCCCTGGCACGTGACGTGTTTCCCGCCGCGGAGACCGTCGCCCTTTTGACCGCCTGCTTCGAACCCGTGCGTATCGACGTGGATGTCGATCCCTCGACTGCACGGGCCCTCGGGATCACCCACGTGCCGACTGCCTGCATCGTCGACGGCCAGAATCGGCTGCTCTCCCGCTTCGACTGCCCGACGACGCCCGCGGCATTCGTGGCCGCTGCGAGTCGATCTGCCCAGGAAGCGGCGACTGCACGGGCAGTGGGCACGGTGACGCCGACCGCCGCGATCCGCGAGCAATCCGACTTCGTGAGGCAGGCCGCCCAGCCCACCCCTCAGCCGGCTCTTCAGCCAGCCGTTGGGCAGTCGTCGGCGCCGGTGGCCGGCACTCCCTCGGTGGACACCGCACATGCCGAGGAACCATCGCTGCCGATGACGCCGCCGGCATGGCCCGCCGAACCGGCAACGAGACCGATGCCGTTCACACCCGAGTCACAGGCCGCGCTCCCGACGCGTCAGGCGATCGAGCCGGCGGTCTCGGCACCGGGGGCGGTGTCGCCCTGGCTCGACGCACCGACCAAGGGGCCCGCTGCAGCGGCCGTTGCCGCCGCACCGGCGACGAAGCCATCGCCACCCGCTGCGCCACCGGAACCGGAGAAGAAATCGGCCAGCAGTGCATTTTTTGCCGCGATCCAGAAGCCGTTCAGCGTCTTCTCGAAGCCGAAGACCGACGACGCGGCCACGACACCGTCGACGCCGGCTCCCGGGAGTGCCGTCGCCGCGGCGCCTCAGCCTGCCGCCGCCCCCGATCCCTACGGCTCGATGCCCCTGGGACTCGAGGGCTACTGCCCGGTGAGCCTCATCGACAAAGGCACATGGGTCGAGGGACGGGCGCAATGGGGCGCACGGCACCGTGGCCGCACCTACCTGTTCGCGGGTGCCGAACAGCAGCAGGCGTTTCTCGCGGCCCCCGACCGATACGCCCCCGCCCTCTCGGGCGACGACCCCGTGCTCGCGTGCGACTCCGGCAGGCAGGTTGCCGGCCAGCGCCGCTTCGGCGTCACGTATCAGTCGCGAACCTATCTCTTCTCGTCACCCGAAACCCGGGCGGCCTTCGCAGCGAATCCACAGCGTTACACCGCCCGCGTGATCATCGCCGAACGCCCCACGGCCCCCGGCACCGTCGTGCGGTAGCGACGGAGCTCCAGCCCTGTCGATCGACAGGCCTGGAGGCCTGTCGCTACGTCGCCCAGCCGCGTGATCGGCCCACGGCGTCGTGCCACCGGTCGAGCATCGTGCGGCGCGCAGCGTCGTTGACGCGCGGCTCGAAAACGCGGTCCACACAGCGGGCCTCGGCCACCGCCGCAGGGTCCGCGAAGAAGCCGCTCGCGATCCCGGCCAACAGTGCGGCTCCGAGGGCCGTGGTTTCGAGCACCGCGGGCCGGTCGACCGGCCTCCCGAGGATGTCGGCCTGCATCTGCATGAGCAGATCGTTGGCTGCCGCTCCGCCGTCGACCCGCAGCCGCGGCAGGTCGTCACCAGCGTCGCGTTCCATCGCGGTCACCACGTCGGCGACCGAGAGGGCGATCGCCTCCAGCGCCGCGCGGGCGATGTGGGCCGTGGTCGTGCCCCGGGTGATGCCCACGATCAGCCCGCGCGCGTGCGGATCCCAGTACGGCGCACCGAGCCCCGTGAGCGCCGGCACGAGCATCACGCCGCCCGTGTCCGCCACGCCGCGGGCGAGCGGTTCGACATCGGCGGCCTTGCGAATGATGCCAAGGCCGTCGCGCAACCACCCGACGAGCGAGCCGGCCACGAACACCGAGCCCTCGAGCATGTAATTCGGCCCAGCGTCGACCGCGCAGCCGAGCGTGGTCAGCAGCCCGGCGGAACTTTCCACATGCCGCGCGCCGGTGGAGCAGAGCAGAAACGCGCCGGTGCCATACGTGCACTTGGCGTCTCCGGCCGTGAGGCAGCCCTGGGCAAAGCCGCCGGCCTGCTGGTCGCCCGCGCACCCCGTGATCGGCAACTCCGCACCAAGGAGTTCGGCGTCCGTCACCCCGAAGGATCCGGACGACGGACGCACCTCCGGCAGGATGGCCGGCGGGATGTTGAACATCACGCAGAGGTCGTCGCTCCAGGCCTGTCGATCGATGTCGAAGAGCAGCGTGCGGCTCGCATTCGTCGGATCGGTGGCATGCACGCGGCCGCCCGTCAGCCGCCAGATGAGAAACGTGTCGACGGTGCCGAACAGCACCTCCCCGGCCACGCACCGCTCACGCAGGCCGGGAATCGTCTCGAGCAGGTGTACGATCTTCGTCGCCGAAAAATACGGGTCGAGCACGAGTCCCGTCCGCCGGCGGATCGTGTCCTCGAGCCCCCGGGCCTTGAGTCGCGCGCAGATGCCCGCCGACACGCGGCTCTGCCAGACGATCGCGGGCGCGACCGGCCTGCCGGTCGCCCGCTCCCAGAGGATGGTCGTCTCGCGCTGGTTCGTGATTCCGATGGCCGCCACGGCCGCAACCCGCGTGCCGGACTCGGCGAGCACCCGCCGCGCGCAGCCGAGCTGCGTCCGCCAGATGTCCTCCGGGTCATGCTCGACGATGCCGAGATCGACGCCCCCCTCCCCGGGCCGCATGTGCTGCGAAAACTCCTCCTGAGCCGTGGCGATCGGCAGCCCGCGCCCGTCGAAGAGGATCGCCCGACTCGACGTCGTCCCCTGATCGAGCGCGAGCACGCAGGTTTTTTCAACCGATTCGTTTGCCATCGACCACGCTCCTCACGCCAGGTTCTTCCCGTACCGTTCGTGCAGCACCTCCGCACAGCGCCGCACCTCCGCTTCGACACGATCCGCGGGGAGCATGCCGAGCCGCACGAGCTCGACGGCCAGTGCGGTGAGCGTCATGTGCGACAGCCTCGCGGCGAACGAGAGCATGAGCCTCCGTTCGACGAGGTCGTCGAGCGATGCCGCCCACTCCTCACGCGTGCAGAATCCGACCGCGGCCGTCGGGAGATCGGTGCCGGCCACGAGCGGCGGCACCTCCGAGGGCAGGCGGACCATCGTGCGGCACAGATCCGGAGCCCGCGATCCGAACAGGCCGACGGTGCACTCGGCCGCGCGATCGCCCCGCTCGGCCGCCACACCTGCCGCGCGGATCGCCGCCGACGCCTCGGCCACGCACGCCCCCCGGGCTTCCGCGGTGATGCTTCCCGGCAGCGGCCGCTCTCGCGACGACCCGAGCACGGGCAGGCCGAGCGTCCCGAGCACCTCGCGCGCCGCCTGCTCCGCGAGGCTGCGGCAGGTCGTCAGTTTGCCCCCCACGATCGACCACGTAGGCACCGGTGCCTCCGCATGCCGCACGAGCATGTGTCGCCGTGTCACCGAGGCGGGCAACGCTTCGTCGGCCGCCGGGAGCGGCCGCACGCCGCAGTAGTGCTGGACGACGGCGCTGCGGCCCGGTGCGACGGCCGGAAACAGGCGGGCGACCGCCGCCAGGAGGTAGGCGATCTCGTCGTCGTCGGCCCGCGCGGTGGCCGGATCGCCGCGAAACGGAATGTCCGTCGTGCCGACGAGCACGAGTTGCGGTCCGAACGGCAGCACGAACACCGGCCGCCCATCGTCGGCCTCGGCATACACGCCGCAGTCGCCGAGCGCAGCCCGCAAGGCATGCGCGTCGAGCACGAGATGGCTGCCCTTCGTGCCGCCGATCAGCCGTCGGCCGTCGTGCGGCAGGAGTTCGGCCCGGGTGCGGTCGACCCACGCGCCCGTCGCGTTGATCACCGCCGCGGGCCGGACGTCGCGGACACCGTCGGCGGCTCGCCCGGCACTCCCGATGCGCAGGCTGCCATCGGCACGTCGCTCGAACGACGCGTGCGTGACGAGTGCAAACTGCGTCCCCTGCGCCGAGGCGATCCGCCGGGCATCGACGCACAGCTCCACCGTGAACCGCTCCGGAAAAAGCATCTGGGCGTCGGCGTAGACCGCGGCATGCGGAAACGCACGGGCATCGACGGCCGGCAGTCCGGCCGCACCCGGCCGCACCGCACGATGCCGCGGCCAGCGCGGGCCCACGGCGAGCGAGTCGTAGAGCGTGAGGCCCATCCCCACGGCGATGCTCCCCCGGCCGCCCGGCGACCGCCGCGCTTTCGCGAGCGATTCGAGCCCGAGCAGCCGCGCTGCCGCCGATGCCAGCCCGCCCCAGCGTGTCCGCATCGGCAGGTAAAACTCGAGCGGTCTGACGAGGTGCGGGGCGAGCCGCACGAGCCGGTCACGCTCCGCGAGACTCTCGCGCACGAGTCCGATCTCGCCGTATTCGAGGTAGCGGAGACCGCCATGCACGAGCCGCGTGGACCAGGCGGTGGCGCCGCAGGCGATGTCGCCCGAATCGACGAGCACGACGCCCAGCCCCGAGAGCAGCAGTTCTCGGGCCAGCGCCGCCCCGTTGATGCCGGCGCCGAGCACCACGACGGTCATGTCTCGCGCCGCGCGATCGGGCATCGGGTTCCTCGTGATCGGACGGCCGAAACTATACTCGCACCCGGGCGATCCGGCCTGTGCCCACGCGGCGGCATCGTCCCTCGCCTTCCCTCGCGAACGGGTCTTGTTTCATGACGCGGTGCCGGCACGCCCTGCTTTTGTGTGTGACGCTCTGGTGCCTGGCGCCGTGCACCCGCGCCGCCGCCCCGGGCCCCAACGCGCTCACGACACCCGTGACGGCCAGCTGGACGGGCCTCCCGCTGCGGCAGGTGGCGGCCCGGCTCTCCGAGATCGGCGGCGTCGCCGTCGTGATCGACCGCCGTCTCGACCCCGACACGTCGATCACGCTCGACGCCTCCGGCGAGCCGCTCGCCGACGTGCTCGATCGCGTGGCGGCCGCCGCGCGCGCCGACGTGGCCATGTATGCCGGCCATGTCCGCCTCGTGCATCACGGCGCCGGCGCGGCGGCGCTCGCCGCCGCGGAGCGACTGCGCTCGACCGAACTCGAGGCCCTCGGAAAGCGTCTCGACGCCGGCGCCGACACAGCGTGGTCGTGGCCGGATGGCGCCGTGCCCCGCGATCTCGTCGCCACCGCGGCGTCGCAGGCCGGCATCGTGATCGAGGGGCTCGACGAACTGCCGCACGACCACTTTCCGGCGGCCAGCCTGCCCCCGCTGGCACTCGCCGACCGGCTGGATCTCCTGCTCGCCCACTTCGACAGGCGGATCGCGTGGCAGCCGCGGCGCGGCCAACGCGCCGGGATGCCCGTGTTTTCCATCGTGGCCCTCCCGGCGGCCGCCACGGAGCCCCCCGCAGCGCGGCAACGGCCGCCACGCAGGCGCGATCCGCCGCGGCCGGCGCGTGAGCCCGGATCCACCTACACGCTCACGGTCGCCGCGCCGCTCGACGAACTGCTCTCCACGCTCGCGCGCCGGTTCGGCCTCACGCTCGAGCTCGATCGGGCCGCGCTCGCCCGCGCGGGCGTGGCGCCGGCCGAGATCGTGCGGCTCGAGCTCAAAGCGGCGACGCGGGAGCAGTTGCTCGACGCCATCTGCGCGCCCCGGGCGCTCGTGTGGCGGATCGAAGGTGACACGCTCTCCGTCAGCGCCGCGTCCCGCTGACCATGCGCTCGGCAGCCGTGCGGTTCCGGCGCGACGGCTCGTGCTTCGGGTCGAGTTCCAAGGCTGCCGAATACGACTCCACCGCATCGGCATACCGGCCCTGGGCCGCCTGGGCCACGCCGCGGTTGAACCAGGCCCGCACGTCCTTGGGGTTGTGGCGGATCGCGAGATCGAAGTCGAACTCCGCCTTTCGGGGCTCGCCGGTCGAGAGGTAGGCGAGGCCGCGATTGAGGTAGGCGATCATGAACGTCCGGTCGCGGCGGATCGCGGACGCATACGCGTTGATCGCCTCGAGTGGCCGATCGAGCTCGATGAGCGCGAGCCCGCGCCACAGTTCCGGCCGCGGGTCGTCATACGCGATGCCGGCGGCATCCTCGAAATCCTCGAGCGCGATCCCGTGGAGTCCGAGGTGAAACCAGGCGATGCCGCGGCGCAGGTAGAGCTCCGGATCCTGCGGATCGATCCGGAGGCCGGCGGAGCAGGCGTCGACCGACCCGCGAAAGTCACCGAGCCGGCGGTTGATGACGCCGAGTGCGAGGTGCCCGATCGTGAGCTTGGGATCGAGCTTGACCACCTTTCTGAGAACGTCGCGGGCCTCCTCGAGCTTGCCAGCGAGGTCGAGCTTCTCCGCCTCGAGGAGCAGCTCCTCCGCGGGCGACGGCTCCACCTCCGCCGTCGGCGACTCCGCCTCGGGAAACGGCTCGAGGCCGCGCAGATCGCGCTGCGGCTCGGGCCGTGCCTGCGGCCGCGGCGCCGTATCACGGCGCGGCTGCGGCGGACGTTCGGCGGGATCCCCCGGCAACGTGCGTTCGGGAAACGGCACGGGGAGCTTGACGGGCGGTGGCTTCGGCGGCTCGGGCGGAGTCGCCGGCCGCGCGGGCTGCTTGCCTGAGCCGAACGGGTTGAGTTCGTCGGCGAACGGATCGTCTTCGGGAATCCCCACCACGCCCGACTGACGGGCGCAGGCCCGGTTGGGCGCGATCGCCGGGGCAGCGACCCCCGCCACAAGTGCCGCGCATACGAGCCGCGAGAGCAATGGATTTCGCCTGATCGCGTGCACGGCCATGATCGTGTCGGTGAGGATCGCCGCCGGTGCGCATCCCGGCTGCTTCCGTAGGGATCGGCAGGCGGGCCGTCCCGGGTGGCGTCGAGACGTCACACCTGCTGCGATCCCAACAACCCTCCCAATCGTTCCTCGATGCCGGACTGAATCCGCCCGGCGAACAACCCCGCCATGCCGGGCAGGACGAGCGACACCAGCAGCTCCTCGACCAGAATCTCCACGCTGCCGTCAAAATTCATGCCCATGGCCGCCAATCGCACGCGGAGCCGTTCGTCGGTCTCCCACTCGGCGTCGATCGGGCCGACCACGTCCGCGTACTGGGAGCGAGCCCGCTCCACCGCATCGTCGAGCCGGCGCCGCACCTCGACGGCAGGCAGGCGGTGCGGAATGCGGACTTCAAGGGGCTTCATCAGGATTGCTTCTTCGACGAGGTGAGACGGGCCGTTTCGTATTCCGTCACCGCCGCGGCGACGAGTGCCGACGACACGCAGCCGAGCCGCACGTCGCCTCCCACCGCATTGGAGCAGACGGCGGAGCGGAGTGCGACCAGATCGGCGCCCAGCCTGACGGCGAGCGGAATTTCCGGGATCGAAATCCGCCCCGCGAGCGCCACGCCGAGCCCGTGCCGGCGAGCGGCGGCCATCCAGCCGGCGATCACGTCGGGCGACCAGAGCCCGGGCAATCCAGCCCCGCCCTTGTCGGCGGTGTCGATGAGCAGCATGCCGCAGCCGACGCGGGCTGCGGTGGCGATCACGTCGGATGGTGGCGGTGCGTCGACGCGGTCGTAGTCAGCGTAGGCGACGGCCACGTGCATGCAGCCCGCCGGCAGCACCGCGTGGAATCGCAGGAGTTCGTCGCGCCACGGGCGGTCTGCCATCCCCGCGAGACCGACCTTCACCGCCGCCGGTTCGGCGGCTCCCGTCGGCACGCGGCCGCAGACAGCCTCGATCCACTTCGCGAGCGGCACGACGCCCGCGGCGAGTTCGCCCGCGGCCATCGTCCAGGGCGCACGCCGCCCGACGGCGCCGGCGACCGCAGCCACTGCCGCCGGCTCGGCGGCCCCGAGCGATCCGCGGGCCGGATCCTTCACGTCGATCACGGCGGCCCCGCCGGCAAGCGCCTCCTCGGCCTCCGGCGCATCGCGCACGCTCACGAGCACGCCCTGCCAGCTCATGGCGATCGCTCCGCCACTGACCGCTTGGCGTCGACAAGCCGTGCGCTCAGCCGCCGGGCGAGGTCGACCGACAGCGGCTCGCACCATCTCCCGTCGAACACCACGGCCCCGTCATCCCAGGTGCCCCAGGGCGCGAACGTCGGCCGGGCCTGCCAGGCCGTGGCCCGCTCGGCGACGCGCATCACGAGCGTGCCCACGCGGTGGGTCGGCACGTCGTCACGCTCCTGCGGATCGGGCAGGACGTGCGAGCCCATGAAGAAGCACTCCACGAACTCGAGCGGCACGTCGTGCGCCGCGAGCGGGGCGAGCCGCACCCGCAGCATGTCGCCACGGCGGCTGAGGCGCGGCTGGACTGCCGCGAACCCGAGGCCGGCGACCACGGGACCGGCGAGCAGCGCAAACCCGATGGCCAGCGGCAGCCCGACGGCGGACGTCTGCGGGAGCAGCGTGAGCACGGCGAGCGCCGTGCCGGTCGCGACTGCGGCCGCCACGAGCAGCGCGGCGGGCCGGGCATTGCCCCGCAGCCAGACCTCCTCCGTGGGTGCGTGCATCGGGTTCGTCATCCTTTTCACCGGTCCAGCCAATCGCGTACGATGCTCGCCCGACGCTTGCACCAGAGGAGGATCCGCATGACGCACGACTCCCACGCCACGACCGGCGGCAGCGACGCCACGGGCCGCCTGCTCGCCGGCCTCGGCCTGCTGTTCGCGGCCTACGCCGCGGCGGCGACCGCCGGCTGGCCGCAACATGGTCGTGATTTACTGGTGGCCGCACAAGCCGCCCACGACACCCACGCCGCCCATGCCGGCACGTCACCGCCCGCGATCACGGTGCTTCCCTTCTGCCTGCTGCTGGCTGCGATCGCGATCCTGCCGCTCACGCCGCGGCTCTCGCACTGGTGGGAACACAACTCGAGCAAGTTCCTCGTGGCCGGCACGCTCGGCCTCGCGACGCTTACCTACTACCTGTTCCTCCACCGGCATCCGGTGGACCTCCACTTTCCGACGCATGCCACGGTCGCGCCGGCGGTGGCCGGCCCCTCCTGGGGCGTCGCCGGGGCCGTGCTCGCCAATGCTTTCCTCGCGGAATACGTGCCGTTCATCGTGCTCCTGTTCGCGCTCTACGTGATCAGCGGCGGCGTGCGGATCGAGGGTGACCTGGTGGCCACCCCAGGGGTGAACACGACGTTTCTCGGGGTGGGCGCCCTGGCCGCGAGCTTCATCGGCACCACGGGCGCCGCGATGCTGCTCGTGCGGCCGCTCCTCGAAACCAACAAGGAGCGCCGCCACGTCGCCCACACGCTCGTGTTCTTCATCTTTCTCGTCTGCAACACCGGTGGCTGCCTGCTGCCGATCGGCGATCCGCCGCTCTTTCTCGGCTACCTCGAAGGGGTCGACTTTCTCTGGACGACGGGCCTGTGGAGGCAGTGGCTGTTTACCAACGGCATGCTCCTGGCGATCTATTGGGCCTGGGACACGTTTTTCGCCCACCCGCGCGAAGCCGCCCGCGATCTCGCCCGCGACGAGCGGCAGACGACGCGACTCACCGTGTCGGGGCTGTGGCCCAACGCGGCCCTGATGGCGGGCGTGATCGCGGCCGTGGCCCTCCTCGACCCGTCGAAGGCCGTGCCCGGCACGGGATGGCACCCGTGGATCTTTCTGCGTGAGACGGTGCTGCTCGCCCTCGTCGGCGCGTCGCTGGTGCTCGGGTCCCGCGAGATCCGTCGCAAGAACGGCTTCAGCTACGGCGCCATCCTGGAGGTGGCGGCGCTGTTCGTGGGCATCTTCGTCTGCATGCAGCCGGCGCTCGCCCTGCTCAACGAGCACGGGGCGAGCCTCGGGATCGACTCTCCCTTCGCGTTTTTCTGGGCGACGGGGGCCCTTTCGAGCGTGCTCGACAACGCTCCCACCTACCTCGTGTTCTTCAAAACCGCGCAGACCTTGCCCGCCATCGGCGACACGATGGCGGGCGTCGATGTGGGCCGACTGGCCGGCGTGAGCCTCGGCGCCGTATTCTTGGGAGCGATGACCTACATCGGCAACGGGCCGAACTTCATGGTGAAGGCCATCGCCGAGCAGTCCGGAGTGCGGATGCCGAGTTTCTTCGGCTATCTTCTCTACAGCTTCGGCGTGCTGCTGCCGGTGTTCGCGGTCATGGCCCTGCTGTTCCTGTAGTTCGTTCGGCAACCAATCTTCATGTACGACCACGTCACCACCGAGTCGCAACTCGCGCACCTGGTGACCCGCCTCGCCGCTCACCCGCACGTGGCGTTCGACACGGAGTTCGTCTCCGAGCACACCTACCGCAGCCAGCTCTGCCTGATCCAGGTGGCGGCACCGGGCATCCTGGCGGTGATCGACACGCTCAAGGTCCGCGAGCTCAACCCGTTCTGGCAGCTGCTCACGGAGCCTGATCGCACGACAGTGGTGCACGCCGGCCGCGAGGAGATGGGCTTCATCCTCCACGCGATCAAGGCCCGGCCGGCCCGGCTGTTCGATGTGCAGGTGGCGGCGGGACTCGTCGACCACGACTATCCCGCCGGCTATGCCTCGATCGTGCGCCGGTTTTTGAACGTGCAGACGAACAAGGGGGAGACGCGGACCGATTGGCGGCAGCGGCCTCTCTCGGTGGCCCAGCTCGAGTACGCGCTCGACGACGTGCGGCATCTCGAGCAGCTCTGGAACAAGCTCGAAGGCAGGCTCGAATCGGCGGGCCGCACCGCGTGGATGCAGGAGGAGATGGCGACCTGGCAGGACGACGTGGAAGAGTCATTCACCCGCAAGCGCTGGCGGCGGATCTCGGGGCTCAATGGCCTGCCGCGGCGCGAGCTCGCCATCGCCCGTGAACTCTGGCACTGGCGCGACCAGGTGGCCGAATCACGCGACATGCCGCCGAAGCGGGTGCTCCGCGACGACCTGCTCGTCGAACTCTGCAAGCGCCGAAGCGCCGACCCCGCGCAGATCGGCGCGATCCGCGGGATGCAGCGGTCGGACCTGCGGCACATCATGAACGGCCTCTCCGAGGCGATCGCCCGCGGCCTCGCCTGCCCCGAGGAAGACCTGCCCGGCGGCGAGCGTCATCGGGCCCCGCCGCCGCAACTCGCCGTGCTTGGCCAGTTTCTCGCCACGGCGATCGCCGGCATCTGCCGGAAGCAGAAGATCGCCCCGGCGCTCGTGGGCACCGCCGCGGACATGCGCGACCTGCTCGCCTTCAAGCTCGGCTACCACGACGAAGAGCGTCCCCCACTCCTGGCGAACGGCTGGCGGGCCGACTTCGTCGGCTCGCTCGTCGACGACCTGCTCTCGGGCAAGGCCGCCCTGCGGATCGGGGACGTCCACGCCCACGACCCGCTGGTGATCGATCGGGAGTAACGACCCCGACACAGACTCACGCCCATGGACATGCGGGCCGACCTCGAACGTCAGCATGGCATCCCGCCCGAGAAATACTGCGGCCTCTCGCCGGGCGACATGAGCCGGGCGATCGTCGCCTGTCACTCGGCCCCCCGGCAGCCCGGCCAGCCGGTCGGCTTCTGGCCCGTGACCTCGGTGGAGACGCAACTCGGCCGGCTGCGCGAGGAATTCGGCCCGGATGTCGACGTGGAGCGTCTCCGGCTTCTCGAACAGTTCTTTTCGAGCCGTGTCAGCGCGGTGCTGCAGCTCGACTGGATGCTCGACAACGCTGCCTTCGACCGCGCGGTGCACGACGGCCTGCTCCGGCACTTCCCGGAACTCACGGACGACGCCCGCCGCGTGATCGCCGGCAACTACAGCTACAGTCACGCGAAGTGAGCCGACGGGCGGGTGCCGCGCCGGCCGGTCATCGTGCTGCAGCGACGCACGAAGTCTAGTTCGTCCGCGGCGTGGGCTTGGGGATCGGCTGGCCGGTGAGCTCGCCCGCGACCCACTCCAGGCCCTCGAGGTTGTCGAGCAGCCGGGCCTCGGCGTCGTGGCCGGTGTGATTGAGGATCCCGACCGGGCCGGTGTAGCCGCTCTCGCAGATCGTCTTCGCGAGGCCGACGTCGAGGTCGCCCTGGCCGATCACGAGGATCTTCTGCCCCTTCTTGTCTCCCTCGGCCGTCATGCCGTTGAGGTTCAGGAACTTCAGGTGCGGCAGCATCTTCGCGAGCGCCTCCGCAAACCGCGGCAGGTGGTCGTGGCCGTGGTGCTGGTTGTAGACGATGCCCACGTTCGGCAGCTTCAGCTCCTCGCAGACGGCGACCATGTTTTCCGGCTCGCCGCCCCAGCCGCCGTGGTTGTAGATCGCGATGCTGCAGCCGGCTTTCCCCGCGGCCTCGGCGACCGGCCGCAGGGCGGCGGCCGCGTGCTTCACCTTTGCCGCCTGGTCGAGTTCACCTGGCGCATTGATCATCACCCAGAACGACGGCTTCAGGCCCCGCTTCTGAAAGCTCTCGAGGAGCCCGGGAAAATCGGGGGGCGTCGACCAGAAGCCGTCGAGTGTGATCCCGTGCTTTGCGAGCGCGTCCCATTCCTGCTCGAACGTGGGCACGTGCTCGGGCCGCCAGTCGTAGACGAAGTGCTCGAGGCCGATCTTTTCGAGCATGGCCGCTCGCTCCTCCGGCCCCCGCTGCTTCGCGTCGAACGGCACGATGCACCAGGCGAGGAGGTTGTCGCGGCGGAAAAGTTCCTTCGCCCGCGCGGCGACGTCGATCGACTCCGCCGCGCGGCTGCTTGGCGTTGCGCCGGCGAGCAGGACGAGGCTTACGAGAAGGGCGATCGACACGGGGCGCCAGGACGGCATGGAGGTGTTCCTTCTAAGGAGGAGAGGACTGGCCAGGGGGCACGTCATTCGACGATCAGCACACCGTTCATCAATTTCCAGTGGCCGGGGAACGTACAGAGGAACGGATAGCGTCCGCACGCGTCGGGCACGGTGAAGAAGATCGTCTGCCGCTTGCCGGGCTCGGTGATGTCGGCATAGGCGATCACGTCGTCGGTCTTCGGGACGTAATGCCGGGCCACCGCCTCGGGGTCGGCGATCAGGCCGTCGGCGAGCGTGCCAACCGTGGCCAGGGTGCCCGGATTCACGAGCACCCAGTTGTGCGGGACGACGTCGGGGTTCACGAACGTGAGGGCGAGCTTCTCGCCCGGCTTGGCCCGCACCTCAGGCGTCTTGTAGGCAAGGTTCGAGGCGGCCTCGAGCGTGATCGCACGCGATCCCTCCACCTTCGCCAGCCACGGATTCTTCACGGTCGCCTTCATCATCGCCACGTCCCGCAGGATTGGGTGGGCCGCGACGGGCCGCGTCACTTCCTGATAGTTCGGAATGTCGCGAAACGGCGCGTCGAGCGCGTGCACCGTGGCGAACACGTCGCGGGTCGCGCCCGGTGCGACGGCCACGTGCAGATGCAATTGATTCACCGGCTGGATATCGGACAGTTCGAGGAACAGGCTCTGGCCATCGGAGAGCACCGTGGCCGAGCGGATCGTGAGCGGATCGTGCCCCACCGTGCCGTAGTGGCTTGGTGAAAACTCGGGCGAGCCATACGCCGGGCCGTAGCGGTAGTTCCAGCACTGGGCGAAGTGGTTCGCCGCGTCACCGGCCACGGCCTGGTCGAGCGGCGCCGAGAATCGCAGCAGCACGCCGTTGCGGTGGGCCCGAATCCCGACGGGCTGCTGAACGGTGCCGCCGACATACCGCACCCGCTGGAAGCAGCCGTCGTCGACGCCGTACACATGCCAGCCGTTCATGCCGCTCGCGTAGAGCTGGCCGTCGGCAGGGCTGAACCGGCCGCGGTGCACGCCCGAGCGGAAGTCGCCGACGAGCGGCACGACGGCCCCCTGCGGCTGCCCGGCCACCTCGTCGCGGAGCACGAGAAAGTGCGTGCACGATCCGAACGAGAAGTGCACGAGCTGCCCGCCGAGCGGCCCCCAGCGGTCGCTCGACACATATGTCTGCCCACCGCTCGAATGGTCGAGCCCGCGCGGGAGATAGACCATCGGCAAGGCCGGCGGGACGCCCCGAAAATTCAGCACCGGGTTCGCGGGCGGCTGGCCCGGCTTCTGCTTCACCTCGCAGATCGCCGAGGCGTTGGCGTAGTCGCCCTCCGAGACGGGCACGGTGACCGAGCCGTCGGGCAGGAGCCCGAGGCCGTCGGGATTGCGGAAGCCCGTGGCCAAAATGTCGATCGTCTGCCCGTCGGGGCTGATCCGCAGCAGGCCCTGATGCGAGGCGGTGAAGAAGTTGCCGGCCGCGTCGCGCTCGAGGCCGCACTTGTAGTTGTGGCCGCCCGAGGGCTCGAAGCGATTGGTCACGCAGGCGTAGAAGTCGGCTTCGCCGTCGCCGTTGGTGTCGTCGAGCCGGGTGAGCTGGTCGCCGCAAAGCACATACACGACGTCGTCGACCACGACGAGGCCGAGCGCCTGGTTGAGGCCGGCGGCCATCCGCCGCCAGCGGACGTTCTTGAGCTCCGCATCGAGGCCTGAGACCCGCCACACGTCGCCCTGGATCGTGCAGATCGCGGCGTCGCCGTTCGAGAAGAAGTCGTGCCCCCCGAAAAACATCAGGCTGCCCCACGGGTTGTCGACCGGGAGGGCGATCGTGTCGACGGCATACGGCGTGCCTGAGCCGAGGCTGCCGGAGGTGGTGAGCGTCTGCGGCCACTGGGCAGGGCCGCCTTTCCAGACGTGCGCGAGCGGATGGCTCGCGAGCGGCGCGATCTCGCGAACGAGCGCGCCGTCCTTCACCCAGGGCGCGTCGAGATACTGCACGCCGCCGATCAAGTAGAGGAAGAGCACCCGCTTCCCATGCCGGTAAAACCCTTGATACGTGCGCGGCCCGGGCGGCAGTTCCGCCGCGGCGGGCGGCGGGCCCACGGGGCCGGCCGGGGTGGCCGGTGAGAGGAAGCCGTAGCGGGTTTTATCGAACTTGAGGAAGCCGCCCGTCCACGTGGCCTCAAACTGGAACGTGTCGGGGTTGAAGCAGGCGGCGAGTTCGCCCGAGTCGCCGAGCCGCACACAGACGGCCCGCGGGATCGTCCCCTTCTCGAGCTTCAGCGGCCAGGCCTGCACGGTGCCCTGGTCGCAGGTGTCGCGGCGCGTGTCGTCCCACGTGGACCAGGGGATGCTGCCCCAGTGGCCATGCGTGCCGCCGTCGAGGCCGGGATAGGCGGGGAGCAGGATCGGCAGCGGATCGCGGCCGCGAAACTGCGTCGCCTGCTTGGTGTAGGCGTCGTAGATGCGGTGCTCGTTGACCCACAGGCCGCGGTTCGGCCAATCCTCGGGCACGAGCGGCTCGCGCGGCACGTCGAACTTGCCAGCCCGGTGCGAGAGCGACTCGAGGCCCGGCGTGCGGCCGAGCTCGAGCAGGTAGCGCACGAGGTCGCGGCGCTGGTCGGCCGGCAGGGCCGTGAACACGTTGGCCGGCATGAGCGAGCCGACGTCGGTCCGCTCCTCGATCTCGCCGGGCAGGATCGAGTGGCTCTTGCCCGTGGCGTCCACCACGACCACGGCCTCCGGCGTCTCCTCCTTGACGATGCCCTGGAGCACGCGGCCGTCGGCGAGCGCGAAGGCAAACGCCCGATACTCGGGCTTCACGGCCCGCGCGGGCCAATAGACGCTCTCGACGATCTCCTCGGGCGAAAGGCACTTGGCGATCGTGGTGAGTTCGGGGCCCACCGCGCCCCCTTCGCCGGCCACCTTGTGGCACGCCGTGCAGCCGGTCGTGGCCACGCTGAACACACCGGCCCCGCGCCGGGCATCGCCGTTGGCCCGGGCGTCGGTGAGGGCATCCGCGACGAACTCAGCAGTCCAGACTGGCGCTTGGGCGGGAGCCGGGGGCTCGGGGCCCGACGCCGGAGCCGCGAGGGCTGCCGCCTGCCAGACCGCCAGCAACCCGCCCCACAGCACGCATGGCCAGCTTTTGTCCGTACAAAACATAGGTTGATCTTAATGCCTGGGGAAACAGGCGTCAATTCGCGGGCGAGCGGTGGCGCCGACGGCATCGCGGTGGCAGACGCACCTGCCGTCGCAATCATGAGCCGTTGCCATCCACCCAGCATTCATGCTGCCCGGCGAGCAGCAGCGTCACGAGCGAACGGACGGCGCCGTCGCTTTTGGCCGCTGAGAAAAGAATGTTTGCGTCGAGAAAGATCCGCATCGGCCCGGCTCACCGGCGCCGCTTGGCAGGCTTCGTCGCCTTGGCGGGAGGCCTCCGCATCGCCCGGGCGAGATTCTCCTCGGCTTCGTCGAACTCCCGCACTCGACGATCGGAGTAGATCTCGACGGGCAGCGTCACGGCGGGCCGCAGCAGGAGCCCCTCGGGAGTGGTTTCCGCGATGAGCGTGTCGTCGGCCTTGATTCCGAGGGCGCGGCGGAG
>JBAXUY010000054.1:0-19043 GCA_037129475.1 Planctomycetia bacterium | reverse complement strand
GGAGGCTTCGGGCTCCCCGTACTCCGGGAGCCGGCGTTACTCACCAGCGGAGCCAGGATGGCGCAGCGCCAGTGAGTCCGAGTGAGCGAAGCCAGGATGGGCGCAGCGAACGTCCGGCGACGGAGTGTGGGCAGCCCCGAGCCGGATTGGGCGTACACAGCCCTGCCTTCCGGTGCCTCAGGGCACGATCAGTAGCTGTTGCGGGCGAGCGCTTCGACGATCTTCGGGGTGTCGACCTTCGCCAGCACGCCCGTGCCGCGGAGTTCACGCTTTCGCTTGGCAGTGAGCCGCACCTGCAAGTGGCTCGTGCCGGCGCGGCGGTGCTTCACCTTGCCGTTCGCAGTGGTCCGGAAACGCTTCTTCACGCCCTTGTGGGTCTTCTGCTTCGGCACGGGAAACTCCTGCGGTCTGAGAAAGAAAAAAGATTACTTGGGCGACAGCGTGCACACCAGCCGGCGGCCCATTTGCTGCGGCGGTGAGTCGACTTTGCCCACCGGATCGAGTTGCACGAGGATGTTTTTCATCACGCGCTGCCCTTCGTCGATGTGGGCCAACTCGCGGCCGCGGAACACGACCGACACGATCACTTTGTCCTTGTGTTGCAGGAAGCCCTTCGCCTGGTTCACCTTGAACTCGATGTCGTGGTCGCCCGTCTTGGGGCGGAGGCGGATCTCCTTGATCTTCGTGTGATGCACGTGGGTCTTGTGCTGCTTCTTTTTCTGCTGGTACTTGAACTTTCCGAAGTCCATGATCCGGCAGACGGGCGGCTTCTCGTTGGGAGCCACTTCCACCAGATCGAGGCCGGCCTCCCGCGCGAGGGAGAGCGCCTCCTCTGTCGGGATGATGCCGAGCTGCCCGCCCTCGGCCGAAATCACCCGGATCGGCGTGATCCGGATCTGCTCATTGATGCGATGCTGCTTCTCGATGGCTCGCGCCTCCGGTCACTGACTGATCGCCGTGGCGGGGATGCAGTCGTGGCCTCGGCACATGCCAACAGCACAGCTCCTCGCGCGGCTTCCCGGGCGGCCGTCTGACGTCGAGCGCCGCCGTTCCCCGGGAAAAGTCACACCATATTCACGCCCGCCGGGGGAGGCGTCAAGGCACCTCGGTTTTCCGTGGCAGGCGGGCCTCACGATGGGGCTCGGCCAGGAATCGCAGGCCGGCCACGAGCCGGGCGTCGGCGGCGCCGAAACGCTTCTCGAGCGACGCCTCGCACATGAACGTGACGTTCACGCGGTGGCCGTCGTCGTCGGTGAGCACGTAGTGGACCCAGCGGAACGGCAGCCCTTCGGCGCTCCCCTCCGACACCACGCGGACGACCCGCACGCCGTCCTCCTCGCGCACCGTCTCGCCCGCACCGTCGAATCGTCTGAACTGCCCGGAGAGCGACTGTTCGACGTGCCGCTTCACCTCCTCGACTACTGGTGGCGCGGCATTCTCCGACCGCGGCAGCGCCGTGATCGAGCACTGGGCCACGAGGGCGCCGAGGTCGAGCAGGCGGAGCACGAGGCCGCCGGCGTCGTCTTCGACCACCCGCCAGCCCGAATCGTGCACCACGTCGTAGCGGCCTTGCGGATCACGATACCACACCAGGCCGGGCTTCCCGGGGCCACGGCGGCGCTCGGCACGCTCCACCGCCTCGTCCGTGGGATCTCCGGCGACGGTGGCCGCGGCCTCGTCCGACGCCTGATCGCGGACGACCGTCACGGTGGCCTCGATCTCAAACCCGGCTGCGACGTGGCTCGCCTGCCGGTTTTCCTTCACCGTGACGACGAGCCGCGTCACGTCGCCGACCAGCGTGTGTCCGTCCTCGTCGGGCTCCGCCGCCACCGTGAACTCGCCGTCCACCACCACGTGCGTGGGCACGCCGTCGACGGCGCCGTCCACCGACCCTGCGAGTGCGATGCGGGCGGCGCCGCCCTCGATGGCAACGACGCGGGCCTCGACCGTGCCGGCTTCGACCGTGTCGATGGCGAGCAGGCCTGCGGCCAGGTCGCCGGCCAGCGGCCAGTGGTCGTCGTCGGCAACCGGCCGGCCGGGAAGCAGGTCTTCGAGCAGGAGCGAATCGAACGGCGTCTCGAGCAGTTCGAGCTCACTCCGAGACAGGTAGGCGTGGGCCAGGTAGGGCAGGGGCGTCGTCCCCAGTCGGGCGACCGCGACTTCGCGGGCGTCGTCGGCGAGCGTGAGCGACTGTGTGGCACCGTCGGCGTCGATCGTCGCTTCGGCCCGCGTGTAGCGCCGCACCGCGGCCGGATCCGCCGGTGCGGGCTGGACCTGCTCCTCGAACTCGAACCTGCCCTTCATGGCGATCGACTGGCGGGCCGGCTCGGCAGCTCCCGCCACGGGCCCGAAGAGCTGCCCTGCGGCGGTGAGCGTGATCTCGACGCGGCGCCCGTGCGTCGAGATTCCGGAGGGGGATTCCGCGGCGACGCCATCCCCGGCGGCGCTCGCCAACGCGATGGCTCCGACCACCAGACCGATGCCCCACGGCACCGCCACGGCTCTGCCAATCGTCATGGTGCCCACGTTCGCGACGTGCCTCCTTTGGCCCTTCCCCGGCTCCCCCAGAAAAGGTTTTCGGCTCTCCTGGCCGAATCCGCTGACTTTTGCCGCCACGACGCGATTCATACCAAGTGTCTGCTGTCAGGAAATCACCATCTCGACTAGGTTTATGCATCAGGACAACTTTCCGGTGCGACGTGGTCAAGTCCGGCCTGCGATCACAAGCCGAGCGTTTCCAAGGGGTTGTGTGCTCACGGCTGGGTGCGGGCGGTGATGGCAGCTCGAAAAACATTCAAGAATCGAACGTCCGGATGAACCGGCGGAGGTCGACGCCCGTATAACTCCCACGTCCCGGGCATGGTGGCAGGGGGCGAGGAAGCCCCCTCGAGCGCGGACGGTGGTTCTGGATCGGAGCAGTCCTCCGATCAACACAACACAGCCGGCGAAGGATTGCCGGCAGGGAGGAAAGTCATGCGTTCCAATTCGACGGGCCCCTTCATGTCTCTTTTTTCCGACGATCGCGCCGCGGCCGAACATGCCGAGGCGGTGACAAACCCCTCCTTTCCCGCCGGCCCCCTCGCGCACGACGAGGTGCTGTCGATCGAGGATCTTGCGAAGCGGTTCAACGTCTCGACCAAGACGATCTCCCGCTGGCGGGAGCATGGTCTCGTCGCCCAGCGCTACGAGGTGGGCGGCCGCAAGCGGGTCGGCTTCCTGGCCAGCGCCGTCGATCGGTTCATCTCCGCCAATCCGGGGCGGATCGAGCGGGGCGCCCGGTTCAGCCAGCTCACGCAGGAGGAGCATGACCGGATCATCGGATGGGCGCGGCGACTCGCCTCGGCGGGCGCCTGCCCGGCCGACGTGCATCGCCGCATCGCCGGCCGTCTTCATCGCAGCATCGAGACGATTCGCTACACGATCAAGCAGCACGACCACGACCATCCCGATGCCGCCGTGTTCGGCCCGAGCGACGGCCGCCTCCGACCGGAGACCTGCGAGCGGATTTTCCACTTCTACACGCAGGGCGAGCCGGTCGAGTCGATCGCGAAGCGGTATCGGCGGTCGAAGGCGAGCATCTACCGGGTGATCCTCACCCAGCGGGCGGAGCACGTGATGCATCTGCCGCTCGACTACATTCCCAACGCCCTCTTCGCGCGAAAGAGTGCCGAGCAGGTGGTCAACCAGGCCTTCCCGGGCGTCAACGATCCGGTCAAGAAGATGCGGCGTCCCTCCGGCCTGCCGGCCTATCTCGCGAGCCTCTACGAGGTGCCGCTGCTCACGCGGGAGCAGGAGGTGTGGCTGTTCAGGAAGTTCAACTACCTCAAGTACAAGGCCTCGACGCTCCGCGAGCAGCTCGATCCCGAGCGGCCGAGCACCCGGCTGATGGACCAGATCGACAAGCTCTACGACGAGATCGTGGCGCTCAAGAATCGGCTCGTGCGGGCCAATCTCCGGCTCGTGGTGTCGATCGCGAAGCGGCGGGTGGCACCGGGTGACGCGTTTTTCGACCTGGTGAGCGACGGCAACATGTCGCTGATCCGGGCCGTGGAGAAGTTCGACTACGCCCGCGGCAACAAGTTCAGCACCTACGCCTCGTGGGCGATCATGAAGAACTACGCCCGCACGATCCCCGACGAGCACAAGCGGCGCGACCGCTTCCGCGCGGCCGACATGGACATGCTCCAGTCGGCGACCGATCGGCGGGCCGACGAGTACCAGCAGCGGCTCGCCGAGAGCGACCGCATGCAGCAGGTGGGCAAGTTCCTCGACCGGCTCGACTCACGGGAGCAGACGATCATCATTCGCCGCTACGGACTCGACCACGAACGCGAGCCGCAGACCTTGAAGGAGGTCGGCTCGGCCCTGGGCGTGACGAAGGAGCGGGTGCGGCAGATCGAGGCCAAGGCCCTCGAGAAGCTCCGCGAAGCCGCCGCCTCCGAAGCCGTCCTGCCCGAACTCGAAGAGTAGCGTAGCGACAGGCCTCGTAGCGACAGGCCTCCAGGCCTGTCGGCGGACAAGCTCGTAGCGACAGGCCTCCAGGCCTGTCGGTGGACAGGGCTGGAGCCCCGTCCCTACGAACAGCGAATGGACAGGCTCGAGCTCTGCAAGTGCTTCGGGCTAGGCCGTCGCTGCGACTTTCAGCTCGTCGCCCAAGGCCCGGCCGATCTGCCGCACGGCCTGGCGGAGGCGGTTCTCGTTCTCGATGAGCGCGAGCCGCACATAGCCCTCGCCGGCCGTGCCAAACCCGCCGCCCGGGCTCACGGCCACGTCGGCCTTTTCGAGCAGCATCGCCGCGAAATCCATGCTCGACATCCGGCTCGCGAACGGCTCGGGGATCTTCGCCCACACGAACATGCTCGCCTTCGGCACCGTCACGGGCCAGCCGATCCGGGCCAGGCCCTCGCAGAGCACGTCGCGCCGCTTCTCGTACACCTTCGACTGGGCGGCGACGTCGGCCTCACCGTTGCGCAGCGCCATGATCGCCGCGATCTGGATCGGGCGAAACATGCCGTAGTCGTAGTACGTCTTGATCGTGCCCAGGGCCCGCACGATGTCGCGGTTGCCGGCGCAGAAGCCCACGCGCCACCCGGCCATGTTGAAGCCCTTGCTCATCGTCGTGAACTCGACGGCCAGCCGCTTCGCCCCGTCGACGGAGAGGATGCTCGGCGTCTCGTAGCCGTCGAACGTGACGTCGGCGTAGGCGAGGTCCGACACGAGCATGAAGCCGTAGCGGTTGGCGAGCTTCACCACCTCGACGTAGAAATCGGGCCCCACGACCGTGGCCGTGGGATTGTGGGGAAAGTTCACGATCACCATCTTCGGCTTCTCGCGCTCGCAGGTGCGGGCGATGTCGGCGAGGTAGCGGTCGGGATCGGTGGTGTCGATGAGGATCGCCTTGCCCGAAGCCAGCGCCACGCCGTAGACGTGGGCCGGGTAGGAAGGCGCGGGCACCACGACGCTGTCGCCGGGGCCGATGATCGCCAGGCAGAGGTGGCCGAAACCCTCCTTCGAGCCGAGCGTGGAGATCACCTCGCTCTCGGGATCGAGCCGCACGCCCCACTTCTTGAGATACCGCGATGCCACCTCGCGCCGCAGGCTCATGATGCCGAGTGCCGGGGCGTAGCCGTGGTTGCGGGGATCGTTGGCCGCTTCGGCGAGCTTGTCGATCACGAACTGGGCCGGGGGATCGGAGGGATTCCCCATGCTCATGTCGATGATGTCGTGTCCGGCCCGCCGCCGTTGGTAGGTGGCCTGATTGATCCGTGCGAACAGGTAGGGCGGCAGTTGCGAGATCCGGTCGGCAACGCGGAACTCGAACGGTTTTTCGCCCTCGGCGGGGCCGTCGGCCGTCTCCGTGGGGTCGGGCACCTGTGGCTGCACGGCGGTCTGGTCGGTGGGCTGCGTCATCGCGGGAGCTTCCGGGAAAGCCGCGATTCTACCGCCCCACCGCGCGAGATCGCTACCGAGGCTGCGGGGCCGGCCCGCCCGGGGCGTCGAGCGACGCCGGCACCACGCCCGAACCCGCGGCGGCCGCCCGGCGGCTGCCCGCCCGCGGCGCGACCAGTTCGTCGGCTTCGCGCTGCGTGAGCGCCGTTTTCGGGAGCATGCCAGCGCGGGGCACGGCGGCGTCGGGGGGCGACTGGCTCGTGCCGGCCAGGAAGTTGTCGATCGTGGCGGCCTCGCGCAGGTGGGAGAAGGAGCGGGCCATCTCGATCCGCTGCTTCTTCTCGAAAATATCTTCGTAGAGTTCGTCGCGCACCTCGGCGATGTCGACCGCGGCAGGCTGCGTATAGCCTTCGCAGAACAGCACGATGAAGCGGTCGGCGATCTGCACCACGCCCGAAAGCTCGCCCGGCTTGAGCGCGAACGCCTCGCGCTCGAGGGCCGGCTGACCGCCATACCGCTGGATCGGGGGCACCTCTCCGCGGAGCGTGCGGCTGGTGGGATCGACCGAGTACTTTTCGGCGAGTTCACCGATCGCATCGGGGGTCGGGTTTTGCCGGGCCAGCTGCCAGACTTCCTGCGCACGGCGCTGGCTGTCGAGCACGATCACCCGGCACCGGGCCCGCGGGCCGAACGTCGCGGCGTAGGCCTTGTCGAGATCCTCCTGGGTCACGTCCACCTTGCCCACGAGCTTCTTGAGGGCCACTGTCGGCTGCACGATATCCTCGACGTAATGCTGCATCGGCACCTTCTGCTCGCGGGTCACCCGCTCGAGCCATCCCGCCGTGTCGATCGAGCCGTCGGGCTTGCGGAAGCCCATCAGGTCGGCCGCCCGGGTGATCTCGGCGTCGATGTCGGCCTGGGCCACCTGCTGGTTGGCCCGCTCGAGAGCCTGGCCGAGCAGGGCCCGGGTGATGAGAATCTCGAGCACCTCGGCTCCATGCCGATCCAGGCACGTCTGCTGGACGGTATCGAGCGGGATCGGCTGGCCGTTCACGAGCGCCGCCACGCCCGGCTGGGCGGCCGCCTTGGCCGGGTCGTTCATCACGTTCTCGACGGTGGCGGCCCGCTGCAGCGTGCGGAACACTTCACTCGAGGCCGCGCGGCTCTTCTTCTCGCGCAGCTCCTCCGCGAGTCGCGGCCGCACGTCGTCGAGCTTTACGTCGGCAGCGGGCAGGTGTCCCTCGCACTTCACGAGGATGAACTGGTCGGCCACCTGGGCCACCGGCGAAATCTCCCCCGGGGCGAGTCCGAACACGATCGCCTCGAAGACGGGCTCCCCGGAATGCCTGCGGATCGGCTGCACCCAGCCGTTGGCGCTCGCGCTGCCCACGTCGACGGAGTGCTGGCGGGCGAGGGCCCCGAACTCGTCGGGTGCGGCCACCGCCTTGGCCCGCAGGTGCTCGGCCTCCTGCCGCGACTTCACGACGATGATCCGGGCCTTCACGGTCGAGCCAAACTGGTTTTCGAACGCCTGACGGACCTCGTCCGGCGAGGGCTCGATGGTCGCGTGGGCGAGCCGGCGCAGGGCGAGCATCGGCCAGACGATCTCCTCCGCATATTGCTTCGGTGAGACGCCCCGCTCCTGCTGGATGAGCTCGATCCACTTGTCGCGCGGCACGTTGAACCGCCGCGACATGGCGTCGATTTCGGCGTCCACATCCTGCTGGGTGATCGTCACGCCCTGCCGGCGGCAGGCCTGGTCGATGATCGCCTTGTTGACGAGCGTCTCGGCGACGCCCGCGCCGTGCCGGGCAAGGCACTCGGCGGCCAGCGCCCGCTCGCCGATTTCCACGCCGTTGACCATCGCCATCAGCTTGTCGGGGGCTGGTGTCGCGGCAGACGCGGTCTCCGCCCCACCCGACTTCCCGGTCCGCGCGGGCGGCTTCGGGGCGGCATCGGCGGCGGCCCCGCCGGCCAGGAGCCTCCAGGAGAGGCAGGCCACCACGATCCCCACGACCGCGGCCACCTCGCGGAGCGATCCGCCCCGGGATGTGATGCCCGCGCGCACGCGGGCGAGAGTCCGTCCGAGCCACTGCATCGAAAAGCCCTCCTTGGCTGTTCTCGCGAGGCGGAAAGGTAGGCGATCGCCGCCGACGGGGCAAGGCGACTCGGCCCCGGAAAAAACCGTGGCAAACCGGGGCCGCGTGGTTTACGCTCCCTCCCATGGCAGCGACCCCTCCGAAGCCGTCTCCCAAGCCCGCCGACCGCAACGTCCCCGAGTGCATCTCGATCCTGGGGCTCCTGCCTCCGGTCACGGCCGAGGACGTGAAGCAGGCCTATCTGGCCAAGGCCCGCACGGCCCATCCCGACCGCGGCGGCGACCCCGCCGCATTCATGCGGCTTCAGAAGGCATTCGATGAAGCCAACGACTACGTCAAATTCAAGGCGGGCAAGCTCGAGTGGCTCGCCTCGAAGATCGAAGCCTACGCCGAGCAGCAGGAGGTCGTCACCGAGACGATCGAGCGCGGCGGCGAGGTGGAGATGGAAGAGGCCGAGTGGCTCGAGAGCAGCTTCGGCGACGACTTCGGCCGCGTCGCCGACAAGCTCGTGACGGTGCGGCTGCACGGCCCGGCCGCCGACGACGTGTTCGCGATCCTGCTCGGCTTCCGCGCGGCGTCGCTCAAGGACCTCGCCGTGCTCGACCTCGCCGGCGGCTCGCTCACCGACGAAGGGCTGCTCCAGCTCAAGGAACTCAAAAGCCTGCGATCGCTCGATCTCCGCGGCACGGCGGTCGGCAAGCTGGCGGCGGAGCTGCCGCAGTGGTTCGAGCGGCTCGAGTTTCTCGGGTTGCCGAAGGGAGCCGTCGGACTCTTCGGCCGGATGGCGATGCCGCGCCGCGTGAAGCTTGCGCTCGGCGACCCCGGGGAGGGCTGAGATGGGGCCCTTCGCGCAGGGGTGCGTGAGCCTCACCGAGGCGGGCCAGGCGGTGGAGTTTCGCTACCGGCTGCTCGCGCCGGCAGCCCCCGTGGCGGGCCATCGCTATCCGCTCGTCATCTTTCTCCATGGCGCCGGCGAGCGCGGCCGCGACAACGAGAAGCAGCTCAAGTATCTGCCCACGTGGATGGCCGAGCCTGCGCTGCGGGAGCGGCATCCGTGCTACCTGCTCGCGCCCCAGTGCCGCGAGGATGAACGCTGGGTCGACGTGTCGTGGGCCGACGCGAAGAGCACGCCCCAGGGCCCGCCCACGACCGACCTGCTCGCCGCGGTCGCCGCGCTGCAACACGTGATGTCGTGCGCGGCGGTCGATCCGGCCCGCGTCTATCTCACGGGGCTCTCGATGGGGGGCTACGGCACGTGGGACCTGGCGGCACGGCAGCCGGAGCGGTTCGCCGCGATCCTGCCGATCTGCGGCGGGGGCGACGAGGCGACCGCCCCGCGGCTGGCCCGGCTGCCGATCTGGTGCTTCCACGGCGACGCCGACACGGCCGTGCCGGTGGCGCGGTCGCGAGGCATGATCGAGGCGGTGCGAGCCGCCGGCGGCAGCCCGAAGTATTCGGAACTCCCCGGCGTGGGCCACGACTCGTGGACGCCCGCCTACCGCGACCCGGCAGTCCTCGACTGGCTGTTTGCGCAGCACGCGTAGCGACAGGCCTCCAGGCCTGTCGAAGGACAGAGCTGGAGCTCCGTCCCTACGGTCACTCCGGAAAGAGCCGGGTCGAGAGATAGCGCTCGCCCAAGTCGGGCAGCACCACCACGATCATCTTGCCGGCGTTCTCCGGTCGCTTCGCCACCTGTAGCGCGCCCCACGCGGCCGCGCCGCAACTGATGCCGCACATCAGCCCCTCGCGCTTCGCCATCTGGCGGGCCGTCTCCATCGCGTCTTCATCGTCGACTTTGATCACTTCGTCGATGACGTTCAGATTCAGAATCTCCGGGATGAAGCCGGCTCCGATCCCCTGGATCGTGTGTCGCCCCGGCTTGATCGGCTCGCCGGCGAGCTTCTGCGAGATCACCGGGCTGTTGAGCGGCTCGACGGCCACCACCTTGAGCCCCGGCTTCTTCGCCTTGAGCGCCTCGCCGCAGCCGGTGATCGTGCCACCGGTGCCCACGCCGCACACGAGGATGTCGACCCGCCCCTCCGTATCGGCCCAGATCTCCTCGGCCGTCGTGCGGCGGTGGATCTCGGGGTTGGCCGGATTCTTGAACTGCTGCGGCATGAAGAACTGCGTGCTCGATTTGCTGATCTCCTCGGCGTGCCGCACGGCGCCGGGCATCCCCTCGGCGGCCGGCGTGAGCACGAGCTCGGCACCGAGCGCCTTGAGCATCCGCCGCCGCTCGAGGCTCATGCTCTCGGGCATCGTCACACGCAGCTTGTAGCCGCGGGCCGCGCACACGTAGGCCAGGCCGATCCCCGTGTTGCCGCTCGTCGGCTCGATCACGACGGTATCGGGGCCGATCTTCCCGGCCGCCTCGGCCGCGTCGATCATCGCCGCGGCGATCCGGTCCTTCACGCTCCAGAGCGGATTCATGTTTTCGATCTTCCCGACGACAGTGGCGGTGCAGCCGTCGGTGACGCGGCGCAGGCGCACGAGCGGCGTGCGTCCGATGCACTGGGTGATGTCGTCGCGAATCCCGGCGGGCAGGGCGGACTGGATCATGGGGTCACCTCACTTTCAGCCCGGAAAATACGGCCGGCGACGCGGCGGCGTCAACACGAAGAAAGACAGGCTTCAGCCTGCCCGTTCGTGGCGACAGGTCTCCAGGCCTGTCGAATGGACAGAGCTGGAGCTCCGTCCCCACACGCCTACAGGCGCTTCACGCGGATGTTCTTGTAGTGGACTTCGCTGCCCGGGTCGTGGGCCTGGAGAGCGAACGTGCCGGCGGAGAGCTTGCGCGTGCCGGCCACGCCCTCTGGCTCCACGAACTCGAAGAGCACGCGGCCGTCCACGATCACCGCCATCGCCTTTCCCTTCACGATCAGTTCCTGGGTAAACCAGGTGTCGTCGTTGGCCGGGGGCGAAAAGTTTTTCACCACGTTGTAGATGCTGCCGGTGCGCACCGGATCCTTCTGCGAGTTGTTCACCTGCATCTCGTAGCCCGCGGCCGGCCAGCCCTCGGGCTGGAACTTCGTGTGGAAGAAGATGCCGGAGTTCGAGCCCGGCTTCGTCATCACTTCGGCCTTGAAGTGAAAGTCTTTGAATTCGGCAGGGAGCTCGGCGTCGGGGCCCACGTAGAAGAGGTGGCTCCGCGGACCGTGGCAGACGATCTGGCCGTCGGCCACCTTCCAACTGTCCGCGTTCTCGTTCGCCTTCCAGCCCGCGAGGCTCTTGCCGTCGAAGAGGGGCTCGAAACCGGGCTCGTCGGCCCGGCCGACCACCGCCGCGGCCACCAGGCCGGCTGCCGCCACGAACCGAACAAACCTGCGATACTTGCCGTACGCCATGGACAGGCTCCTGATTTCGAAACGCACTACCGAGAAGGTCACACCGATCGCGACCGCGATTCCCCAGCAGGATACGCGCCCGGCGGGCGCCACGCCAGCGCAGCCGCTCCTCGAACTCGACACCGACGTGTCGCTCGACGGCCTGCCGACGGCTGAATGGCTCGTCGTGACGTCCGACGAACTCCGCGTGACGGCGGCCGGCCGGCCCGTGCGGGCGATTGCCCGGGCGGATGTCGAGCAGGTGCGCACGACCGCCGGCGTGGGGGGCGGCACGCTCCAGGTGAAGGTGGGCGGCGACTGGGTCGATCTCGTGCGCTATTCCAACGCGATGGCCACGCGGTTTCACAAGGTGGCCCGGGCGCTCGAGCGGCCCGATTCGCCGGAGCCCCTGCTCGCGGCCGACGACGTGCTCGATCCGCCGCGCTGCCCGTCATGCCGCCTGCGGCTCACCACGAAAGACCAGGCCTGCCCACGGTGCATGCAGAAGGGGCGGATCCTCAAGCGCGTGGGTGAACTGCTCGCCCCCTACACCCGCGGGGCGATCCTGCTCTGCGTACTCACGTTCATCGGCGTGGTGGCGGAGCTCGTGCCGCCGAAGCTCCAGCAATACATGGTCGACAACATCCTCTCCCGTGGCTCGACCGCCGGCAGTGACGCCGCCACGCTCCCCGACTTCAAGACGGCCCTGCTCGTCGTGGTGCTCGCGCTCGCGTTCTCGCGGGTGCTGCTCTCGGTCGTGAGCATGATCAAGGGGCGGCTGGCCACCGCGATCGGCACGGGGCTCACCGGCACGCTCCGCGCCGAGATGGTGGCGAAGCTGCAAAACCTCTCCGTGGCCTACTTCGACCGTCACCAGGTGGGCTCGATGATCAGCCGGGTGGCCCACGACAGCGAGGTGCTCCACGGCCTCATGCAGCAGCTCACGGGTGGCTTCCTCCTCCAGATCGTGCAGCTCGTGGGCGTGGGGGCGATGCTCGTGTGGATCAACCCCAAGCTCGCGCTCTACACGCTGATCCCGGTGCCGCTCGTGATCCTCGGGTCGTGGGTGTTTTGGCGGCACGTCTATCCGCGGCACTACCGGCTGTGGGACGCCTCCAGCAAGCAGATGTCGGCCTTGAACGGCATGCTCTCGGGCATCCGCGTGGTGAAGGCGTTTGCGCAGGAACCGCGGGAACGCGACCGCTTCAAGTCGGCCAGCGACCACCTCGGCAGTTGGCGGCTATGGGTCGAGCAGACCAATGCCACCTACGCGGCCACGATGCAGATCGTGTTCGGCCTGGGCGGCCTGATCGTCTGGTATGTCGGCGGCCGCGACGTGATCGGCGGCCAGATGACGCTCGGGCAGTTGATCGCGTTCCTCGCCTACCTCGCGATGTTCTACGCGCCGCTCGGGGCCCTCTCGAACTTCACCACCTGGCTCACGAGTTTCCTTTCCGGCAGCCAGCGGGTGCTGGAACTGCTCGACACTCCGATCACCATCGAGGAGACCGCGACACCCGTCGCCTGGGATGAGCCACGGGGGGCGATCCGGTTCGACAACGTCACGTTCGGCTACGACCGCAACCAGCCCGTGCTCTCCGACGTGTCGTTCGACGTGGCCCCTGGAGAGATGGTCGGCATCGTGGGCCGCTCGGGCTCGGGCAAGACCACGCTCGTGAACCTCCTCGGCCGGTTCTACGACGTGCAGGAGGGGCGGATCGAGATCGACGGCATCGACATCCGCAACCTCTGCACGAACCAGCTGCGGGAGCGGCTCGGGATCGTGTTTCAGGATTCGTTCCTGTTTCGCGGCACGATCTGGAAGAACCTCGCCTACGGCCGCCCGCAGTCGACGATCGAACAGGGCCTGGCCGCCGCGAAGGCCGCGGGCGCCCACGACTTCATCTGCCGCCAGCCGCTGGCCTACGAAACGCTGCTCGGCGAGCGCGGGGCGGGGCTCTCCGGCGGCGAGAAGCAGCGGCTCTCGATCGCGCGCACGCTGCTTTACGATCCGCGGATCCTCGTCCTCGACGAGGCCACGAGCAACATCGACGCCGAGGCGGAGAAGAGCATCCAGGAGGCGCTTGCCGTGCTCGTGAAGGGCCGCACCACGATTGCGATCGCCCACCGGCTCTCGACCCTGCGCAACGCCGACCGGATCCTCGCGTTCGACCGGGGCCAGCTCGTGGAACAGGGCACCCACGCCGAACTGCTCGCCGCCGACGGCATCTACGCCCGGCTCGTGCGCATCCAGACGCAGGTCTCCAAGCAGCCCACGGTCGACACGCTCCTGGCGCAGGAGGACGCGAAGCCGGCCGCCGACGTGGCCGCCGAAAAGCCTCGCGCCAGCGACATCCGCTGGCTCGACGCGGCCCACCACACCTTCACGATCGGACAGCACGGCCGGATCGAACTGCATGAGGACGGGGTGCCGCTGGCGGCAGGCATCTTCGTGGTGCGCACGTTTCCGGCGACGCACCCCGACGAGTATCTGTCGGTGCGCGGGTGGAGCGAGTCGGGCGAGGAGGTCGAGCTCGGCTTGCTCCGGCGGCTGGCCGACTGGCCGGTGGAGAGCCAGGGCGTGGTGCGCACGGCGCTCGCCCGTCGGTCGCTCGTGCGGCGGATCGAGCGGGTGCACGACGCGAAGCTCGCCCACGGCTACGTCGATTTCGACGTCGAGACCGACGTGGGCCGCCAGGCGTTCACGATCCGCTGGACGGCGAGCCAGGCGGTCGATTTCGGGCCCGACGGCAAGATGCTCATCGACACCGAAGAAAACCGCTGGGTCGTGCCGCAGGTCGATGCCCTGCCGAAGCCCGACCGCGAGAAGTTCCTGCACTACGTGTATTGGTAGCGACGGGCTTGTAGAGACAGGCCTCCAGGCCTGTCGAAAGGACAAACCGAAGTCTTTCCTCCACCGCTGCCCACTTCTACGACACCGATTGCCCGCGGAGCGGGCGGGTGGGCGGCATGAGGCGGTCAGGGCCCGCCACTTTCGCCGGGCCACACGTGGCTGACGCCGATCTCATCCACTCTGGCACACGAGTTGCCCCCTGAGGGCCTTCGGTGGGCACCCCGGATTTCCGACACATCGGTCCCCAGAAGGGTGCCCCACCGGCTTGGGCGAGTACTCCGCAATTGCTCGCCCAAGCCCGGGGCAATCCTTCGGAAAGCGCGGTTTCCCGGCCCGTGCAAACGGGCCGGGAAACCAGCCGCGCTCACATGATCGCGAGCGGGTTCCGTCGTTCTTCGAGCGTGCCGCGGGTCACCCCCACGCGATTGGCGGCCTTGAGCAGCGTCCACACCTCGCGGCCCGTGAGCGAGCCGGCGAGCAGGTCGCGGTAGGCCCGCACCACGCGGCCGATCTCCCCGGCCGACTCGTCGAGAAACTCAACGCGAAACCGCCGCACGCCGCGGGCGAGCAGCGTTGGCACGGCCTCCGCCGCGCTCTGCGGCACCGCGTTAAAGAGCGTGTTGCGGCAGCCCACGTCGGCCGTGAGCGGATGCTCCACGCCGATCCGGTCGCGGAGTTTCACCACGTGCTCATCGCAGGGCCGGCCGCAGTTGGTCTTGTTCGTGCCGGGTGAGAGCACGGCGCAAAACACGCAGTGCTCCATGTGGAACATCGGCATGTGCTGGTGGATCACCACCTCGAGCCACTCTGGCTCCGTCGCCGCCACGAGCGCGAGCAGTTGGTCGCGGTTGAGGTCATACGACGCCGTCACCCGTTCCACCCCCTCGGCCATGAAAAACTCGGCCGAGAGCTCGTTGGTGACATTGAGCGAAAAGTCGGCCACGACAGGCGTGCCACGGTCCCGAAAAAACGTGAGCCCGGCGTAGTTGCGCACGAGCACGCCGTCGGGCTCCTGCTTGGCGAGCAGCGCGAAGATGCCGAGCTCGTCGGGTTTCTGGATCCGGGGCGTGGCGGGATAGAGCGTGGCTCCAGCCGCGCGGGCCAGGTCGATCGCTTCGCGATACTGGCGGATGTCGGCGAAGTCGGCGTCGAGGGAGCGCTCGCCGAGGGCGAGCAGCGCGCGAAGCTGGTCGAGGGAACGCACGAGGTAGGTGATCGCTGGATCGGCAGGTGTTGTTTTCGACAGAGCTGGAGCTCTGTCGCTACGACGTAGGGACAGGGCTCCAGCCCTGTCCATCTCCTCCACGGAGGCCTGCCTCACTTTCTCCACGACCGCATGCCGCAGCTTGCCGAGCACGCTGAGCGGCAGCATCGGGCGGCCCTCGATCACGGCCGTGAGCCCGCGCAACTCGAAGGGCGTGCCACCGAGTCGGCCGAGCTGCTCGCGGAGCGTCGCCTCGGTGAGCGGATGTTTCTTTGCTTCGACGGCCGGCTCCTCCGACTCGACCTCGCACGCGGCGCCGCTGGCGAGTGTGGCCCGTACGACCACCGGCTTCCCGACCGCCGCGATCACGACCAGATCGACCGGCTGCCGCCGCCTGAGTTCCCCGCCGGAAAACGTCTTCCGCAGCCGGGCCGTGAGCTCCGGATCATCCGTTTTCCACACGGTCTGCCCCGGTGCGAGCCGGCTGAAGTCAAACGCGTCGCGGGCAAACGTCAGCTCCACCCGCCCCGTCGCGACCGGCTCGGTGAGCGATTGCCCTGCGTGAAACACCTCGTACACGCGGCCGCCGAGAGCATCGTCGCTCGTGGCGCCGCAGTCGAACGCCACGCCGTCGCCCCGCTTCACGCTCGCAGCGAGCTCCACCGTCACGCGACCGCGGCCCACGGCCACGATGCGGCCGAGCCGCACGCCCCGCTTCGCGCTCGTGGTCGCCGGCACGAGCATCTTGTGATCGCAGCCCTCGAGCCAGCCCGGCGAGAAGCCGCGTGAAAACGAAAGTTCCATCTCTTCGACATCGCGCGGCGAAAACACGACCGGCTGGGCAGCCACGGCCGCGTCGATCGCCCGCCGGTAGTGCTGCGTGATGTTGGCGACGTATTCGGGCGTCTTCAAGCGACCCTCGATCTTGAACGACGACACGCCGGCGGCGATCAACTCAGGGGCGAGCGCATACGCGGCGAGGTCCTGCGGCGAGAGCAGGTATTTCTGTGAGCCGAGGTCCACGTCCTTGCCGTCGCAGACGAGGTCGTAGGGCAGCCGGCAGGCCTGGGCGCACTGGCCGCGGTTGGCGCTCCGCCCGCCGAGCGACTCGCTCGTGAGGCACTGCCCCGAATAGGCCACGCACAGCGCGCCGTGCACGAACACTTCGAGCGGCATCGCCGTCTGCCGGCGGATCGACACGATCTCGTCGATCGAGAGTTCCCGCGCGAGCACCACTCGCTCGCAGCCGAGCTTTTCCGCCAGCGCGATCGTCTCGGCGCTGGTGAGCGTCATCTGGGTCGAGGCGTGCAGCGGCAGCCCGGGGCAGATCTGCCGCACGAGCCTCGCCACCCCGACGTCCTGCACGAGCACGGCATCGACGCCAGCCGCCGCCACGGCCTCGATCACCTGTGTGAATTCCGACAATTCATCGCTGAAGACGAGCGTATTGAGCGTGGCGTAGCCCTTGAGGCCGCGAAGGTGGAGCGTCTCCATGAGCCGCGGCAGGTCGGCCAGCGGAAAATTCGCCGCCCGGGCCCGGGCGTTGAACCCACCTTCGAAGCCGAAATAGACGGCGTCGGCCCCGTTTTCGATTGCCGCCCGCACGCAGTCCCAGTCGCCCGCCGGGGCGAGCAGTTCGGGCGCGGCGGTCGGAACGCGGTTCGGCAAAGTGTTCCGAATGTACCGCCTGCTTGAGATGCCCTCCACGAGCGGGTAAGACCACGGCTCACCCGGATGGATTGAACCGGGGTTTTCCGGGGGTCAGGGATGGCCGCCACGACAGTCTTCTTCTGGAGCAGACCATGAATCTCGTCGATCTCGTGAAGGATCAACTCACGAGCCAAGTGCTCGGCAGCCTCGGCTCGCTGATCGGTGCGGATGAATCGCAGACCAAGTCGGCCACGTCGGCCGCCGTGCCGGCCCTTTTGGGCGGCCTCGCCAAGCTGGCATCGAGCCAGGGCGGTGCATCGCAGATCGCCTCGGCCCTGGGCGGCCTCGACCTCGGCGCCCTCGGCAACCTCGCCGGGATGCTCGGCGGCTCGAACGCCTCGCGCATGGCCGACCAGGGCGGCAGCCTTTTGGGCTCGCTCTTCGGCACGAGCGCTACGGGCAAGATGGTGGAGACTCTCGCCGGCTTCCTCGGCATGAAGCCGGGCGTTGCCCGCAGCCTGCTCGCCTACCTCGCCCCGATCGTCCTCGGCATGGTCGCCAAGCAGTTCACGGGCGGCCGGGCCGACGCGGCCGGTCTGCAGCGGCTGTTCGCCGACCAGGCTGGCAACATCAAGAACGCCCTGCCTGCCGGCCTCTCGCTCGGTGACTTCGGCGCGGTGGCGGGTGGCGGCAAGTCGACGCCTGCCCCGAGCCACCAGCCCTCGGGCGGCGGCTTCCCGGCCTGGCTTCCGCTCGTGCTCCTGCCGCTCTTGGCCCTCGGCGCGTGGTATCTCATGAACCGCGACAAGATGGCGAAGCAGGAAGACGGCGGCGTGATGATCGAGGAAATCCGCAAGGAGGGCCCGATCACGATCGACCGCACCGAAGTGATCGAGCGTGAGGGCAAGAAGCTGATCGACACCGTCTCGGAGACGATCTCGATCGATCCGAAGTTCGTCGAGGCGGCCCGGCTGGCGGTGAATTCCACCGAACTGTTCGGCGGCCTGTCGAAGATCCTCGGGGGCGTGACGGATATCGACACCGCCAAGACTGCGATCCCGGAGCTCGAGAAGCTCGCGCCAGTGCTCAGCGGCGTGCAGAGCGAGGCCGAGAAGCTCGAGGGGGAGAACAAGACGGCGTTCGCCGAGTTCGTCTCGAAGAACCTCGGCCTTCTCCAGAAGGTGATCGACACCGCGATGGCGATCCCGGGCGTGAAGGAACTGCTCGGCCCGGTCGTCGGCCCGATGGTCGAGACGATCAAGAAGCTCGGCACCTAAGCGGCCCGCTTCGATCGACGTGAAAAGGAACCGGGGCCGGCGCAAGCCGGCCCCGGTTTGTTGCGCCCGTAGCGACGGAGCTCCAGCTCTGTCGTCCAGCCCGTAGCGACGGAGCTCCAGTTCTGTCCATCCGACAGGCCTGGAGGCCTGTCGCTACATGGCCTGTCGCTACATGGCCTGTCGCTACATGGCCTGTCGCCCCACGTCACTCGTCGTCGCGCAGTTTCGCGAGCACGGTGTAATCCTCGAGCGTGGTCGTGTCGCCCACGGTTTCGCGGCCGGCGGCGATGTCGCGCAGCAATCGCCGCATGATCTTGCCGCTCCGTGTCTTCGGGAGGGCCGCCGAGAAGTGGATGTCGTCGGGCGCCGCGAGGGCGCCGATCTGGTGCCGCACGTGCTTGCGGAGGGCATCCTTGAGGGCGTCGTTCGGCTCGCCGCTCTTGAGCGTCACGAACACGGCCACGGCCTCGCCCTTCACGTCGTGCGGCCGGCCCACCGCCGCGGCTTCAGCCACCGCCGGATGGCTCACGAGCGCACTTTCGATCTCGATCGTGGAAAGCCGGTGGCCGGCCACGTTGAGCACGTCGTCGATCCGCCCCATGATCCAGTAGTAGCCGTCCTTGTCCTGGCGGGCGTTGTCGCCGGCCAGATACTTGCCCGGCACCCGCGACCAGTAAGTTTCCTTGAAGCGCTCGTCGTCGCCCCAGATGCCGCGGAGCATGCCCGGCCAGGGCTTCGTCATCACGA
>JBAXUY010000053.1:0-19180 GCA_037129475.1 Planctomycetia bacterium | reverse complement strand
TCGCGCCGTCCGTGGCGAGATGTTTCTTTCCGTGCCACAGGGCTTCCACCGCACGCGATACGGGAGGCGAGGGGCTGCCCCTACCGTTGCGACGGCGTATTTGACCAGCGAAGCCATGGATGGCGCAGCGCAGGCACATCCGAGCGAACGGAGGCCAGGAGGGCCGTAGTGAGCGTCCGGCGAGACGGTACGGGGCAACCCCGAGCCGGATTGGGCGCGTTGAGGCAATGACCGGCTGAAGCCTGTTCTACGGTGACGGCAGGGCTTCGGCGATGCGGTCGACGAGGGCCTCGGCGACGTCGGGTTCGGCGCCGAGCCGGGCCGTCACGATCCACTCGACTGCCGGATGCCGATCCCGGGCACGGGCCACGGCCGCCGCCGCCTGCTCCTCGACGTGGCCGCGGAACAGCAGATGCGGCTGCACCACGACACGCCGCACGTCCGGCCCCGCGGCCGCCGCGTCGAGCCCGTCGACGAGCGACGGCCGTGCGGCGGCGACGAACCCGAGCCCGATGCGGCACGCTTCGAGATCGTGTGGGCACGCGCTCGCGCCGGGAGCGAACGTGGCGGCGGTGAACTCGAGCAGCTGGCTCACCGCGCGCGGATCGCTCGAACCGCGGCCGATCATCACGAGCCCCATCGCGGCGGCGGGCACCGGCTCCAGACCGCGCACGGCCTCGCGCCGGCGGCGGCGGGCGAGGGCGACGATCGAGGGATGGCAGCCCATCGCGGCCGCCTGGTGCACGACGAGCCCGGCAGCCCGACCCCCGGCGTCCAGGGCCTCGGGGATGTCGCGTTTGGCGTGCCCGGCCGTGAACAGAATCAGCGGCGCCGCGACCACGCGGCGGCAGCCACGGGCCGCGAGGGCCGCGAGGGCATCGCCGATCGCTGGCCCGATCACCTCGAGAAACCCCACCTCCACCGGCACGCCGGGCAGCATGTCCGCCACGAGTTTCCCGACGGCATGGGTCTCGGCGGCTCCGACCGGATCGGCGGTGCCATGCCCGACGATCACCACGCCGCATCCGGGCCCGAGACCGGTGGCGACATCGGTCCGGGCCTCGACCCCGCCGTCGTCGCCCCGCACGATCGGAAGCCGCCGCGACGCCGATCGTGGCGACATCGTCGTCACGGCCGGCCGCTCCCGGCCGTGACGCGGCGCACGAGCGCGGCGACGACGAGCAGCGTGGCCACGGCCATCGCATACGGCAGCGTGCGTGACGGGTGGAGCGTGAACAGGAGCGAGCCGGCGAACGGGCCGAGGATCCGGCCGAGCGACGCGAACGACTGATTCACGCCGAGCACCTCTCCCTGCCGCGCCGGATCGGCGTGCTTCGAGATCAGGGCAGACACCGACGGATTGACGAACGCGAAGCCCGCCACGGCCGCCGCGGACGCGGCATAGAAGAACCAGCGCAGCGCAGCCGACGCCGCCTGCCCCGTCACGACGTCGCGGTGCACGAGCCATGCGATCACGCCGATGGCGGCCATGCCGACGACGAGCACCGCGAGCCCCATGCCGAGCAGCCGGGTTTCGGGGAGCCGCTTGGCGAGCGGCCGGTAGAGTCCGCCGGCCACCATCAAGACCGCGCCGATCGCCGCGAACAGGAGGAAGTTGCCGTCGTCGCTCATGCCGAAGCCCTCCTTCGTGAACCGCGCGAGCGTGGCCTCGAAGTTGGCGAACGCGAAGATCGACAGAAAATAGATGAGCACGAGCGCGCCGACGGCCGGCAGCGCGAGCACGCCGGTGGTGCGCGAGAGGCTGAAAAACTCCTTCGCGGCCCGGGAGTCGGGCCGGCGGGTCTCGCGAAACACGGCCACCGCGATCACGAGCGCCACGAACGAGAGCAACGAGGCGAGCGCCCCCACGCCCCACGGCTGGCGGGCGAAGAGCGCGAGGCCGAAGTAGGCGATGAGCGGCCCGAGCGTGAAGCCCGCGCCAAAGGCGATCCCGATGAGCGCCATGCCCCGGGCGCGATTCTCGGGCGTCGTGCAGTCGGCGATCACGGCGGCGGCCGTGCCCACGCTCGCGCCGGCGATGCCGGCGCCGATCCGGGAGAGCATCATCAGCCCGAGCGCCAGCCGTGCCCGCTCCGGCGGCAGCGTCACCGCGTAGCCGTAGAGCGCGTAGAAGACGACCGACCCCACGAGGCTCAGGATCAGCATCGGCCGCCGGCCGACCCGGTCGGAGAGCCGGCCCCACACGGGGCTGAACAGAAACTGCATCAGCGAGAACACGGAGAACAGGAGGCCGATCACGACACCCCCGGCGACCGGCGACAGTTCGAGCGCCGCGAGATAGGGCTCCGCCTGCCTGGGCATCACCGGCAGCACGATCCCGAACCCGAGCAGGTCGATGAAGACCGTGAGGAAGATCACCAGCAGCGCCCCGCGCGGCGGGCCCGCGGCCGGAGATGACGTCGTCGACGGGTCGCTGGCCATGCGGATTGCTGCCCTCGAACTGCTAGACTCCAGCTATGCACGATCGCCGACGAAACGCCGAGGACGACCGGCCTGCAGAGGCCATGAGCGTTTCAGAGGTCACCGCCCGCGTCAAGCAGGTCATCGAGACCGGCTTCGCCGATGTCTGGGTGAGCGGCGAGGTCTCGAACCTCGTCCGGGCCTCCTCGGGCCACCTCTACCTCTCGCTCAAGGACGAGGGCGCGATCCTGAAGGCGGTCGTATGGCGCGGCACGGTGCCCACGCTCGCGATCGAGCCGGCCGACGGCCTGGAGGTGATCTGCCACGGACGGCTCGAGGTCTATCCGCCCCGCGGCAGCTATCAGCTCACGATCGACCGCCTGCACGCCGTCGGCACGGGAACGCTCGAGGCACGGCTGCGGAAACTGCATGCGGCGCTCGAGGGCGAGGGGCTGTTCCTGCCGGGACGCAAGCGGCCGCTCCCCGCGTTTCCACGCCGCGTCGCGGTCGTGACGAGCCCGAGCGGCGCCGCGATCGCCGACTTCCTCGAGGCGTTTCGCGGCCGCTGGCGCGGCTGCGAGCTGCTCGTCGTGCCCTCGCGGGTGCAGGGGGCGGGCGCCGCGGAGGAACTCGCGGCCGCGCTCGCGATCACGGCCCGGATCGCGCCCGCCGTCGACGTCGTCGCGCTCATTCGGGGCGGAGGCAGCCTCGAAGATCTCTGGTCGTTCAACGAAGAGGTGCTCGTCCGAGCGGTCGCCGCCTGTCCGATTCCGGTCGTGTCGGGCGTGGGTCACGAGATCGACGTGTCGCTGTGCGATCTGGCCGCCGACGTGCGGGCCCTCACACCCACCGACGCCGCCATGCGGATCGCACCCGACCGGGCCCAGGTGGTCGCGGCTCTCGGGAGCTTTGCGGCGCGGCTGCAGAGCGGCCTCTCGCGGCGGGCGGAGATGGCCCGCGAACGGCTCGGGCAGTTTGCCCGATCGCGGATCCTCGCCGACCCCACCCGGCTCGTCGTCGAGCGTCGCGCCCTCGTCGCCGATCGGGCCGCTCGCCTCGAACGGCTCGCCCACGCCGCCGTGGATCGGGCCGGTGAGCGTCTGCGCGCCGGAGTCGCCCGGCTCGACGCCGGCAGTCCGCTCAAGCTGCTCGCCCGCGGCTACTCGGTCACCACGTCGGAAGGCACGACCGCCCCGCTCACGTCGATCGCCTCGGTTGCGGCCGGTGCGACGATCGTCACACAACTCGCCGACGGGCGGCTCCAGAGCACCGTCACGTCGATCGACTCCACCCCGATCGCCACGCAGGAAAGGATCTCGCTGCATGCCAGCCCCCAGTGACCAACCCCGCGACGTCGCGCCCGCAAACTCCACGCAACCGCCCTCGTTTGAAGAGGGGCTCGCCCAACTCGCCGACATCGTCAATCGGCTCGAGGGGGGCGGACTCGGGCTCACCGAATCGATCGCGGCCTACGAGCGCGGGGTGGTGATCCTTCGTGGGCTCCACGAGGAACTCGCTCGCGCGGAGGAACGGATCCGCCTGCTCACCGCCGTCACCGAAGACGGACAACCGATCAGCGAGCCGTTCCCCGGTGCACACGACGGCACGACGGCCGATCCGACGGCGAACGGCAGCGGCGACAAGGTCGGCCGGAGGCCGGCATCGCGGCCGCCTGCGCAGCGGAAGGCGCCCCGGTCGCCAACGCTCCCCGGGATGGACGATTCCACGGCCGAAGCCTAGAATTTTGCGGGTGATTTCGATCCTCTGCGGGGCCCGATCATGGCAGGTTGCCCGGTGTCCCCCGGCCTCCTGGCGCCCGGCAGTTCGTCCATGCTTCTCGGGCCCGACATGTCCGCTTCCGTAGCGCCGCCGATCGCCAGCTCGCTCGACGACGTGCGGGCTTTCATCGAGCCGCGGCTCGCGTCTGCCTTGGAACTGTCCCCCGAGGCGTCTCCGCGACTCGTGGCGGCGATGCGCCATGCCCTGCTCGCACCAGGCAAGCGGCTGCGGCCGGCGCTCGTGCTCTGGGCCGCCGACGCCTGCGGCGGCACGTGGGCCGACGCGGCGGGGGCTGCCGTAGCTGTCGAGATGATCCATGCCTACTCGCTCGTCCACGACGACCTCCCCGCGATGGACGACGACGATCTCCGTCGTGGCCGGCCCACCTGCCACAAGGCGTTCGACGAGGCCACGGCGATCCTCTGCGGCGACGCCCTGCAGGCACTCGCGTTCGAGACGCTCGCCCGAGAGATGCCCGCGGCCACCGCGGCCCGCGGCTGCCTCGTGCTCGCCCGGGCGGCGGGCCCCGAGGCACTCGTCGGCGGCCAGGCCGACGACCTCGCCGCCGAGCGCGGCTGGATCGCCGACATGACGCAGTCCCCGGCCGGCGAGCAGGTGGCCTGGCTCGAACGCATCCATCGCCGCAAGACCGGTGCGCTCTTTCTGGCTGCGCTCGAACTCGGCGGCCTTGCGGCCAACGCCTCTCCGACCCGGCTCGCGATGCTCGCCACCTACGGCCGCGCCTTCGGCCTCGCCTTCCAGATCGCCGACGACCTGCTCGACGCCGAGGGGGACGAAACGACGATGGGCAAGCGCGTGGGCAAGGACGCCGGCCGCGGCAAACTCACCTTTCCGACGATCGTGGGCCTCGAGGAGAGCCGGACCCGGGCCCTGACGCTCGCCACCGAGGCGGCCGAGGCGGTGCACGGACTCGGTGGCAAGGCCGCCGCACTCGAGGCGCTGGCACGGTGGATCGTCGCCCGCGATCATTGACGACCGACGCAAAGGACGCCCCATGACCGACATCCTCCCCTCCATCATCTCGCCACGCGACCTCGCCGGGCTGTCGACCGAGCAGCTCGAACAACTCGCCGGCGAGATGCGCCGGGCCCTTACGGAAGTGGCGGCCACCCGCACCGCCCATTTCGCGTCGAACCTCGGCGTCGTGGAGCTGTGTATCGCCCTGCACCGCGTGTTCGACTTCAGCCGTGATCGCCTGATCTGGGACACGGGCCACCAGATCTATCCCCACAAGCTGATCACGGGCCGGTTCGGCCGGTTCGGCACGATCCGCACGAAGGGCGGCCTGATGGGCTACCCGAACCCCGACGAGAGCCCCTTCGACCTGTTCATGACCGGCCACGCGGGCTCGAGCGTCTCGACGGCCCTCGGCCTCGCGAGTGGCGACGACCTGCTCGGCGAGGGCGATCGCCACTCCGTGGCCGTGATCGGCGATGGCGCGCTGCCCTCGGGCATCGTCTTCGAGGCGCTCAACAATGCCGGCTTTCTCAAGAAGCGTCTGCTCGTGATCCTGAATGACAACAGGATGTCGATCTGCCCGCGGGTGGGGGCACTCGCCGAGTATCTCGACACGATCCGCACGAACCCGTGGTATCGCGGCCTCAAGCAGCAGGCCGGCGAGCTCATCAAGGGCGTGCCGATGGTGGGCGAGCAGATGGAGCGGATGCTCGGCAAGGCGAAGGACTCGCTCAAAGCCACGCTCCACGGCGGCATGCTCTTCGAGGCGCTCGGTGTTCGCTACTTCGGCCCCGTCGAGGGGCACTCGCTGCCGAACCTGATCCGCTACCTCGAGCTCGTGAAGGACGAGGAGGGGCCCGTCCTCCTCCACGTGCTCACCGAGAAGGGGCACGGCTTCAAGCCGGCGGAGGCCGATCCGGTGTTCTTCCACACCCCGGCGCCATTCGAGTGCGACGACGACGATTGCATCGTGTCGATCAAGAAGTCGTCGGCGAAGGCCTACACCGACGTGGCGAGCGCGGCGATCGGGGCCTGCATGCGGAGCGATCCCAAGGTCACGGTGCTCACGGCGGCGATGTGCCAGGGCAACAAGCTCGAGCCGGTGCGTGAGGAGTTTCCCGACAGGTTCTTCGACGTCGGCATCTGCGAGTCGCATGCCGTGGCGTTCGCCGCCGGGCAGGCGAAGGTCGGCTGCCGGCCGATCGTCGACATCTACAGCACGTTTCTCCAACGGTCGTTCGACCAGATCTTTCAGGAGGTCTGCCTGCAGAACCTGCCGGTCGTGTTCATGCTCGACCGGGCGGGTCTCACGGGCCCCGACGGGCCCACGCACCACGGCGCGTTCGACCTCGGCTACCTGCGGCTGTTCCCGAACATGGCGGTGCTCGCCCCGGGCGACGAGCACGATCTGGTGGCGATGCTCGACTGGGCACTCGCGCAGCCCGGTCCGGTGGCGATCCGCTACCCCAAGACGGTGATCGAGCGGCACGAGGGTCCGCGGGCCCCGATCGTGGCGGGGCGGTGCGAGCCGCTCCTCGAGGGCGCCGACGGCCTCATTCTGGCCTGTGGCACGCTCCTCGGTGCCGCACTCGACGCGGCGAAACATCTGCGCGAGGAGGGGCTCGAGGTGGCCGTCGTGAACGCCCGGTTCGTGAAGCCGCTCGACACGCAGGGCCTGCTCGAACGGATCGAGGCCGCGCCGTGGGTCGTGACCGTCGAGGAGAACGCTCTCCCCACGGGCTTCGGCAGCGCCGTGCTCGAGGCGGTGAGCGATGCACGGCTGGCATGCGGCCCGATCGTGCGGCTCGGCCTGCCCGATCGGTTCGTGGAGCACGGCGAACGCAGTGAACTGCTCGCCGACCTCGGCCTCGACGCGACGGGCATTGCGAACACCTGCCGCGGGCTCGCGCTCGCCGCCCGACCGATGTCGCATGCGGTGCCGACCAGCGCACGGTGCCCATGAGCGTTGCATCCGGCGGCCCGATCCCGTCGCGGCTCCGCCCGGGTCAGCCGGTGCCGGCCGGGCTGCGGGTGCTCGTCGTCGGCCCCGTGGGGCTCGCCGACGTCGACACCGAAGCACGCCGGATCGAGCGACTGCTCGTGGGCCACGGCCATGCCGCGACCGTTCGCCTCGCGGCCCGTGACACGTGGGGAGCAGGCGACTTCCGTGCAACCGCCGGGGGCGACATCGATCTGGTGGTGGTGCTCGGTGGCGACGGCTCGATCCTGCGCACGGCCCGCTGGATGGGCTACGACCAAGTTCCCGTCCTCGGCGTGAATCTCGGCACGCTCGGATTTCTGGCAGCGTGCACGCCGGCGGAGGCCGACGCGGCCCTCGTCGCGATTGCGGCCGGCCGATACAGCACCGTCGACCACCTGATGTTCGAGTGCGAAGTGTCCCGAAGCGGAACGGTGGTGCACCGTGAGCTCGGCCTCAACGAGACCTCACTCCTCGCGGGCCCCCCCTTCTCGATGATCGAGATCGCGCTCCACGTCGACGGCGAGCTGGCCACCATCTACCGCGCCGACGGCCTCATCGTGAGCACACCCGTCGGATCGACGGCCTACAACCTCTCGGCGGGCGGGCCGATCGTGCGGAAGGATCTCGACGCCTTCGTGTTCACCCCGCTCAATCCCCACACGCTCACCAACCGCACCGTCGTCGACTCCGCAAGCCGGTCATACGAGCTCGTGGTGCCGAGGCCGAACCCCGGCTCCGCCTGCGTCGTCGACGGCCGCGTCGTCACGGGGCTCGTCGCGGGCGACCGAGTCTCGATCCGCCGCGCCCAACCGCGGTTCACGCTCGTGGAGACCGAGCAGCACGGTTACTACCGCACGCTGCGCGAGAAGCTCGAATGGGGCGGTGGCCTCCGGGGCGCGGGCGGCCGCCCCTCGGCGAGTCCCGAAGCATGATGAGGCTCGTGGCCACGATCCTTGTCGTCGCGACATGCTGCCTCGGGCCCGGGACGGCCGTCGCTGCCGATGGCGTCTCACTCCGCTACCGGTTCGTGCCGGGCGAGAAGATCGTCATGGACGTGGCCCACCGCGCCCTCACCGAGACGACGATCGGCGCCACGAAACAGTCGGTCGAGACGTCCACCGATTCGACGAAAGTCTGGACCGTCGTGGCCGTCGACGCCGACGGCCACGCGACGATCGAGCACTCGGTGGACGACGTCACGATGACGTCGCGCACGAGCGACAAGGGGGAGACGCGCTGGAGCAGCCGCGACTCGGGCCCCGTGCCGCCGGACTACGAATCGGTGACGCAGAGTCTCGGTGTGCCGCTCTCGCGGGTCGAGGTCGATACGACCGGCCGCGTCCTTTCCCGCCGCGACTTCAAGCCCACGCCGCCGTCGAGCACCGGCGACCTGATGGTGGTGCCGCTGCCCGACGAGCCTGCGACGGTGGGCACCGAATGGACGGTGCCGCAGGAGGTCGTCGTGGAAGTGCCGAACGGCCCGCGCAAGGCCGTGAAGACCCGGCTCCGGTACCGCGTCGAAGCCCTCCGCGACGGCGTGGCCACGATCCACGTCGACACCACCGTGCTCACGCCCATCGACGACCCGCGGCTCGAAGCCCGACTGCTCGAGCGGATCTGGGACGGGGAAATCGAGTTCGACGTGGCCCGCGGCCGCCTCCTGCGCCGCTCGACGGGCGTCGACCGCCGCGTCGTCGGCTTCAGCGGCCCCGAGTCGAGCGTCCGCTACAAGGCGAGCCTCGAAGAGCGGCTGAAGTAACGTCTCTGGAACACAGGCTTCAGCCTGTCCATACCCTTCCGCGCCGGCTTCGGGCTCCCCAGATCCCGTCGCCGGACGTTCACTACGGGCTGGCTGTCGCGCCGTCGCCGCCGTCCCGGCGTCGTCTCCGGCTTACGGTCGCCGGGCAAAGCCCGGCTCCCGCGCCTTCGGCGCCAGGGCCGGAGGCCCGGGTGAGCACCAGCGGGCGGAGGCCCGCCAAGCGAACAGCGGCACGATGCCGGGTGTTCGCGTGAAGAGGGGAGCCCGAAGCCTCCCTCGTGGCGACAGAGCTCCAGCTCTGTCGATCGACAGGCCTGGAGGCCTGTCGCTACAGCAACGACCGACTCCGCCGAAAGTTCTTGGCGGTTACAAGTTGGGGAGGCTTCGGGCTCCCCGTACCCCGGGAGCCGGCGTATGTGACCAACGCAGGCATGGATGCCGGAGCGCAGGCACATCCGAGTGAGTGAAGCCCAGGATGGGCGCAGCGAACGTCCGGCGACGGGCGTACGGGGAGCCCGAAGCCGGCGAGCGTCCAACGATCCGATCGTCCGGCGATGGACTATGGGCAACCCCGAGCCGGCGTGGGCAAGTTGACGCGCGTCACCCGGCGCGGAGCGTTTCCTCGACGCGGCGGATCGCTTCGGCCACGTCCCACGTGGCGTCGGCAAGCACGATCTGCGACTGCTTCGCCAGCCAGTCGTCGACCGCTTTTTGTGCCGAGATCACCGTCGAGTGGCTGCGGCGGCCGAAGTAGCTGCCGATCTCCGTGAGCGGGGCGGGCGTGTGCTTGCGGGCGAGGAACATCGCGAGCATCCGCGGGTGGTTCACCTTCTTGCCGCGCTGCGCCGACTGGAGCGTGCCCGAGGCGATGCCGAAGGCGCTGCACACCGCCCGCTCGATGTCGGCGAGACGGACGCTGCGGGCGCTGGCACGCACGAGATCGGCGAGCGCCTCCTCTGCCATGGCGAGCGTGATCGGCAGGCCGAGCATATGGCTCGTGGCCTCGAGCCGGTTGACGGCGCCGGCGAGTTCACGCGAGTGGCGGGTCATCCGCGCGGCGACGAACTGGACGACGTCGACCGGAATGGCGAGTCCGCGGCGGGCGGCGATCGATTCCACGATCCCGCGACGCACGTCTTCGTCGGGAGGCAGCAGCCGGGCCGTCATCCCGCCGCGGAGCCGCACGAGCAGATCCTGCCCGAGGTCGACGAGCGACTCCGGCTCGCGGTCGCAGGCAAACACGAGCTGGCGGCCCTGTCGCTGGAGCACGTCGATCGTTTGCTGGAGTTCGACGATCGTGGCCTTCTTGCCCACGAAAAACTGCAGGTCGTCGATCGCGAGCAGGTCGGCCGAGCGGCAGGTGCGCCGGAACCCGGGCAGGCCGGTGCCGTGCAGCGACTGGAGAAAGGTGGTCGTGAACTGCTCGGCGGAAAGATAGACGGCCGAGGCCCGCGGATGGAGCGTGCGGAAGTGGTGGCAGATGCCCTCGAGCAGGTGCGTCTTGCCGGTGCCGGTGGGGCCGTGGAGCACGAGCGGCGACATTTCGCCCGGCCGGGTCGCCGCCAGTTCGATCGCGGCGTGGGCCATCCGGTTGGCCGGGCCGACCACGAACGTGTCGAGCCGCGGGGCGGGCCGTGAGGGCAAGGTGGCAGCGGACGCGGGGTGGGCGGCTGGGGTGGCCGGCACGGCCCGGTGGGACGCTCGGCGGCGAGGTGCACGAGATTGCTGACTCGCATCGGGCGGTGGCCCGGGATCCGCGGCGGCAAGCGCCGGGCTGGCGGCGTCACGGGGTGGTGTCGGCTGCCAGTCGACGGTGGCATCCGGGCCACAGACCTGCCGGACGGCCGCCTCGACGTCGGCCTTGAACATCTTTCGCAGCCAATCCTGGGTGCGGCCATCGCCGATCGAGAGCGTCGCCACGATGCCGCTGCCAGCGGCATCGAGAACCTCGATCTGCGGAACGTCGCCGAACCACACGGCATGACGCTCGGCACCGATCCGGTCGCGCAGGGCGTCCCAGATCAGCCTGCCGCGATCACCGTGAGCATCGGTTGGAGCCGCGGTGCCCGCCCTCTGGCCGCCATTCGCCCGGGCCGGCGTCACCCCGCCCGAGTGACGCGCCGCAGCCACGTCCTGCACCAGGCGATTGCTCATATCCGTGAGTGTTCCCGCGTCGATCCGTGACTCTGTCCGGGGCCGAACGGGCGCGAGTATAGGGGTGCATGCAGTGCTGTCAAACCATGCCAGCAATGCGTGCTGAACCGTCGACTTGGGCGATCGTTTATACTCTCGCGGCCGCTCACGGAGCGCCGCCCGATGTGGCCTGAGGGCGGCCTGAGGAATGCTGTCGTATCGTTGCAGTGGGGTGTCCATGACGGCTTTTTTTCGCACGATTGTCGCATCGTTCGTGATCGCCGGCCTGATCGCGGCCGCACGTGATGCTGCGGTGGCCGATGAGCCGGCCGCGGACGCCGCTCCCGCGCCGTTCCAGCCTGGCGAAATCTCGATCGGCGAGCCGCTCCGGCTGCCCGCGCGACCGCGAAGCACGCCCGCAGCCGAACCACCGGCCTTCGCGGCTCCATCCTCGGCGCCGGAGACACCTGCCACCGTGTCGCCGCCGGTCGGCAACGGCTGGATCGGCCTCACGGTGGACGACAAACTCGTCACCGGGAGGCTCGTCGTGGTCGATGTCGCCGCATCGGGGCCCGCCGACCGGGCGGGCATCCATCTTCAGGATCAGTTGCTGGCGATCGACGGCGTGCCCCTGCGTTCGGCCGACCAACTCGCTGCGGCACTTGCCGCGATCGTGCCCGGCAGCACCGTGAAGGTGGCGGTGGGCCGCGGCGATCGCATCGACGAGGTGGCTCTCGAGGCGCTCGCCCGCCCGTCCAAGCCGCTGGCCCGCGACTGGCAGAAGGCGGAGCCGTCGAGCCCCGCCGTCGCCCGCGAACTTCCACCACCGACGCTCGCGCCGGCCACAGCCGCCCCATCTCCCGCCCCCAGGCCCTTCGCGGCGCCGCGGACGCCACCCGCATCGACGCCAGCGCTCGCCGCCCCGACGCAGGCTCCAGGCCCGCCTCCTGCATCAGCGTCCGCCGCGGCCGGCAAGGGACGGACGGCCCTCGGCGTGCGAACGATGCCGGTGGATCAGTCGGTGGCGGAACGGTTCAACCTCACCGAGCAGTCCGGGGCGCTCGTGATCGGCGTCGTCCACGATCTGCCCGCCTCGAAGGCCGGCGTGCCCCCGGGCAGCGTGATCGTGGCCCTCGACAACCAGCCCGTGCGGTCGCCGAACGAACTCACGCAAATCGTGGCCCGCGGCCCGATTGGCCGGCCGGTCACGCTCCAATACATTCTGCCAGGCGGCGAGCAGCGTCGGGCCGAGGTGTCGCTCCAGTCGCTCGAAGTGCCACTCGAGCGGGTTCTCGTGGGGCAGGAGCCGTAGGCTGCGCTCTCGCCCACCTCGAAGTTCAGCAGGCTGAAGCCGATGCTCCGTTCACGCGGCCGGCCGCTCGTCGTTGCGAGCCGCAGCAGCCCCGATCCCGAGCCGATCGAGTTCGACACCAAGCGGCACGCCAGGGGGACCGGCAAGCCGGGCGGCCCGGCGGGCTACGCGTGACGGCTCCTTCCGCACGATCTGTTCGCCCGGCCGACGGGCGCCCGACATCGCCCACGCCTCGGCCTCGTTCGACAGATGCGTGAGGAGCCGCTCGATCCCAGCCCGATGCGCCTCGATGCCGTCACGGTCGAGGTCGGCGGGCACCGCGATCGCGCGGCTCACGATGCCGCGGCCCCGCGTGAACGGCCGCGGCAGCGCGAACCGATCCCACGTGCCGAACCGATATGGTCGGTCGTAGCCGAGCCCCATCGCCACGATCGGGATCCCGAGCGTGGTCGCCAGAAAGACACAGCCCGGCGCCAGCCGGCGCCTCGGGCCCCGCGGGCCGTCGGGCGTGATCGTGAGGTTGCCCTCCGCCGCCCGGTCGGCGAGCTGCCGGAGCACGACGGACCCGCCGTTGAACGTGCTGCCACGCACGACGCCAAACCCCATCATGCCCGCCACGCGGCCGAGGACGTCGGCATCGCCGTGCCGCGAGAGGAGCATCGAGATGTTCGAGTGGCCGCGCAGGAAGAGAGGCAGCAGGATGTTCTCGTGCCAGAAGACGTAGATCTTCGCGCCTCGATAGTCGGGGTGCACGGGATCGACCGTCGGATCGCCGAACTCGACCCGGTAGTCGAGCGTGCCCATCCAGTGGCGGATCGCCGCCGTCGCGGCGAGCGCCGTCGCACCGATCGCGAGCGGAGATCCGAGTTTCACGCCTGCATCCCTTCCGTCGTGGGCGACATCAACCGTCGCGCCATGCTCCCTCGAAGACTTCCTCGGCCGGTCCCGTCATGAACACGTGCCCGTCGGCCGCCCACTCGAGATCGAGCTCCCCACCCGGCAGTTCGGCGACGATCCGTCGCGCCGTCCGGCCGGTGAGCACGCCCGCCACGCACACGGCCGACGCGCCGGTGCCGCAGGCCTGCGTGATCCCGCTGCCCCGCTCCCAGGTGCGCATCACCACCCGCTCCGGCGACCGCACCTCGACGAAATGCGCGTTGACGCGCTGCGGAAACGACGGATGCCGCTCGATCCGCGGGCCGACCATTTCGAGCGGCACGGCGGCGACGTCGCGACAGTAGTAGACGACATGCGGATTGCCCATCGACACGCAGGTCATCCTGGGATCGAGTCCCGTTGCCTTCCACCACGGCTCCTCGGCACCGAGCGCCGGGCTCGGCGCGTCGACCACGCGTTCGCTCCCCGCTCCCGTCACGGGAATCCGCTCCGCCTCGAGAATCGGCTCGCCCATGTCGACCCGCACCCGTGAAAGCCGCGGTCCCTCACGGCGCACGTCGACGGTGAGCACGCCGCGGCCGGTCTCGATCGCCACCTCCCCCGCCGGCGCATGGCCATGGGCGACCACGAGATGCGCCACGCAGCGGATGCCATTGCCGCACATTTCCGACTCGCTGCCGTCGGCGTTGAACATCTGCATCCGCGCAGCCGCCTTCGTGGACGGCCGCACAAGGATCAACCCGTCGCCCCCGACGCCCCGATGTCGGTCGGCGATCCGCGGCGCGAGTCGGGCCGGATCGGCCGGCGCCTGCTCCGTGAAGCAGTCGATGTAGACGTAATCATTGCCCGCGCCGTGCATCTTCACGAAGCGGGTCGATCGCGATTCAGGCATCCGGAACCTCCTGGCATCACTGTAGCGGGAGGGGAAAAACGCCGTCCATGACAATCCTGTTGTGACACGCCTCGATCTGATGCTCTGTCTTTGCTTGGCGGGCCTCCGTCGGCTGGTGATGACCCGGCCTTCCAGGCCTGGCGCTGTTTTGTCCTTAACGACTCCCTTCGTCTGCGCGTGCCCACCTTCCCGACTCCGCCGAAAGTTCTTGGCGCTGTAGCGACAGGCCTCCAGGCCTGTCGATCGACAGAGCTGGAGCTCCGTCGCTACGAGGGAGGCTTCGGGCTCCCCGTACCCCGGGAGCCGGCGTATCTGACCAGCGGAGCCATGGATGGCGCAGCGCAGGCAGATCCGAGTGAGCGGAGGGCAGGATGCCCGCAGCGAACGTCCGGCGACGGGGTATGGGGAGCCCGGAGCCGGATTGGGCGCGAAGTGCCGGCCGGATCATCATCGCCGGTTCTCCCGGCGCGCGGCGGCCGCGGCCCGCAGGCTGTCGGGGCCGCGGCGTTGCGACTGCAGCTGCTGCAGCGCCGCCGACAGCGTCGGGAAGGCCTCGGTCGAGATGTCGGGCTGACCGAGCGTGCCGTCGACGTGCACGAGCATGAACTGTCCGCTCGCCCCGCCCAGCACACGCTTCATGACGGGCAACTGTGTCTCGGAATCACCCATGATCGAACGGAACGTCATCCGCATGTGCCCCTCCATGTCGACCTCGCCGTTGCCGACGAGGCTGATCGCGTCGCCGGCAAGCTCGATGTTGTCGAGGTAGGCATGCGGCCCCTCGATCCGGAAGTCCACGAGGCTCGAACTGAAGGCCTTGCGGTCGGGAGCCTTGACGCGGAGCACCTTGAGCAACGCCACGACCACGGGCAGCTCGTAGATGTCGGCATCGCGCAAACGCAGCTGCCCCCGCCCGGCGAGCGAATGCATGCCCGCCCGCGAGCCGCTCACCTCGATCGCCCCGAACACCTTGCCGCGATACCGCTGCGCGAGCGTCGTGCCGGGCAGTGACGCGATCGTATCGGCGGCCAACCGTTCGAGTTCGGCGTCGCCGAGCGACGCCGCCACGGCGAACGTGCCGGCATCGCCCGCGGTGACGCTGCCGTCGACGAACACCGTGCCGCCGGCCACGCGGGCCGCAAGCCGCCGCGGCCGGCCATCCTTGGCGCCCGCCGGCATCCCGAACCGCACGCCCCCTCCGTCCATCGCCAGCGGCCCCTCCACGCCGGTCAACTGCATGCCCCGCCAGATGGCGCTGTCGAGTGCGATCTCGCCGTCGGTCTGCCACGTGCGGCCATCGGTCTTTCCCGTCAGATGCACGCCGCCGTGCACGTGTTCGAGCGCCACGCCGACGTCGAGCGAACCCTGCTCCATGTCGAGGTGGAGGTCCCAGGCCGCGGCGGGGCCGGGCGCGTCGGCCGGACGGGGCTGCCCGGAATCGCCGGGCGGCTGCACGGTGTAGATGTCGAGGCTGCCGGCCAGCGACAACAGGCCGCGGGGCCGGACGGACGCGAGCGCCCGCTGGAGTCCGGACGGGAGCGCCTGGAGCACCTCGTGATCGGCTCGGAACCGGTCGGCCGTCAACCGTTCGAACGACACGTGCCAGCCGCCGTCGGCGCCGAACCGGCAGACACCGTCGGTCGCGACGGTGGTGCGATCGTGGACGCCGCGCACGCCGTCGAACCTGAGAAGTCCGTCGCGCCACGTGAGCCTGCCGCGCAACTGCTCGAGCCGATAGGGAAACCACGCCGGCTCGATCGAGACGGTGTCGCCCTGCGGGGTTGCCTCGAGCGCCACGTCGGTCTTGCGGGCCTTCACCTGATGACGGACCGTGGCGGTGAACTCCGCGCTGCCGCGTGGGTCGATGTCGTCCCAGATCCGCATCATCGTGCGCGGCAGGGCGTCGCGCAATTCGCGGTCGAGCACGACGCCGCTCCCGGCGAGATGGAGCGTCAGTTCGCCGTCATCGTCGCCCGAGGGAACGAGCGACCCGTTGCAACGGACGACGCCGGTGTCGTTCGACCCGACCACGTCCTTGATCGTCCAGTGGCCGCGGTCCATGCGAACGGTTCCCGACACGTTGGAGAGCGGATAGGGAAACCCGGCGTACGACATGCCGCACTGGACGAGGCGAATGCCGAGCGTATTGGCGAAGCCACCCGGGAGCCCCGGTCCGCGGTCGTGGCGGAACGCGAAGTCGAACGTGCCCTGCGCATGGAGCGACTTCACGATCGTGGCACTGCGCGGCGGCAATGCCGCGAGGAGCGCGTCGTCGATCCGCATGCCGTCGCCGCGCACCTCGAGAAACCCCGGCATCCCGTCGGCGTCGATGCGAAACGCACCCTGCACCTGCACGGGATGGCCACCTGCCTGGCCCGTGAGATGGATCGACACCTGTTCGCCCTGGAGCACGACGGTGCCCACGGTGCGGTCGAGGCGGTAGGGAAACCGGTAGTGGGTGAGCGACGCGTTCCGGCAGCGCACCGAGAAGGTGGGGTCGATTCGGCCCGCCCGGCGGCGCACCGTGGCGACCACGTCGATCTCGCCCGCCGGCAGGACCTTGCGCCACTGCGCGGCGAAGCGTTCCGGAAGATGGGCTTCCCATTGCCGGCCGACCGTGAGCCGCTCGGCCTCGACGGTGACGTCGAAATCGGCCTCGGTCTGCCAGCCCGTCAGCCGCCCACTGCCGCGCACGAGCGTCGACCCGGAGTGGGCCTCGAATCGCTCCACCTCGATCCCGCTTCGGTCGGCGCGAAACGTCGCGGCGACGTCGCTCAGCGAAAACGGCAGCGAACGATGCTCGAACCGGCCCGACTCCAGTCTGCCCGCCGCCGTGAAGGCGATCTCCGCGGGCGCCCGCACCGAACCCGAGGCCTGCCACTGAACATGGCCGCGGCCCCGCAGACCGGCGAGCCAGTCCTGGACGCTGGTCGCGGCGAGCCGTTCATCGGCGACGGCGAGAAATGCCATCAGCCGATTCGAAACGTCGAGCGCCTCGACATGCCCCTGCACCTCGAACTGTCCGCTCTGCGGCGTCACCCGCCCCTGGAAGGCAAGCCGCTCGAAGCGGTCGCCCGAGGCACTGCCACGTACGACTGCCGTTCCGGGGGTGTGCGCATCGGGCTGCACGTCGACGCTCACCTGCCGGAGTGTCGAGCGGAGCTGACGTCCCGGGTCGTCGAGGAGCAGCGTGGCATCCTCGACCGATACGGGCACGAGCCCGCCGGTGGAACTCTGCCCCAGAAGCTTCTGGAGGTTCCAGTCGCCATCCGTCTGTCGCACCGCGTGTACGACGGGCCGGCGCAGCCGCACGGCGGTGATCCGTGGCGGACCCGTCGCGAGTTCCGTCAGGCTCGTGGTGCAGGTGAGCCGGACCTCGTCGACCCAGACGATCTGCCGCCACTGCTGCGGCATCTTCGGATCGACGAGCGAAACGCCGCGCACGACGATCCCCTCACCCTCGACGAGGCTCGCACCCTGCACCTGCACCGTGAGCGTGGGAAACTGCGCCGCGAGTCGTGCCTCCACGCGTCCGCGCACCTCCTCACCGATGCGGCTCGTGCCGATGGCGCCGGCCGCGACGACGCCGGCCACCGTCACGGGCACGGCCCAGCGCACGAGGGTCCAGAGCGTATCGGCGAGCGAGTTCACGGGCGTTGCCGGGAGAGGGTGGGCGCAGGGGGCGGGACGATACGATCTGCCGGTGGAGCCCGTCAATTGGCGCAGCCCCCCTCCTCAACCGCCGAATTTCCGCCCCTCGCGCCGTTCCCGCCACCTGCGCCCCTTGCTATAGTTCGCACTTCACAGTCGACCATCCCCGGGGAATAGACGCATGCACGCGACCCATCCGCACGCCGACACGAATGGCGCGACCTCGAACGCACAGCGGCTGCTGTGGGCAGGATTCATGGCGATCCTGGCCGCGGGCGTCGGCTTCTCGATCCGCGCGGGCATCCTCGGACAGTGGGCCGAACAGTATGGCTTCACGCAGACCGAACTCGGTGCGATCACGGGCGGCGGGCTCACCGGTTTCGGGATCATCATCCTGCTCTCGAGCCTGATCGCCGACCGGATCGGCTTCGGGCCACTCATGTTCGCGGCCTTCGTGATGCACCTCGTCTCGGCCGGGCTCACGCTCGCGACGGGTGCCGCATTCGCTGCGGGCGGCAAGCCGCTCGCGTTCCAGTGCCTGTTCTGGGGCATGTTCCTGTTCGCGATCGGCAACGGCATCGCCGAGGCGGTCGTCAATCCGCTCGTGGCCACGCTCTTCCCGAAAAACAAGACGCACTACCTCAACATTCTCCACGCCGGATGGCCGGGCGGCCTCATCCTCGGCGGCCTCGCCAGCTACTTCATGACCGGCGGCGCCGAGACGAAGGCCGTCGCATGGCAGGTGCAGATCTCGCTGTTCCTCATCCCGGTCGCGCTCTACGGCCTGATGATGCTCGGCCAGCGGTTCCCCAAGAGCGAGGCGAGCAGTTCTGGCGTGTCGTACAGGGACATGCTCGGCGAGCTCGGCCTCGTCGGGGCGGCGGTGATCTGCTGCCTTCTCGCACTGTTCTTCAAGAGCGACCTCGGGCTGCCGCCGATCGTGGCGGCCGGCATCGCCGCGGCGCTGCTCGCGGTGTTCGGGGCCGCCACCGGCTTCCGTTTCGGCCACGTCCTGCTGGCATTCCTGCTCGTGATCCACGCGCTCGTGGGCTACGTGGAACTCGGCACCGACTCGTGGATCTCGAAGATCACCGGCACGATCATGGCCAATCCGGCCAACGGGCTCCTGCTCTTCGTCTACACGTCGGGCCTGATGTTCGTGCTGCGGTTCTTCGCCGGGCCGATCGTGGAGAAGATCTCACCGCTCGGCCTGCTCGCCGTGTCGGCCTTGTTCGGGGCCGCGGGTCTCACGCTGCTCGGCAACGCCCAGGGCGCCGTAATGTGCGTGATCGCGGCGACCGTCTACGGCATCGGCAAGACGTTCCTCTGGCCGACGATGCTCGCGGTGGTGAGCGAGCAGTTTCCGAAGGGGGGCGC
>JBAXUY010000052.1:0-19463 GCA_037129475.1 Planctomycetia bacterium | reverse complement strand
GCCACGAGGGCCGCAGCGAACGTCCGGCGAGACGGTACGGGGCTGCCCCGAGCCGGATTGGGCGCGGATTCGACAGGCCTGGAGGCCTGTCGCTACTTGAGTGTCGGCACGAGGGGCTCGAAGGGGCGGACCCAGATCGAGCGGAACTGGACAGGGTTGCCGTGGTCCTGGAGCCGGATCGGCAGGGCGTCGGGGTGCGCGGTGTAGCTCGGCGGGGCGTGGAAGAAGGTGTCGCCCTTGATCACCGTGTCGGAGTGGATTGCCACGCCGTTGTGGAGCACGCTGATCCGGCCGGGCTTGGCGAGTGCGCCGTCGGCCTTGAACCGCGGCCGCGTGAACAGGATGTCGTAGGTCTGCCACTCGCCCGGCTTGCGGCAGACGTTCACGGCGGGCGGTTGCTGCTTGTAGAGGGCACCGCACTGGCCGTCGAAGTAGGTCACGGGCTGGTCGGTGCCGTCCTGGAAGGAATCGAGGATTTGGATCTCGTACTTGTCCATGAAGAACACGCCGGAGTTGCTCCGCTGCTGCCCTTTGCCAGAGGTGTCGGCGGCGGTGCGGAACTCGACGTGCAGCTGGCAGTCGCCGAAGCCCTGCTTCGTGCGGATGTCCCCCTTGCCGACCGTCGCGACGCCCTCGGCCACCCGCCAGTTCTCGCCGTTGCTCCAGGCGGAGAGATTCGTGCCGTCGAAGAGCACGATCGCGTCGGAGGGAATCGAGGCGGGAGCCATCGGCGCCGGGCCCGGATCGACGACCCGCGGCTGCGGCCACTCGATCGGACTTCTCCACTCGGGGCCGTTGCCGGTCTGGCCGCCCATCAGGTGGTAGCGCCGCGACCGGATCGAGTCGGTGAGCGACCGGGCCTTCTCCTCCGCCTCGCCGAGCGGCAGCCCGGCCGGGACGCCTGGCCGCTGGTGGCCGGCGGCCGTGAGATAGGCGTCGCGGAGAACCTCCATGCGACGCTTCACGTCGGGCACGAAGGCGGCGAAGTGCTCCGGCGTCTCCTTCGCGGCGGCGGTGTGTGCGCCGAGCCACCTGAAGAGCCCGCGGGCGAAGGCCCAGTGCCCCGCCTCGTTGGGATGGACCGTGTCGGGCGCGAAGACTGCGGCCGGATCCTTCCCGCGGGCCCCCTCGAGGATCTCTTTCATCGGCCCGTGGATGTCGACCACGATCCATCCGTCGGCCCGCTTCGAGAGCAGCCACTTCGAGTAGGCATCGAGGACGGCGTCGTAGTCGACTTTGCCTGCCGGCCCGTCCTTGTCGGGACGCTGGTCGTAGACCGGTGGCGTGAGGTGGATGATCCTGGCTCCCGTCTTTTCGACCGCGTCGTGCAGTCGCTGCATGCCATCCTTGAACTTCGCGAATCGTGCCTCGTCGAGCGGCTGGTAGATGCCACAGTTCATGCCGTAACAGGCGATCACGAGGTCGGGACGGCCGACGCGGAGGACACGATCGAGCCGCTCGTGGAGGTCGGGCCGCGGAAACTTTCCGCCGGCGTGGCCCTCTTCGGAGAGCCCCGACACCGTCTCGCTCGAGAGCCCCATGTTGATCACATCGCCCGTCCACCCCTCGGCCTCGAGCCAGGCGATGAACGGCACGACCCAGCCGCCGCCGTACGTGATCGAATCGCCGAGAATCACGATCCGTTTCGCACCCAGCACCATCTCGCGCGGTGGCGCCGGCTCTGCGGCGGTCAGGCACGTGGCCCAGGCAGACACGACGAGCGCGAGGACGAGGGCGGGCATATTCATCGTGAGGGCTCCTTGCCGGCAGCGTCGAATGTCACCACGTCGTCGTATTCGCGACGTTCCCAGGTGACGATGGTACCGGGCTTGTCGGGATCGAGAACAGGAAACACGTGGACGGGCCGGATCGTGACCGTGAATCCCGGCCCGGGGTCCATGCGCGTCACGTCGACTTCCACGTGGCCGTAGTGCTTGCCCCCGGCTTCGAGCACGTCGCCGGTCCAGCGTTCGGGCGCATGGTCGTGCGCCAGGAACACCTGACGTTCGTTCTTCGCACCGGCCTCCGGGGCACGCAGTGCATCGCCCCCGATGCCCACGTCGTAGTAGTGGATCCCGTCCACGATCGAGTGCTCGTACATCTCGTCGTGCCCGGAAAACACGGCCCGCACGCCGTGCTTCCGCAAGAGATCGGCGAGCGCCCGGAGCGGCTGTCCCGACTGTGGGTTGGACCCGGCGCCGGTTCCCGGGGGCAGACCGTGGGGGCCCGACGAGAACGGCGCATGATGAAATTGCACGAAGATGATCCGGCCCTCGGCATCCGCGTCTGCCAGTTCGCGCTCGAGCCATGCGAACTGCTCCGATCCCGGGGCGTAGTCCGGAATGTGGGACGCATCGGCACGGTCGATTTCATGGTTCGTGTCGTCCGGCCCGTCGTCGCTGCCGCCGTTGGTCGTGTCGAGCGTAAGGAGCACGACGGGGCCGAAGTCGATCCGGTGATACCGCTCCTCGTGGCGTTCGTCGACGGCGCCGTTCGTGGGATGGTCGAAGTAGGTGAGAAACTTCATCGCGCCGACGAGCGTGGCACGGCTCGAATAGCCGCCGAGGTCCTTCCGCGGGTCGTCGGACGGCGGCCCCCCGAAGATCTCGTGATTGCCCAGGGCCGCGACGATCGGCACTCGCGAGGCGAGCGTGCCGAAGTCGCCGGCGTTATGCCGCCAGAACTCGTCCCAATCGCGCTGCTCGCCGCCGCTCTCCACGAGGTCGCCAACGACACTCACGAGCACCGGATTCCGGGCTCGGAGGCTCTCGGCGGCCCGGGCCGCGATGAGGGCGAGGTTCATGCGGTAGCCCGTCGTCTCGTCGGCCGGGTAGCGACCGTCCACCCAGCGAGGCCGCGGTCCTCCGGGCAGCGACGGCGAAGGCGGCCAGTCCACATGGGAGCCACGCGACTCGGGCTGGGATTCGCAGTCGGAATACACGAACAGTCGCACGCCCCCTCCCGCCCCCACGTCGCCGGGCCGTGGCGCCGTGGTGAGGATGGCTTTCATCGTCTCGTCTCCCTGCTCGACCGAATAGGGGTAGCTCGTCGCGGGTTCGAGGTCGGTCACGCGAACGGAGTGGAGGAAGGGAGCGCTGCCGAGACGGTCGTCACGGGTCTCGTTCGGCTGATAGGCCAGCTCGAGACACAGGACCGGCGACGACACGAGCTCCCGGCCGGCGATCCGCAGGGTTCCCGGCGAGTCGTCGTTCGACAGCCAGCGGATCGTCATCGCTTCGGGGGACGGATTCTGCAGGTAGGGCCTGACGCGAAAGGCAGAGACCGTCGGGGATTCTCCCGCCCGGCACACGGCCGCCACGATGATCAGCCCGATCCAGGGCCCTGCACGCCAGCGCATCTCACTTCGCCCCGACCGGCGTGGCTCCCGTGCGGATCGCGAACAGGTGGCTCTTGTTGGCGATGTAGAGGGTGTCGCCGGCCACGATCGGCGTCGAATAGACGCTGTTGCCCATGTTGATCTCGGCGATGATCTCCTTCTCCTTTCCGAGTTTGAACACCGTGATGTCGCCGTCCTCGTCGCCGATGTAGACCTTGCCGTCGACGATGAGCGGCGAACCCCAGCTGGCGGCGAGCATGTCGTGCGTCCAGTGGGGCTTGCCGGTCTTGACGTCGAGGCAGTGAAAGAGGCCGCTGAAGTCGGCGACGAACAGCAGGCCGTCGTGAATCGCCACGGTGCCGCAGGTGCGGTGCATCGTCTCCTCGAAGTCGAGTTTGCCGTTCGTATCGGCATCGAACCCGGGATAGTGCCACACGGCGGCCGAGTTCGGATTCGGCCGGGCGACCTCGCCCTGCTCCTTGATCACGGCCTGCTCGCGGCGGCGGGGCAGGGGCGTGTTCGGGTCGGTGAGGCTCACCGCGAGTTCACTCGACACGTCGCCCCGCTTCGTGGGATCGATGCACCACAGATGCCCCACGCCCTCGCCATGCTCCGGATCCTCGCCGACGGCGATGTAGACGAGCCCCTCGTGCACGACGGGCGTCCCGATGATGTGGTTGCGATCGGCCCGGCCGCCGAGCGTGTACTTCGACACCTTGGGATTGCAGTCGAACTCCCAGAGTTTCTTGGCCCGGCCGTTTTCGCCGCGGGCGTCGAACGCGTAGAGCCAGCCGTCGCCGCCGCCGAAGAGCACCTGCGGCACGCCGCCGAGCTCCGCGTAGGCCGGGCTCGACCACTGGCCGTGGAGCACGTTGGCCCCGGGCGTATTGTCGGCCCACAGCACCGTGCCGTCGCGCTTGTCGATGCAGAGGAAGCTCGGGGCTTCGAAGTTGGGAAGATTGATATGCCCTTCGTCCACGCCGTTGCTCGTGTTGACGAACAGGAAATCACCGGCGCTCGTGACGCTGCACGAGCACATGTTGTGCTGTGAAACGCCGAGCTGTTTCATCATGTCGAACACCCAGACGACGTCGGACTCGTCCTTCTCCGAGATCTTCTCGCCGGTGAAGGGGCCGTCGTTCTCGCCGTCGTGAAAGCCTTCGGTGTCGAGGCACTTCACCTCGCCGCGGCTCGTCACGTACCAGAGGCGGTCTCCCTCCACGAGCGGCGCGCAGCAGATGCCCTGGAGCGGCCAGTCGTGCACGCGGCCGGTCGGGAGCTTCTCGCTGGAGTCCTGCCAGAGGAACGATCCATCCTTCACGTCGAACGCGAGCAGGCAGCCCAGATCGACGGCCGGGGGATACCGCTTCAGCCACCCCTTCCCGTTGTTGGTGCCGACATACGCCTTGCCGCCGGCGACGACGGGGTTGCCGTAACTCTGGCTGCCGAGTGCCGCCACCCACGCCACGTTCTTGCTCGTCTCGGGTTTCCACTCACCCGTGTCGAGGTCGAAGTCGCCGGGCACCCACTCCGCCGGGATGTTCTTCGCGGGCGAGACGTTGTTGCGCACGGGCGAGCCGCCCCACTGGCCCCAGTCGCCGGCATGGGCTGCGTTCGTGCCCATACCGATGAGGAATACCAGCGACAGCACCCTCACCCGGCCTACGGCCGGCCTCTCCCGGAGGGAGAGGCGATGACACACGCTCTCCCGCTCCCTTTGCGACTGTCCAGTCATTGCACCGCCTCCACCGTCACGTTGTCTATGGAAATCTCGGAGTCCTTCGAGTTGCCGAAGAAGCCCGGGCTTCCCTGAAGATTGCCCGCCTCGTGCGTGGCTTCGATCGTCCACGCGGCCGGCTCCGGCTCACCGCGCGGCCAGACCTTGCCGCGCAGGACGGCGGCTTTGCCCGCCGTGCGGACCTCGAACGTCATCGTGTACCACCGGCCCGCCTCCCACGAAAACGGAATCGTCTTCGAAAAATAGGTGGCGACCTGCGGCGGCCAACTGCGGAGTTGGAGTTGCTGCGCGGCGCCCATGAGGTCGAGGGTGTAGCGCTGCGCGACGAGCCCCATGTCGGGCATCCGCGCCTTCTCCAGGGCCGCCGCATTGCCGAAGGCCTTCGTGAACGCGTCGGCATCGGAGTCGCTCGACTTCGGCGCAGCGGAGGCAGGCGAACCGGGTTTCTCGACACCCGTCTCCTGGGCGCGAAAATCGGCCTGCACACGATAGTCGTGGAGCGTGATCGGGCCGATCCAGCCCTGGCTGCGGGTGCCCTTGGGGATCGTCGTCACCTTCACGAGGCACTTCGATCCGTCGACCTCGCGGACCACGTGCCGATACCGCATGCCGATCCACGGGAGTGGCGGCTCCCCCTTCACCACGCCGGTCTTGGGATCGGCCGCGAGCGGGATCTCGTCGAAGTCGAACCGCCACGGCAGCGGTGGCATCGAGCGGATGCGGGCCCTGCCCTCCAGTCCGCCGACCTTCGCCGTGACGATCGCGGCGGCGTGCTGGCCCGCCGGCGCCGTGTAGCCGCCCTCCTTCGTCACCGCGCCCGCCGTCGTGGAAAACTCCGCCGGCGACTCCTTCACGAACCGGCCGAGCGCATCGAAGAGGCGGGCTTTCAGCCGGAGTGTTTCGCCCGCGGCGATCTGCGCCTCGGCGGGCACGACCTGCACGAAAGCCGGCTCGCCGGCCGGGCCCTTCGTGGCCGCCGAGACGGTTTCCGGCCGAGAGGCGGCAGGTCCGCCCTGGACCGGCGAGGCCTGCGTGCCGAGGCAGTAGAGCCGGGCGCCGGTCGAAAGGTAGAGCAGCCCATTGGCAGCGATCGGCGACGCCGTCACCTCGTCCTCCTCGTCGAGCCGCATGCGATGCACAAATTTCACACCGTCGGCGGTGGGTTCGAGCACGTGCCAGCCGCTCGTCGAGCAGACGTAGAGCCTGCCGTCGGCCACGAGCGGGCTGCCACGGACGATCGTGCCGAGGAGCTTCTGCGGCTTGCCGACCGGCGCGCCGGTCTTCTTGTCGAAGGCGTAGACCTTCGCGCCGTCGTCGATGAAATAGACGCGCTCGCCGAGCACGACCGGCATCGACCGGCCGTCCATCACGCCCTTCTTCTGCCAGGCGGCGTTCGTGGCGGTGATATCGCCTGTTCCCGTCGCCTTGAAGGTGGTCGCGGATCCCATCGACGTGTTGTCGAGGTTTTCCTCCGCCTGTGAGATGATCACCGTGTCGCCGACGACGAGCGGCGGCGTGTTGATGCCGCGGCGCGAGAGCTTGAAGTTCCACACCGCCTTGCCGGTGCGCGGCTGGAAGTTCCAGACGCTGCCGTCGCTCGACCCGAAGACGAGCGCCGCCTGGCCGCCGAAGTCCGCGAGCGACGGCGTGCTGTAGGTCGTGTCCTCCGGCAGTTCCTTCGTGCCGTTCATCCAGCGGACCACGCCCGTCGCCTTGTCGATTCCGAGAAGGCGGTGGGCTGGCCGGGCCGTGTCGCCCCAGCCCGTCACGACGGCGCTGGCAATCACGAGGTCCTCGAACACCACGGGGATGTTGGTGCGGCCGCCGTACGTGGACAGAAAGCCGAACTCCTCGTGGAGGGATCGCTGCCACTTCGTCGTGCCTGTCGCCGCATCGATCGCCGTGAACACACCGCACACGCCGTGGGCGAAGACGGTGCCGCTGGCCGGATCGGCGACCACGGCCGACCAGCCGACGCGTTCAGCGGGCACGTCGGACAGATACACGTTGAAGACGTTCTCCCAGAGTTTCCGCCCCGTCGCCGCGTCGAGGCAGAGCACCTTCTCGGCCTCCTCCTTCGTGCCCGGCTTGTGCCGGACGAGCGTGAAGAGTTTGCCCCCCATGATCACCGGCGTGGAGATCCCCCCCGCCTCGTCGTTCTTCCAGACGACGTTCGTGCCCTGCTCAGGATCGAACGCCGTGACGAGCGCGGGGCCGGCGTACTGGCGATCCTGATTCGGCCCGCGCCAGTCGGGCCAGTCGCCCGCCCGGGCGGCCGATGCGACGAGGCAGACGGCCACGGCCGCCGCGAGGATGCGATTCATCACGTGCGCCCCTTCCCTAGTTGGTGAGGCCTTCGGCGGCCGCCGCGGCCGGCAATTCGGGATCGACGAGGCCGCGGGCCCCCCGGCCCTGCTGCAGACGGTCGCCCGTGTCGGCCCGGATGCTCTCGATGTCGGCGTCGCCCCAGCGGCGCCGCGTCGCGAGGTCTGGCGGCGCGAGCGGCCGCACGACCCGCATGCCCACGCCGAGCGCCGGCTCCTCCGTGTACCACCACGGACTCTTCGGCAGGTTCGGGTCGACGTCCTTCCACGGCAGGTCTTCCGAGCCACGACGGGCGGCGCTCCGGCACTGGGCCGGCTCATCGTAGTAGGCACCGCCGCGCACGACCCTCGGCGAAAGATGCTCGGGCCATACCGCCGCCGCAGTCGCCGGCACCGGCTGAGGCAGCGCCGCCTGCCGGCCATAGCCCCCCGGCACGAGCTCGTCGAGCACCCACTCGGCCACGTTGCCGTGCATGTCGTGAAGCCCCCAGGCATTCGGCTCTTTTTCGCCGACGGCATGGGTGGTCTCGTCGGACGTGTCGGCGAACCACGCGGTCGCCTCGAGCGTGGCTCCGTCGGCGCCCGAGTTCCACGGCGTCGTGGTCCCGGCGCGGCAGGCGTATTCCCATTCGGCTTCGGTCGGCAGCCGGTAGAACCGTGCCGTGAGTCCGCTCAACCACTTCGTGTACTGGCGGGCCGCGAATTGCGTCATCGTGACGGCGGGCAGAAGCGGGTCTTCACCGTTGGTGAACGTGGTGGTCGGATCGTAAAGATTGGACGGTGCGGTGACGGCGTCGGCCTCGTTGTCGGCCGTCACCTCCCGCACGTGCACCGACTCGAGCGCCTTGAAGAGGTCGCAGGCGGCCATGTAGGCCTTGTACTCGGCCCACGTCACCTCGCAGCGGCCCATCCAGAACGGTTCGATCGCCGCCTCGAACGGCGGGCCCTCGTCGGACGTGCGGTCGGCCTCGCTTTCGGGGCTGCCCATGCGGAACGCGCCGCCGGGAATGGGCACCATGCGAAACGTGACCTCGGTGCCGGGAATCGTCTCGTCGTACGCCACCATCCAGCCCCCCGGCACCTTGACGGCCGGTCCGTCACCGGCGGGCCGTGCGTCGCCGGCCACGAATCCGGGGTGTGGCGCGGGAGCGGCCGTCGTCTCGGCCGACCGGCCAGGCCCAGACAGGAAGAGATACAGCAGGCACGCGACGAGGCAGGTGGCGGGGCGGGTGGTCATGCAGCGCATCCAGCGGTGGGATGGGACGGGCGGGCGGGAATCGAGCAACCGTCGACGAGTAGAGTGTAATCTGTCGAGCATCCCCTGCCCACAATTCGGGACCGTTCCGTGGCCGCTCCGAAACCGACCAAGTCCGCCGCGAAAAAACCGTCAGGCAAGGGCCAGACGGGCGACGCTCCGGCCGAGAAGGTAATCGCGGAAAACCGCAAGGCGCGGCACGAATACGAGATCGTCGATACGCTCGAATGCGGAATCGCGCTGGTCGGCAGCGAGGTGAAGAGCCTGCGGGTCGGAAAGATGTCGCTCGACGAGGCCTACGGCCGGGTCGACGCCACCGAGGTGTGGCTCATCGGCTGCGACATTCCGGAATACGAGAAGGCGAATCAGCTCAACCATCAGCCGAAGCGGCCGCGCAAATTGCTCCTCCACCGCCGCGAGATCAACAAGTTCGCGAGCCTGGCCTACGAGAAGGGCCTCACGCTCGTGCCGCTCAAGATGTACTTCAAGGACGGCCGCGTGAAGGTGCTGATGGGAATCGGCCGCGGCCGCAAGCTCCACGACAAGCGCCAGAAGCTCAAGGCCGCCAGCGCCCGGCGAGAAATCGAAACCGCCCTCCGCGGGCGGACCCGCGGAGGGCGGTGAAGGGCGTGTGGCCGTGCGGCCGAACGATCAGGCTTCGTTCGCGCCCACGAGATTGGCGGACGAGTCGGTCGAGTCTTCAGGGTGCCACAGCGGCATGCCGCGCTGGATGCGCTCGGCGAGGATGTCGAGCTTCTGACGTGAGCCGGCCGGGGCCTTCGTGGGGACGAATTCGGGCGTGGTGTGCGGCTCGAAATTCTCGTCGTGACCGTACAGTTCGATGATTTCAAAGACGTTGCGGATGCGGGCCATCGGAACGAAACAACTCCTGTCGTGCAAAAGGTGAGTAATTCACCCGTCGAGGCATTCGGCCACTCCGATGCCTCCGGGCTTGTCAATCCGATCGTCGCTTCAACATGCATGTCCGGCGGCATGCAGGCCGGGGAGGCCGGCCGGGCCGACGTGAATCCCGCGGACGGGACGACCCGAAGGGCCGCTGCGGGGGGCAGGTCGAAAGGAACGACGCCATTATGGACCCGCGCTTGCGCGAGTCAAACATTTGGCGGCAAGAGAAAAAAATCGTGGTTTTCCGCCCGGATGCCCGGCACGATCGGCACCGTTTCGCGCCGCTACGGGACAGGCGTACCGGGGGGAAGCACGATCTCCACATCGCCCGGCGGAGGGGCCGCCGGTGAGGCCGGCGTCGCTCGTGCCTGCGACGGGTCGAACTTCGGCGTATCCGTGCCGGTGCGGGCCTCGAGGTCGGCTGTGAGGTGCAGGTGGTCGCCCCCGCCTGCCGGCCGAAGCTCGAGCAGCGTGACGCCCCACTCATCGCCGAGTTTTTTCCCTTCGACTACGACCAGGCCGGTGCCCTTCGGACCACGGGCCTCGAACTGCATCGCGGCGATGCCGTCGGTCTCGTTGGCCCGGCCGGTGATCGTGGGGGTGAACTCGACCGGCGATCCGAGCGTTGCGATCACACGCTCGTTCTTCGTCACTTCGTCCTTGGCGATGCCCACAAGCGGATGGGTCGCGAGCCGGCCGCAGCCGACGACGAGACCGAAGCAGAGCATCACGGTCGCGAAGCGGTGCATGGCGTTCCTCATCACTTCTTGGCGTCGTGGGCGCGGCACCAGGCGATCTTGTCGGCCGTCGTCGTCGGCAGGGATCCGCCGGCCGCCGGTTTCGCCTTGGCGGCGACTTTCGGTTCGGGCTCGACCGCTTCCGGCTCCGGAGTGGGCTCCGCTTCGGCCGGCGTTGCCGCGGCGGAGGACGCAGCGGCAGGCTTCGTGCCGCGCGCGGCGGCGAGAATCTCGGCGGTGGAGGGGCGAGAACCGGCAGGCTTGGCGGCAGTGGGGGCCGCGCCACCCTTGCCGCGCGCCGCCGCGAGAATGTCGGCCGTGGAGGGCTTCTTCGCACCGGCCGCCGGAGCCGCCTTCGCAGGGGCCGCCTTCGCAGTGGGGGCGGCCTTCACCGGCTTTTCCGGTTTTTCGGCAGCCGGCTTCGGCTCCGGCTTGGGCACGACCTTGAGCGCCGCCGGGTCGATGTCGTACCAGCCGATATTGTTGAACTGGTCGAACTCCACGAGGCAACGCCCGTTCATGTTGACGGTCTTCACCTTGCCGGTCGCCTGCGCGAAACGGGCGAGTTCCGGCGCGGAAGAGTCGATCACGACGTACTTGTCGGTCCAGTCGGCCTTGAGCCGCTCGATCACTTCGAACATGCGCACGTTCCACAAATGGCAGGAGCGAACCCCCACGAATCTGATCGATCGGAGACGTGATCGCAAGCCGCTGTCAGTCTGCCGCGGCCTCCACCCGCGAGCCGGCCAGGGGCCGGATGCCCCCGGACGCGAACACATAGCCCCATTGCACGGTGGCCGGGGGCCGCTCCGCCGCCGCTCCGGGACCGATGCGGACACGCCCGCCCGGCCCGTGGTAGGTCGACCCGAGCCAGATGGGCGGCTCGTTCACCCGGCAGGCGATGTCGAAGCGAAGCCGGTCGGGGTGGGCGGGGTCAGGCCCCACGCTCGCCGAAAAATGCGACCGCCCCGCCAGGCCGACGCCCAGGATCGCCGACCCGGGCGCCGTGCCGAGCCGGGAGAGTTCGACGAGCGCGGGCGATGCAGGCCAACGCGGGTCGCCCGCCCCAGCCTCGACACCCTCGATCGACCGCCAGCATGTGCCGTCGGCATCCACCACTTCGTGCGCCCAGCGATCGTCGCGCCACACGAAACGCACCATCACGCCGGCGACCGTGAGCGTCAGTGGTGGGCGAGGATCGGCGGCGGGCATCGTGGAAATCGGGAGCGGGGCACGGTCGGGCGGCCGTGGTCCGGCCTGTGTCGCAGGGTAGCATACGGAACCGCTTCACACGTTCCGGAGTCTGCCCGTGGAACCGCGTCGTTCGCTCGGCTGGCCGATCCTGCTCGGCGTGGTGCTGATCGGATCGATCATCGCCCTCGGCGTGGGGTGGGTGCTGGTCAGCATCGCCGCCGCGCTCGGCTCGAAGAACGCCGCATTTTACTGGGCGATCCTCGGCGTCGGCGTGGCGCTGCTCGTGTTGGTGCTCGCGGGGGTGATCGTCTATCTCGCGCTGACCGTGAAGGCGATCGCACTCTCGCAGCGGCAGAGCAACTTCATCGACAGCGTCACCCACGAGCTCAAGAGCCCGCTCGCCTCGCTCAAGCTCTACCTGCAGACGCTCACCCGCCGGACGGTGCCGCCGGAGCAGCAGGCCGACTTTCACCGCTTCATGCTGCAAGACGTGGAGCGGCTCGACACGCTCATCGACCACCTGCTCGACGCCGCGAAGACGCTCCAGCGACGGCCGTCGCGGACGGCGGTGGCGACGCCCATCGTTCCGGTGCTGGAGCGGGCCCGCGACACGGCGCTGCAGCGGCACGGCGTGCCGGCCGACACGATCCGGCTCGACGTGCAGGCGGGAGACGCCGGGCTCGCGGTGCGGGGACGGGAGGCCGATCTCGAAATCGTGTTCCGCAACCTGCTCGACAACGCCGTGAAGTATTCATTGCCGAATCCGCACGTGGAGGTCACGGCCACGGCAGCCGCGGCCGGCCGCGTGCTCGTACGGGTGGCGGACAACGGCCCGGGCATTCCGATTTCGAAGCGGTCGATGGTGTTCCGCCGCTTCGTGCGGCTGGGCAGCGAACTCGAACGGTCAACACCGGGAACGGGCCTCGGCCTGTTCCTCGTCCAGTCGCTCGTGGGGCAGATGCGCGGAAAGGTCGGTGTCCGCGGCCGCATCCCGCCGCCGGGCACCGTATTCGAGGTCGAGCTTCCTTCGGCGTAAGCCGCTCACGACCATCTGCCCCTTCAATGACCTGGGAAGCTTGATCTAATCGCCGCATGCACACCTCATCCGCCCCCGTTTCTTCCGCTGGTCTCGCCGTCGACGTCGTGCCGATCCGCCGGGTGCTCGTCAGCGTGTTCGACAAGGCCGGGATCGATCGCCTCGCCAAGGGACTCAAGGCCGCAGGCGTGCGCGTCGTGAGCACCGGGGGCACGAGCACGGCGCTCGTGAGCCACGGGGTCGCCGTGGAAGACGTCTCCTCCGTCACCGGCTTCCCCGAGGTGCTCGACGGCCGCGTGAAGACACTCCACCCCAAGATCTTCGCCGGCATTCTCGCCAGGGGTGATCGGCCGGACGATCTCGCGGTGCTCGAGGATCACGGCATCGAGCGATTCGACGCCGTGATCGTGAACCTCTACGCCTTTGAGGCGGCGATCGCGAAGCCCGGCTGCCAGCCGGCGGAGGCGATCGAGCTCATCGACATCGGTGGTCCGAGCCTCGTGCGGGCGGCGGCCAAAAACCATGCCTTCGCGGCCGTCGTCACGAGCCCCGATCAGTACGACGACTTTCTCTCCGCGCTCGCCCGGGGCGGCACGACGCTCGCCGAGCGCCGACTCCTCGCCGCCCGCGCCTTCGAGCACACCGCCGGCTACGACACGGCCATCGCCCGCTGGATGTCGCGGCACGCGGGCCTCGTGGCCGAGTCTGCCGCGCCCGCGGTCAGCGAGCCTTCCGGCGAGCCGCCCCTCGCCGCCCGCCTGACGCTCGACCTCGAGCGCCGTCTGCCCCTGCGGTATGGCGAGAACCCGCACCAGTCGGCCGCGATGTACGCGCCCATCGGCACTCACCTGGGTCTCGCCGGGCTCCGGCAGCTCTGCGGGAAGGAGCTGTCCTACAACAACCTGCTCGATCTCGACGGCGCCACGCGGCTCGTGGGCCTCGTGGCTGATCCGGCGGCCGTCGTCGTCAAGCACACGAATCCGTGCGGCGCCGCCAGTGCGACGAGCGTTTCGGAGGCGCTTGCCACGGCGATGGCGGCCGATCCGACGAGCGCGTTTGGTTCGATCGTTGCGGTCAACCACACGTTCGATCGGGCCTGTGCCGAGGTGTTGCTGACCCCCGGGATGTTCGTCGAGGTGATCGCGGCTCCCGCCTTCGAGAAGGAGGCGGTGGAACTGCTCACGACGAAGCCCACCTGGAAGGCGAGCGTGCGGCTCGTCGAAGTGCCGCCGGGCGACCCGTGGGAGTCCACAGGTGGCATGGAGCTGCGGAGCGTCGCCGGCGCGATCCTCGCCCAGCGGCCCGACGTGTGCTGCGACGACCCTGCGTCCTGGAAGGTGGTCACGCAGACCGTCCCGCCGCCCGAGCTCACGCAGCCCCTCGGCTTCGCGTTCACGCTCGTCCGCCGGCTCACCAGCAACGCGATCGCCGTCTGCCAGGGCACGAGCCTCGTGGGCGCCGGCATCGGCCAGACGAGCCGCGTCGACGCCACGCGGATCGCGCTCGAGAAGGCGGGCGACCGGGCCCGCGGCGGCGTGCTCGCCTCCGACGCCTTCTTCCCGTTTCCCGACTCGATCGAGTTGATCAAGCGCGCGGGCATCGCGGCGATCATCCAGCCCGGCGGCTCGAAGCGCGACGCCGAGGTGATCGCGGCGGCCGACGCGGCGGGCATCCCGATGGTGTTCACGGCGCGCCGGCACTTCAGGCACTGACTTCACGCGCCGGCTTCGGGCTCCCCGAATCCCATCGCCGGACGTTCACTGCGGGCTGGCTGTCGCGCCGTCGCCGCCGTCCCGGCGTCGGCTCCGGCTTACGGTCGCCGGGCAAAGCCCGGCTCCCGCGCCTTCGGCGCCAGGGCCGGAGGCCCGGGTCAGCACCAGCCGACGGAGGTCGGCCAAGGAACGGACGGCAGGATGCCGTGCCGTTCCGTGAATCTGGCTGCCCGAAGCCTCCTCCGTAGCGACAGAGCTCCAGCTCTGTCGAGCGACAGGCCTGGAGGCCTGTCGCTACGGGGACGGAGGCTCGGGGTTACCCCCTGCCGTTGAGACGGCGTATGTGACCAGCGCAGGCAGGAAGCCGGAGCGCAGGCACATCCGAGCGAGCGGAGGCCAGGATGGCCGCAGTGAGCGTCCGGCTAGACGGTACGGGGTAACCCCGAGCCGGCGCGGACGAGTTGGCGATGCAGGGGTGTCGATTCCCTGCTCGGGCTTGGTATCGTGACGAGCATGGACTCCATCCTCGAAACAATCGTCGCGCGGAAGCGGAAGGAAGTGGCGCTGGCGCGCGAGCGGGTGCCGACGGCGGCGCTCGAGGGCAGGCTGGCGACGGCGCCGGCGGTGCGTGACTTCTTCGCGGCGGTGTCGGCACCAGGGCCGATTCGGCTGATCGCCGAGTTCAAGCGCAAGAGCCCGTCGGCAGGGGAGATCCGGCCGGGGGCGACGGTCGAGGAGATCGTGCGCGGCTACGCGGCCGCCGGGGCCGCCGCGCTCTCGGTGCTCACCGACGGCTGGGACTTCGGCGGCAGCCTCGTCGATCTCGAGAGTGCACGGGTCGCCGTGCCGCTGCCCGTCCTCCGCAAGGAGTTCATCGTCGACCGCTACCAGGTGCTCGAGGCACGGGCGCATGGCGCTGACGCCGTTCTGCTCATCGCCGAGTGTCTCGACGACTGCCATCTCCGCAGCCTGTACCGCGAGATCCTCGACCTCGGCATGACGCCGCTCGTGGAACTGCACGACGAGGAGAACCTTCCGCGCGTGCTCGACCTGGGTGCGACGCTCGTCGGCGTCAATAATCGCAACCTGAAGACGATGACGACCGACCTCGACCACGTGTTGCGGCTGCGGGAGCGGGTGCCCGCCGACGTGGTGCTCGTGGCGGAGAGCGGCATCAAGACCCGCGCCGACGTCGAGCGACTCGAGGCGGCCGGCATCGGCGCGATGCTCGTCGGCGAGTCGCTGCTGAAACAGCCCGACCCGGGCAAGGCCGCCGCTGCGCTCCTGTCGCCATGGAAAGCATGAGGAGCATCGACGAGCCTGTCCTCCGTGTCACCGCACGAAGCGGTAGCCGGTGCCGCGGACGGAGAGGAAGTGGACCGGCTTCGACGGGTCTTCCTCGAACGACTTTCGCAGGTTGAGCATGAACGTGTCGATCGTGCGCGTGGCCGGCGCACGAGTCAGCCCCCACACGCGGGTCAGTAGTTCCTCGCGCGACACCACGAGCCCCTCGTGCTCGACGAGATACCGCAGCAGCTTCATCTCGAGATTCGTGAGCTTGACCGGCGCGTCCTTGAAGCGGGCTTCCCACGTGTCGAAGTTCACCTCGGCGGCGCCGAAGCGATAGATCTGGCCCTTCGCCAGCGTGGCGGCGTCAGGCGCCGCCACGGGCCGCGGTGCCCGGCCACGCCGGGCGAGAAGGTTGCGGACGATCGAGATCAGTTCGTCGAGGTCGAACGGCTTTTGCAGGTAGACGTCGGTGCCGGCGTCGAAGCCGCGAATCCGGTCCTCGACGAGCGTGCGGGCCGTGAGCATCACGACGGGCACGTCGCTGCCGTCGCTGCGAATGGCCTCGCAGACGGCGTAGCCGCTCATCCCGGGCAGCATGAGGTCGAGCACGACGAGGTCGATCGCTGGGTTGGCCGTCGCGAGCGTATCGAGCGCCGTCTGTCCGTCGCCGATGGTCGTGACCGTGAAGCCCTCGGCCTCGAGGTTGAACTTGATGCCGATCGCCAGGTGCTCTTCGTCCTCGACGACGAGGATACGGGGCATGGCGCCGGCCTTATCGCTCGAGCACGGTGCGGTCGCCCACGGCGCGGGCGTAACCGTGGTCGATGAACCATGCCCAGGCGTCGGCCACCGTCGTGTCGAACGGTCGGAACGAGTAGCCGAGCTCCGCCACGGCACGGGCCGACGAGAAGTTGTGCGGCAGCATCGACATCGTGGTGGCTGCGGAGTTGACCGGCAGTTCACGGCGGGTCATGAGGCTCGCCAGATCGCCAACCCAGCCCGCCACCCGCACGGCCGCCCGCGGCGCGATGCCGAGCGGCTGCATCCGTCCCGCGGCCCGGGCGAAGATCCGCCACGCGTCGAGGTAGGAAAGCGCGTGGCCGCCGAGGATGTACCGCCGGCCGGCCGTCCCCTTCTCGAGCGCCGCGAGGATGCCCTCGGCCACGTCGCGCACGTCGACGAAGTCGTTGGCGCCCGGCGGTGCGAACAGTCCCTTGCCGGCGCCGACCTCGAGGAGCATCCGGCCGCTCGATGGCTTCCAATCCCAGGGGCCGATCATGTAGACCGGATTCACGATCACGGCGTTGAGTCCCCGGGCGACCTCGTCGAGCACGGCCCGCTCCGCCTCGCGCTTCGTGACGACGTAGGGGCATTCCGGCATGCCTCCCGGCGGCGTCTCCTCGTCGGCGGGCGAGCCGTCGCGGGTGAGGCCGATCGCATCCACGCTCGAGACGTGCACGAGCCGGGCGCCGGCCCGGCGGGCGGCGCGGGCGACGCGGCGTGCGCCCTCCACGTTGGCCGCGTGCATCTCGTCGAGGTGTCGCCAGCCGCAGTGCACCATGGCGGCCGAATGGACGACGGCCGCGGCACCGTCGATCGCCTCCTGCAGGGCACGCTCGTCGGCGAGCGCGGCGCTCGCCACCTGCACGTGCAGCCCATCGAGCGAACGCCCTGCCGAGCGGACCACCGCCCGCACGCTCATCCCGCGCCGCGCGAGGAGCCGCACCACGTTGTTTCCCACGAGCCCCGTCGCGCCGGTGACGACGCAGTCGACGCTGGAATCGGGCCGGGAAGGGGCGGTGAACGTCATCGATCGGGGAGGTGCGGGTGAGGGTGGCGCGGACGGGGGCGAATGATAGATCGGCTCGGGGGCCGGGGCGACTTGCGGTGGCCGGCTGCGATCGGCGTTGACGCCCCGCCCTCCAGCGGCCGAAGATGCGACGAGGAGCCGGAAGTCGTTGGCAGCCCTCGCCTTCCGGGTCCACCATGCCACCCTGCCGGTGGCGTCGACGTTGCCGGCTTTGGAAGCGAGGAAACGCACCGTGTCCGACCTCACCGTGCGGCCCGTCGAGACGCGGGCCGAACAAAAGCGGTTCGTGAACCTGCCGTGGCGGATCTACCGCGACGACCCCTGCTGGATGCCCCCGCTGATCATGTCTCAGGAGGAACTGCTCGGGTTCCGTCCCTGTCCTTTCTACGAGAAGTCGAAGAGCCGGTCGTTTCTCGCCTCGCGTGGCGGTACCGACGTCGGGCGGATCACCGCCATCGTCAACGCGGGTCATGTCGAGCGTTACGGCGAGCAGCGAGGCTTCTTCGGCTTCTTCGAATGTGACGACGACCGAGCGGCCGCTCGGGCCCTGTTCGGCGCGGCTCGGGAGTGGCTTTCAGGCCACGGGATGACGGCCTTCCGCGGACCGGCCAATCCATCGCTCAATTACGAGTGCGGCCTGTTGATCGAGGGCTTCGACACGCCCCCGTTCTTCATGATGACGCACAACAAGCCCTACTACGCGAGCCTCGTCGAGGACCAGGGCCTGAGCAGGATCGAGGACATGTACGCCTTCTGGGGCCGGCTCGAGATGCTCAAGGGCATCGACTCGAAGCTCGGCGTGATGGTGGAGGGGGTGAAGGAGCGGTTCGGCGTGACGGTGCGGCCGCTCGACCGGCGCCGGTTCGACGAGGAAGTGCGGATGTTCCTCGACATCTACAACTCGAGCCTCGGCGGTACGTGGGGCTTCGTGCCGCTCACGCCGGGCGAAGTGACGCACATGGCCGCGAGCCTCAAGCACCTCATCGTGCCGGAGCTCGCGCTCGTGGCCGAGGCGGAAGGCAAGCCGATCGGCACGGTCTTCTGCCTGCTCGACTACAACCCGCGGATCAAGGCGATCAACGGACGACTGTTCCCCTTCGGCTTCCTGAAGCTGCTCTGGAACAAGCGGGGCATCAAGCGGATGCGGGCGATCAGCACGAACGTGATCCCCGAATACCAGGCCTGGGGCGTGGGCCTCGTGCTCCACGCGGCGCTCGTGCCGCGACTCTACGACTGGGGCATGGACGAGGTGGAGTTTTCCTGGGTGCTGGAGAGCAACCACCTCTCGAAGCGCACGCTGGAGCGCGGCGGAGCACTGGTGACGAAGAAATACCGCATGTACGACGGTACGGTGGGCTGACGTGCTTATCGCCGCGAGCGGCGGACGCTGCGGCTGGCATACGTCCGCTGTGTCGGGCGGTACGAGCCACCCTGGATGATCGTGCCGGCCCCGCTCCCGCCGGCGACCACGCCGCCGACGTACACGCCCGAGCCTCGTGACGAGCCACGCGAGTAGTTTCGGGAGGGCACGTTGTAGTAGGGCCACACGACCTTGCCCTGCCGCTGAGCCCGATCCCACTGCTGGGCCCCGTAGTTGATACCCGAGAGGTTGAAGCTCGAGTAGGGATTCCGCGGGCCGGCGGCATCCACGGGCCGGGCGGCCCACGCGACGAGGCAGACGGCGGACAGGATCGAAAACAGCGTGCGGGCACGAGGCATGTGGGCAAACTCCTGGAACGTGGTGCGAGGCAACTCCCCCCTGTACGGTCACGTCGCTACAACGGTTCGCCGCGGACAGGCGTCAGTCTGTCACTACCCGTGCTCGCCCAGGCCGGCTCGGGGCTGCCCATACTCCATGTGGGGCAAGCGTCCCGCTTGCCATAGGACAGGAGTCCCGCCTGTCCTGACCTGCTAAATGGCGGGGCATTCGATAATCATCCACATTCGGAGCCGAAGGGAGGCATGCTCGCGGGATGCTTCACGGAATGGCACGGCATCCTGCCGTCCGTTCCTTGGCCGACCTCCGTCGGCTGGAAACAACCCGGCCCTCCGGGCCTGGCGCGGAACACGTCCTCAACGACTGCCTTCGTCTGCGCGTGCCCACCCTCCCGACTCCGCCGAACG